>NZ_JBLRWA010000007.1:0-294347 GCF_048159585.1 Kitasatospora sp. SC0581 | reverse complement strand
TGACGTGCGCGATACTGGGATTGAACCAGTGACCCCTACCGTGTCAAGGTAGTGCTCTCCCGCTGAGCTAATCGCGCCTGGTGCGGCGGTGTTGCAGCAGACCCCGGAAGGCCCGTTACTGTGCGCGATACTGGGATTGAACCAGTGACCCCTACCGTGTCAAGGTAGTGCTCTCCCGCTGAGCTAATCGCGCCTGATGTGGCGGTCCTGCAGCAAGCCCCGAGGGGCCTGACGTGCGCGATACTGGGATTGAACCAGTGACCCCTACCGTGTCAAGGTAGTGCTCTCCCGCTGAGCTAATCGCGCGGGGAGGCCTCCCGGAAGAACCGGGAGGACCTCTTGGAGGTGGAGACGGGATTTGAACCCGTGTACACGGCTTTGCAGGCCGTTGCCTCGCCTCTCGGCCACTCCACCAGGCAACACATGAAGAACGATCTTACACTGTTCTCCATCGAGCGGACGACGAGATTCGAACTCGCGACCCTCACCTTGGCAAGGTGATGCTCTACCAACTGAGCCACGTCCGCCTGTCTCCCGGGGGCTTCACCGCTTTTCTTCGGCTGCGCTCCCTGGCGACGTGTTGAACTCTAGCGGATTCCCGGGCCAGCTAAAAATCCGTTCCCGCAGCATGCCGAGGGGATGGCCGGCGAGTGCCGTCCCGTCAGCCCTCCCGGCCGACCACCGGCCACCACCTGCGCCGCTCCCGGACGATCATCCGCAGGCCACCCGGCGCACACCCGCACGACGCACGCGACTGCTCGTACGCGGGGGCGCGAGCCGGGCCGGGCCCACGCCCCCCGACCTACACTTCAGGCACCGCCCCCCAGCACCACCGCGCAGGAGAACCGTGTCCGGCCACCCCGCCCCCCGCACCCCGCTCGCCCGCTTCGGCGGCCGCCTCGCCACCGGACTGCGCGACGTCACCTCGGACCCGGCCGCCCTGGACTCCGCCGGCTACTGGGCCGTCGCCTACGACTTCGAGGGCCGCCTCACCTGCGCCCGCTTCGACGAGGTCCGCCCCGCCCCCGCCCCGCCCTCCGGCGCCGGCTGGCGCGGACCGGAAGCCGGCGGCTGGCACAGCTCCCTCGACCGCGCCGCCTACACCGCGGGCGTCCGCCGCATCCGCGAGCACATAGCCGCCGGCGAGGTCTACCAGGCCAACCTCTGCCGGGTGCTCTCCGCGCCACTGCCCGACCCGGACCGCAGCGACGTCGACGCCCTCACCGGCCTCCTCGCCCACGGCAACCCCGCCCCCTACGCCGGCACCATCCGCCTGCCCGACCACGGCGTCGAGATCGCCACCGCCTCGCCCGAGCTCTACCTGCGCCGCACCGGCCGCACCGTTTCCTCCGGCCCGATCAAGGGCACCGGCCGCACCGAGGACGACCTCCTCGACAAGGACCACGCCGAGAACGTGATGATCGTCGACCTGGTCCGCAACGACCTCGGCCGGGTCTGCGGGACCGGCACCGTCACCGTCCCCGACCTCTGCGCCGTCGAGAAGCACCCCGGCCTGGTCCACCTCGTCTCCACCGTCGAGGGCACCCTGCGCGAGGGCGCCGGCTGGCCCGAACTCCTCGCCGCCACTTTCCCGCCCGGCTCCGTCACCGGCGCCCCCAAGTCCAGCGCCCTGCGGATCATCGACGCCCTGGAGACCGCCCCCCGCGGCCCGTACTGCGGCGCCGTCGGCTGGGTCGACGCCGACCGCGGCGGGGCCGAACTCGCCGTCGGCATCCGCACCTTCTGGATCGACCGGACCGACCCCGCCGCACCCGTCCTGCGCTTCGGCACCGGCGCCGGCATCACCTGGGGCTCCGACCCCGAACGCGAATGGGCCGAAACCGAACTGAAGGCCGCCCGCCTGGTCGCGATAGCGTCGGGCGGCGAACCCGGTGGCGAGTCCGGCAGCGGATCCGACCCGACCGGGGCCTGAGCCCCCACCGCCTAGGAGCAGCACCCGATGCACAACCGCACCACGAGCTGGGTCAACGGGGCCCTCGTCGACTCCGCCGACGCGACCGTCTCGGTCCTCGACCACGGCCTCACCACCGGCGACGGCGTCTTCGAGACCCTGAAGACGGTCGACGGCCGGGCCTTCGCGGTCACCCGCCACCTCGACCGGCTCACCCGCTCCGCCCGCGGCCTCGGCCTGGCCGACCCCGACCACGACCTGGTCCGCGAGGCCTGCGCCCAGGTCCTCGCCGCCAACCCCGCACCGCTCGGCCGGCTGCGCATCACCTACACCGGCGGCAACGGCCCGCTCAGCTCCGAGCGCGGCACCACCGGCCCCACCCTGGTCGTCGCCCTCAGCGCGATCGGCCACCGCCCCGACGAGACCGCCGTCGCCGTCGTCCCCTGGCGCCGCAACGAGCACAGCGCCGTCGCCGGCCTCAAGACCACCTCGTACGCCGAGAACGTCGTCGCCCTGGCCGCCGCCCACCGCGCCGGCGCCTCCGAGGCCCTGTTCGCCAACACCGCCGGCCTGCTCTGCGAGGGCACCGGCTCCAACGTCTTCGTGGTCCTCGGCGGCCGCCTGCTCACCCCCGCCCTCGCCTCCGGCTGCCTGGCCGGCATCACCCGGCGGCTCGTCATCGACTGGTGCGGCGCCGAGGAGGCCGACCTCCCGCTCACCGCCCTCCAGGACGCCGAGGAGGTCTTCCTGACCTCCACCACCCGCGACGTCCAGGCCGTCACCCGGGTCGACGACCGCGAACTGCCCGGCATCGGCCCCGTCACCGCCAAGGCCATGGCCGTCTTCGCCGAGCGCAGCGGCGACGACCTCGACCCGTGATCCCCGGCCGGGGAGCAGGCCGACCGCGTGGATAACCTCCCCCGCAACGGGAAGGGACCACCACATGACCACCACGCTGCGCCCCGAGGGCCCGGAGACACCCACCGCGGCCGGCGGCCGCACCAGACGCTGGCTGATCCTCTCGAACGGCCGCCCGGTCGGCGCGGTGCGCACCACCGCCGACCCGCAGGGCGGTCAACTCTTCGGGAGAATATCCGAGTTGGAAGTCACCGAGGGCCGCGGCCGGGGCCGCGGCACCTTCGGCGGGCTGGCCGCCGAGGAGGTGCTGCGCACCTGGGGCTGCACCCGGGTCGACGTCGCCGTCCCGGAGTCGGCCACGGCGGCCCGGGGGCTCGCCGCGACCCTCGGCTACACCGAGCGGGCCCTGGCCATGTCCAAGCCGCTGGTCGACGCCCCCGAACTGCCCGCCGGGCTGAGCGCGCGCCCCTTCGACGACCCGGCCGAACTCCGGGCCTGGTACGAGGAGTCCGCGGACGACTACGTCCGCATGATGGTCGGTTCCGGCCTCACCGAGGAACAGGCCCGCGCCCGCATGGCCGCCGGGCCGCAGAGCCCGCCCCCGCCGGACCCGGAGGCCCCCGGCATGGTCGTGCGCCGCCTGTACGGCGCCGACGGCGGGGAGGGCCCGTACGGCCTGCTCTGGCTGCAGCCGCGCCTGCGCGACCAGCCGGACGGCGAACCGCTCGCCTGGGTGATGAAGGTCGAGGTGTCCCCGGCCCATCAGGGCCAGGGACACGGACGCACACTGATGCTGCTCGCCGAACGCGAGTGCCTGGCCGCCGGAGTGCGGCACCTCGGCCTCAACGTCTTCGCCGGCAACGAGGTCGCCATCCGGCTCTACACCTCGCTCGGCTACCGGGTCACCGAGCGCGTCTACGGCAAGAAGCTGTGACCGGGCGTGCGGTCAGGAGGACTTCGCCGCCTCGAGGACGGCCACGATCCGCTCGCGCAGCCCGTCCTGGCTCTGCCCGCCGTCGAGGCGCTTCCCGCCGATCACGTACGTCGGCGTGCCCGTGACCCCGATCGCCTTGCCCTCGGCCTGGTCGGCGTCGACGGTCAGCATGTGCCGGCCGTCGACCAGCGCGGTGTCGACCTCCTCGACGTCGGCCCCGACCTCCCGGGCCACCTCCAGCAGCACCTGCTGCCCGCGCGCGTCCAGCTCCGCGGTGCGGGCCAGCAGGGCCTCCACGAAGGGCCAGCCCAGCCCCTGCGCGAACGCCTCCTCGGCCGCCTCCGCGGCGGCGTAGGCGTGCTTGTGCTTCTCCAGCGGGAAGTGCCGCACCTCCAGCGGCAGCGCGTCGCCGTACTGCGCGCGCAGCGCCCGTACGTCGTCCAGCGCGGTGTGGCAGTCCGGGCACTGGAGGTCGCACCAGAACTCGAGGCGGGGGAGGGAACCATCGATCATTCCCTCAGTGTTCCACTAGTGGGCGCCCGCTCCGGCCGGAGGTGCGCCCGAGGCGGACCGAGAGGAAGGCACCGATGACCAGGACGACCGGACACGAAGGAGCGGCCCCGTGCTGAGCGCGGCGATCAGCTTCATCCTCACGGCGGGCGGAGTGGCCTTCGCGGGGCTGCGGGCCTACCGGCGGCGCTTCCTGTCGGCGACCCGCTGGTTCGCGGTGGCCCTGCTGCCCGCCGGGCTCTACCTCACCGGCCTGTTCCCGCTGGCGAGCACGATCGCCCGGGAGTTCGCCGACTGGGCGACCAGGCTGGTCTTCGACCCGCGGGTCTGGACCGGCATCGCCCTGCTCGGCGTCTCCGCGGTCCTGCTGGTCACCACCCGCTGGGTGGGCCGCCGGGGCGGTACGGCGGTGGAGAGCACCCCGGAGCGCCCGGCCGCGGCCGGCCCGGCGCCCGAGCGCCCGGCGGTGGCGGCGCCGGCCCCCAAGGCCGCGAAGAAGCCGGCCGCGGGCAAGCGGGAGGACGGCCTCGGCGACTTCGCCGACATCGAGGAGATCCTCCGCAAGCGCGGGATCTGAGCGGGACGGGTGGATCCGGCGGGCCAGGCGGACCGAGCGGGCCCGGGCGGTCAGGCGGAGGGAACGGCCTCCGCCGACCGCTGCCGCGCCCGGTAGGCGGCGACGTGCAGCCGGTTGCCGCAGGTACGGCTGTCGCAGTAGCGCCGCGAGCGGTTCCGGGAGAGGTCCACGAAGACCCGCGCGCAGTCCGGCGCCTCGCAGCGGCGCAGCCGCTCCCGCTCGCCCGCCATGAGGATGAAGGCCAGCGCCATGCCCAGCTCGGCCGCCAGGTGGTCGCCGAGCGCGGCGTGCGGCGCGAAGTAGTGGATGTGCCAGTCGTGGCCGTCGTGGTTGGTCAGCCGGGGCGTCGTCCCGGCGGCCGCGACCATCGAGTTGACCAGCTCGGCGGCCTCCGCGGTGGACTCCGTCGCGAACACCTCGCGCAGCCGGGTGCGCAGCTCGTGCACCCGCCGCAGGTCGTCCTCGGTCAGCGAGTCGATCTCGCTGATCTCCTGGCGGACCACGAAGGCGTCCAGTGCGGCGATGTCCGGCAGCCGCTCGGCGCCGCACACCTCGGGCGCGGTGTTGAGCAGCTCCACGAGGAGGCTCAGCGCGCACTCGGTGTCATGGGTGATCAGCACGTTGGGGGCTCCTCGCGCAGGGGGACTCCGATACCCCGCGTCCGCGGTTACCCCAGACCATACCGGGCCTCGTACCGGTAGGGCGGTGCCTTCTTTCGAAGATGTGTGCGCAGTCCGGCAAGGCGTCCGAAACCGGACACCGCCCGGCCGGACGGCCCCCGGGGCACCGTCCGTAGGGCCGCCGGAAGACGTCGGCGCCCGGCACCGAGGCCGGCCACCCGTGAGGATGGCCGGCCTCGGTGCCGGGCGCCTGCGGTGCTGGGGCCCGCTCCGGTGGGAGCGGGGCCGCCTCACCGGCCCCGAGACCGCGTCGTGCGCGGCTGAGTCCGCTGCCGTGCCCCCGAGTAGGACGGCTGCGATGGCGGCAGGCGGTATGGCCCCGCTGACAGCGGGGCGTGACCGCCCTCCGGACGGGGTCAGCTTTCGGCGAGGATGTGGGACAGCTCCCGGTCGAGGTCGAAGTGACGGTGTTCGGTGCCGGGGGGCACCGCGGCGTCCGTCCGCTTGAGGAACGACTCAAGCGCTCGGGCCGGGGCCTCCAGCAGGGCTTCTCCTTCCGGAGAGCTCAGTGCGATGCAGACCACCCCTTGCCCGTGACTACGGGACGGCCACACCCGGACGTCGCCGGTACCGGTGGGTCGGTGCAGCCCCTCCGCGAGGAGATCTCGGGCGAACACCCACTCCACGGTCTCGTCGGCGCCCGTGTGGAACGTGGCGTGCACGGCGTAGGGGTCGGCGGTGTCATAGCGCAGGCCCGCGGGGACGGGCAGTGAGGACTCGCTGGACACGATGAGGCGCAGGTGCAGCTCGCAGCTGACCGTGGTGTTCATAAGCGCCATGGCCTTTCGCTCAGTGTGCGCTCGGGGAATCGCACGTCGGCGAACGGACCATCCCACCCCCAAGACCGATGTAAACCCCTCTGTCCCGATTCGGGCGCGAGTCGTACCCCTTACGGCGCATTGCGGAATCGCCCCGCAGCGGCCGGGCCGGGCATTACCCGGGCGCTACTTGGTTAGTTTCCTGGCATGACTGTGCGAAACGACAAGAGGCGCGGGAACACGGGAACGGGTGAAGCGGCTGTGGCGGTTGACGCAGTCGTCGACGGCGGACGGGCGACCGGTTGACGGGCCCCGGCCGGCGTCCGCCGCACCCGGTCCGGCGGGTGGTGATCTCCCTGGCCGGCCCCGCGGGGGTGCGTTCGGACCGGTCGCGCCGCCGCCCGGCTGGTGATCTTCCTGGGTGCGGGGGCCCGACCGACCGGGCCCGGCCCCGCACCGGATCCGCCGCGAGGTCACGGAGGCCGCCCGGCGGGCCGTGACCCGCGGGTGCGCCACCGCGAACCGGGGCGGCCGGACGGGAGCCCAGGGGGCGACCGGGAGCGGGGTCGCGGGCGGGGAGGGTGGTCGGAGCACCCTCCGGGATGCGGTAATGTTTTCTCTGCACCCGGGCGATTAGCTCAGCGGGAGAGCACTTCGTTCACACCGAAGGGGTCACTGGTTCGATCCCAGTATCGCCCACCGGAATGCACAGTGATACGTGAGGCCCAGCCGATTATCGGCTGGGCCTCACGTGTATTTCCGGAATCCGCCCGAAGAGCCGTCGGTAATCGCCTGAGGCACAGTCATCTTCCGCGTGGGGCGCGAGTTCTGCGGAGGTGTCGGCAGTACCCGGAACGGGCGAGTTGTACGACCGGCCCCGAATGGTGCTACAGTTCTTCTCGTTGCCCGGGCGATTAGCTCAGCGGGAGAGCACTTCGTTCACACCGAAGGGGTCACTGGTTCGATCCCAGTATCGCCCACCCGGACAGCACGCAGGCCCTGACCAGGAAACAGGTCAGGGCCTGCGGCGCGTTCAGGCCCGGGATACCGGGGCCGCCCGTCTACGCCGCCGCCTCGCAGCCGTGCTCCGGCTCCAGCCGGCGCCCGCAGCCGCACCGGGCCGGCCGCAGCGGCCAGGACAGGTCCACCCGCTCCGCCTTCCCCGAGCGGTCGAACCAGTTCTGCAGCCCCCGCGCCTGCGCCGCGTGCCAGACCGCCTGCCGCAGGTGCAGCTCCGCCGCCGACAGCCCGCCCAGCGCCGCCGGGTAGCGGGCGCCGATCCGCCGGGTCAGCGCCAGCGCCGCCGCCGCGTCCGCCGCCGCGTCGTGCGCCCCGGCCAGCTCCACGCCGTAGTGGGCGCACAGGTCGGTCAGCGTCCGGCGGCCCTTGCGGTAGCGGTCCACGTGCTTGTCCAGCACCCGCGGATCCAGCACCACCAGCCCGGCCGCCGCCGGCCCCCCGGCCAGCGTCAGCCCGTGATGACGGCGCAGCTCCCGGTCCAGCAGCGTCAGGTCGTAGGGCGCGTTCATCACCACCACCGGATGCCCGGCCAGCGCCTCGGCCGCCAGCGCGTGGGCGACCTCCGCCACCACCGCGCGGGCCGGACGCCCGTGGGCGCGCACCCGCTCGTCGGTGATGCCGTGCACCGCGCGGGCGCCGTCCGGGATCGGAACCCCCGGATCGGCGAGCCAGGTGGTGGTCCGCGCCGGTGCGCCCGGCGCGAGCTGGACGACCAGGGCGGCGGAGACGATCCGGTCGTTCTCCACGTCCACGCCGGTCGTCTCGGTGTCGAAGGAGGCGAGCGGGCCGGTGTACCAGTGCTGCTGCATGACTGCCCCTCAGACGAGCGTTGCGCCCGGTTGATACCCGGTTCTGACGCCCCTTCAACCCGTTTGGCCCAAGCCCGACCGGGGATCCTGCCCATGACTGTCCCGATCGAATCGACCGACCCGTCCGGACACCGGGACGGGCCCGAGCCGGGGGAGGCCACGGGGCGATGGCACTGACCCAGCCGCAGCCCGAGGAGGCGGCGGCCGCACCGCGGGGGAACCTCGCGGTCACCGCCTGCATGGAGACGTTGCAGGTCGGCTACCTGCACGCGGTCGCCGCCGCGGCCGGCTGCTCGCTCTCCCAGCCGTTCCCGGACAACGGCATCGACTGGCACGTCAGCCACGGCTCCCGGGCGCACGAGGTGGACGACGAGGTCACCGTCAAGATCCAGCTCAAGGCCACCCAGCAGGTCGCGCCCGACCCGGCCGGACCGTTCTTCAGCTTCACCCTGGACAACGACCACCTGCGCAAGCTCGCCCGGCCCCGGGTCGCCGTGCCGCGGATCCTGGTCGTGATGCTGCTCCCGCGCCGGGTCGACCACTGGCTGCGGGCCCGCCCGGACGCCCTGGAACTGCGGCACTGCTGCTACTGGGTCAACCTGGCCGGCCACCCCGTCACCGGGCAGCGGCGCACCAACGTCCGGGTGCCCACCGACAAGGTCTTCGACGACCGCGCGCTCTGCGACATCATGGCCCGGATCGGCGCGGGCGGCAGCCCGTGACGGCCCGGCCGCGGCAGGGAGGAACCGGACCCATGACACCGCCGTACCCACCGGGCGAGCCGGCCCGGCCCCTGCCCGACCCGGCCGCCGTCGACCCCGCCGTGCTGGCCACCCTGCTCGCCCGGCACGGCTGGGTCCGCCGCGGCGGCCCGGCCGCCCGGTACGGACGCTGGACCCCGCCCGACGAGGAGCCCGGCACCAGCCTGCTCGTCCCGGCCGGGGACGGCTTCGACGACGCCGTCGAACTCCTCACCGACGCCGTCGCCGCGCTCTCCCGCGCCCGTACCCCCTCCGCTCGCTCGATCCTGCTCGCCCTCGCCGTCCCCGGCGACGAACTGCGCTGGCACCGCGAGCCGCCCGGCCCCGCCGGGACCGTCTCCTGGGACGAGGCCGAGCGGCTCAGAGGGGCGGCCCGAGGGATGCTCGCCGCCGGCGCCAAGGCCGCCCGCACCAGGGTCGGCTACTTCGGAGCCCGGCTGGACGGCCTCGCCGGGGACTACCTGGACCGCGTCCTGCTGGTCGAACAGGGCGCCGCCCTCACCGCGCACACCCCCGCTCCCGAGGGCCGCGCCGCCGTCACCACCCTGGTCCGGGCCCTGGAGGCGCTGCGCGACGCGGTCGACTACCGCCGGGTCAGCGGCGGGCCCGAGGCCTTCGGGAACGCCGTCCGGGCCGGGGTCAGCAGCGAGCTCGTCCGGTCCGTCGAGGACCTGGTGCGCGACGCCACGGCCGCCCGGTTCAGCGTCGCCTGGTCACCCGCCGCCGGGACGCCGGGCGGCTTCGGCGACCGCCGGATCGACCTCGACTTCTCGCCCGGCGACCTGCCCGCCCTGGCGGAGGCCGCCGACCTGCTGGAACGGACCGAACCCGCCATCGCCGTCACCGTGCTCGGCGTGGTCACCCGGCTCAAGCGCGCCGACCCGGCCGGACCGGGCTCGGTACGGCTCCGGGTGCTGGCCGGCGCCGACGTCCGGGAGCTCAAGCTCCGCCTGCCCGACCCCGACTACCGGCTCGCCGCCGAGGCCCACCTCGCGGGCCTGCCCGTCCGGGTCTCCGGCCGGCTGGACCGGCACGACGGTTTCCGCCGGCTCGTCCGCCCGCACGGGCTGGAGCTCCGCGGCTGGGAGGACGGGGACCGCGAGCGGCTGCTGAAGTCGCTCGGAGAGAAGGCGGAGGAAGGGGGAGAAGGGGCGTAGGTGGACGGCAGGGGCGGCGCTCTCGGTACCATCGTCACGCGCAGCGCAGTGTTGCGTCCTCTGAAATCCAGCACGTCAGGAGAGACCGGTGACGGACGTCCGGGTAATCATCAGCCGCGAACCCGATCGGGAAGAGCGCGTGGTGACGACGGGCACCACGGCCGCCGAGCTCTTCGCCGACGACCGCTCGATCATCGCCGCCCGCGTCGGCGGCCAGCTCAAGGACCTCGCCTACGCCGTCCAGGACGGCGACGAGGTCGAGCCGGTCGAGATTGGCAGCAAGGACGGCCTCGACATCCTGCGCCACTCCACCGCGCACGTCATGGCCCAGGCCGTGCAGCAGCTCTACCCCGAGGCCAAGCTCGGCATCGGCCCGCCGGTCAAGGACGGCTTCTACTACGACTTCGACGTCGAGAAGCCCTTCCACCCCGATGACCTCAAGGCCATCGAGAAGCGCATGCAGGAGATCATCAAGCGCGGGCAGAAGTTCTCCCGCCGCGTGGTCACCGACGAGGCCGCCGCCGAGGAGCTGGCCGCCGAGCCGTACAAGCTGGAGCTGATCGGCCTCAAGGGCTCCGCCGCCACCGCCGGCGAGGGCGCCGACGTCGAGGTGGGCGCCGGCGAGCTCACCATCTACGACAACCTGGACGCCAAGACCGGCGAGCAGTGCTGGGGCGACCTCTGCCGCGGCCCGCACCTGCCCAGCACCCGCCACATCCCGGCGTTCAAGCTGATGCGCAACGCGGCCGCCTACTGGCGCGGCAGCGAGAAGAACCCGATGCTCCAGCGCATCTACGGGACCGCCTGGCCGACCAAGGACGAGCTCAAGGCCCACCTCGACTTCCTCGTCGAGGCCGAGAAGCGCGACCACCGCAAGCTCGGCAACGAGCTCGACCTCTTCTCCATCCCCGAGGAGATCGGCTCCGGCCTCGCCGTCTTCCACCCCAAGGGCGGCATCATCCGCCGGGCCATGGAGGACTACTCGCGCAAGCGGCACGAGGAGGAGGGCTACGAGTTCGTCTACACCCCGCACGCCACCAAGGGGAAGCTCTTCGAGAAGAGCGGCCACCTCGACTGGTACGCGGACGGTATGTACCCGCCCATGCAGCTCGACGAGGGCGTGGACTACTACCTCAAGCCGATGAACTGCCCGATGCACAACCTGATCTTCGACGCGCGCGGCCGCTCGTACCGTGAACTGCCGCTGCGCCTCTTCGAGTTCGGGACGGTGTACCGCTACGAGAAGTCCGGCGTCGTGCACGGCCTGACCCGTGCCCGCGGCTTCACGCAGGACGACGCGCACATCTACTGCACCCGCGAGCAGATGGCGGAGGAGCTCGACTCCACGCTGACCTTCGTGCTCAACCTGCTCCGCGACTACGGTCTGACCGACTTCTACCTGGAGCTGTCGACCAAGGACCCGGTCAAGTACGTCGGCAGCGACGAGACCTGGGAGGAGGCCACCGCCGTCCTGGCGAGCGTGGCCGAGAAGCAGGGCCTGCCGCTGGTGCCGGACCCGGGCGGCGCGGCCTTCTACGGCCCGAAGATCTCGGTGCAGGCACGGGACGCCATCGGCCGGACGTGGCAGATGTCGACAATTCAGTTGGATTTCAACCTCCCCGAGCGCTTCGACCTGGAGTACACGGCGGCGGACGGCTCGCGTCAGCGGCCGGTCATGATCCACCGGGCGCTGTTCGGCAGCATCGAGCGGTTCTTCGCGGTGCTGCTGGAGCACTACGCCGGCGCCATGCCGCCGTGGCTCGCCCCGGTCACCGTCACCGGCATCCCGATCACCGACGAGCACGTGCCGTACCTGCTGGAGGTCGCGGCCGAGCTCAAGAAGCACGGGATCCGGGTCGAGGTCGACACCTCGGACGACCGCATGCAGAAGAAAATCCGCAACGCACAGAAGACCAAGACGCCGTTCATGCTGATCGCGGGCAACGACGATGTCGAGGCGGGTGCGGTGTCCTTCCGCTACCGCAACGGCGAGCAGAAGAACGGCGTGCCCCGTGACGAGGCCATCGCCGAGATCGTTGATGCTGTGGCGCGTCGTATCCAGGTGTGAGGTGGGCCCCGCCTGAGCGGGGGTGATCCGAAGATTCGAAACGCGCACCGGAGGAAGGTGCCGTAGGCCCCGCGTTCGCGGGGTTGCGCGGGGCAGGCTCTCGATGAGTCTGCCCCGCGCGGCTTTGCAAGCCCCGTCGGGCGAATATGCTGATCAGCATGACGACTGAGCCGGAACTTCAGCGGGGCGTCGGCGAGCCGGACGGCTTCCGCCGCTTGTGGACGCCTCATCGGATGGCGTACATCCAGGGTGAGAACAAGCCCACCGGCCCGGCTCCGGACGACGGTTGTCCGTTCTGCTCGATCCCGTCGCTGAGCGACGAGGAGGGGCTGGTCATCGCCCGGGGGAGTGCCGTGTTCGCGGTGCTGAACCTGTACCCGTACAACGGTGGGCACCTGATGGTGGTCCCGTACCGGCACGTCGCCGACTACACCGACCTGGACGAGGCCGAGACGGCCGAGCTGGCGGACTTCACCAAGAAGGCGATGACGGCGCTGCGGGCGGCCTCCGGGGCGCACGGGTTCAACATCGGGATGAACCAGGGCGCGGCGGCCGGGGCCGGGATCGCGGCGCACCTGCACCAGCACGTGGTGCCGCGCTGGGGCGGGGACACCAACTTCATGCCGGTGGTCGGCCACACCAAGGTGCTGCCGCAGCTGCTGGCGGACACCCGGAAGATGCTGGCCGAGGTCTGGCCGCAGGGCTGATCCACAGCACGAACGCAAGAGGGCCCCACCGAAGAGATCCCGGTGGGGCCCTTCCGCGTTCCGCGGGTCAGCCGGCGTTGAAGGTGTCGACGTCGTACGGGCGGGGGCTTTGCGCCTCGGACTTGATGATCGAGGTGCGGTTCTTGAAGAAGCGGTCGGCGTCCAGGTCGTGCTCCTCCAGGAACTCCAGGGTGGCCGCGTGGACGGCGGCGAGCACCGGGACGGAGGCGTTCTGGGCGTTGTCGACCATGGAGCGGTTCTCCCAGGCCCGGCCGGCCCAGATGTGCCGCAGCCCGAACGGCTCGGGCAGGCCGAGTCCGCCGCCGAGCCAGGTGAGCAGCCCGGGCATCCGGTAGAACGGGGCGCGGACGGCCTGGCGGACGACCTCGTCGTTGTCGATCAGGGGGAGCTTGACGGTGCGCTCCTCCCAGAACTTCACGGTCTTGGCGACCGACTTCTCCTTGTCCTTGGGCTTGTCGAAGAAGACGCCCTTGACCGGGCCGAGCGCGTAGCCGGACACGGTGATGTTGAGGACGTTGGCGAGCAGGGTGACGGTGACGGTGAAGGTGAGGACCAGCTTGCCGTCGTGGGTGATGAACTGGGTGGCGAGGTAGTGCCGGGGGCCGCCGGAGAAGGTCTGCTTGTCGGCGACGCTCTGTACGGCGAAGTCGCGCATCCGGTCGCCGTCCATGTCGGCGTTGCCGGGGCGGCTGATCTCGTCGGCGCCCTCGCCGATGTCGAAGACGACCCACTGCTTGATGGCGACGTTGGGCATGCCGCTGTTGGCGACGTGGCTGACGCCGAGGCCCTTCAGGTGGGAGGAGATCCGGCGGATCAGGTCCCAGGGGTGGAAGGCGCGGAAGTCGACGTGGCCCTCGGCGGGGTGGAGGGTGTCGGCGAGGCGCCATTCGCCCCAGCGGCGGCCGGCGCCGAGGATGCCCTTGGGGCCGGCGTAGTGGTGGATGTTGGTCTCCTGCTCGGCGTCCAGGCGGCCGAGCTTGTCGCGCAGGTCGGCGGCCTTCTTGTCGAGGTCGTCCCGGGGGACGGCCTTGGCGACGGTGGCGGCGACGGCGCTGCCCTCGACCAGGGCCTGCCAGCGGCTGCGCAGGTCCTTGGCGGAGCGCTCGACGATCCGGCGGGCGAGGTACCAGCCGATGACGGGCGCGAGCATGGTGACGCGAAGGTAGACGCCGATGAAGCCGGTGGCCGGCGGGCGCAGGGCGAGCAGGACGGCGAGGGCGGCGGCCGCGGCGAGCACGATGCCGCCGTAGACGGCCGCGTTCTTCGGGTTGTCCCGCTTGAGCCAGGCGCGGAGCTGGAAGGCGCCGAGCCAGACCAGGGTGCCGGGGAGGAAGAGCACGCCGGTGGCGATGGAGACGGTGCTGAGCTGCCGGTCGCGGGTGTTGCGCAGTTCCTCGGCGGCCAGGCAGTGCTCGACGACCTGGCGGGTGTCGACCCCGAAGGCCGGGACGAGGGGTTTGCGGGCGCCGCCCAGGGCGCGGGAGACCAGCGCCTTGCTGAAGGCCTCGCCGAGGTTGGGGCGGAAGAGCGCGAAGCGGCCCTTCTTCGCGGTGGCGTCGGTGACGGCGCCGACGAAGCCCTGGATCTCGCCGTCGCGGTAGGCGGTCGAGGAGAGTCCCTGGGTGATGGCGGTCTGCGGCCCGGTGTCGGTCCGGGGTATCTGCGCACCCGGGGTCATGTCGAGTGTGGTCACGGTGGCGTCCCCTCCTCCCCTTGTCAGCGGCAGGTTACCGTGCCGTGGCACCCCCGCGCGGATGATCGTCTGAAGTACCGTCACCGGAGGCCTGAGGGGCATGATGCCCAGCTTCGGGCGGGTCGATGCCCGCCGTGGGAGGGATGGGGGCGGTGGGGCAGGATGGGTGGTGGGAGTGACGAAAGGGGCGCGGCCGTGAAGGATCCGGTGCTGGTCTTCGACGGGGACTGTTCGTTCTGCTCGTCCTGCGTGCGCTGGGCGGAGCGGTACCTGCGGCAGACACTGGCGTCGGGGGGCTGGGAGGCGGTGCCGTTCCAGTTCGCGGACCTGGCGGGGCTGGATGGGCGTGCGGGCGGGCGGGGCGAGGTGTCGGCGGAGCGGGCGGAGCGCGAGGTGCTCTGGGTGACGCCGACCGGCCGGGTGTACGGGGGCGCGCAGGGGGTTGCGCGGCTGCTGATGCGCTCCGGCGGGGCGTGGGCATATCTGGGCGCGGTGTTGACGGCGGCGCCGGTGCGGCCGCTGGCGGGGGTGGTCTACCGCTGGGTGGCGCGCAACCGGCACCGGATGCCGGGGGGTACGGCGGCGTGCGCGCTGCCGGCCCGGAAGCCCGTCCGGCCGTAGACCCGTCCGGCCGTGGTTGGGCGCGGGGCCGCTCAGTCGGTGTAGCGCTCGGCCAGGGCGGCGGGCATCGGCTCGTGGCGCAGGTAGGCGCGGGAGAACTCGGCGGTGCCGTGGGTGAGCGAGCGCAGGTCGACCGGGTAGCGGACGAGTTCGAGTTCGGGGACCTCGGCGCGCAGCAGGGTGAGGCCGGTGCCGCCGGTCTCGCTGCCGAGGACGCGGCCGCGGCGGGCGGAGAGGTCGCCGAGGACGGCGCCGAGGTAGTCGTCGGGGAGCAGGACGCTGACGGCGGCGACGGGTTCGAGCAGGCGGATGACGGCGTGCTCGGCGGCGTCGCGCAGGGCGAGGGCGGCGGCGTTCTGGAAGGACGCGTCGGAGGAGTCGACGGAGTGCGCCTTGCCGTCGGTGAGGGTGACCCGGACGTCGACGAGCGGGTGGCCGGTGGCGACGCCCTTGGCGAGCTGGGCGCGGACGCCCTTCTCGACGGAGGGGATGAAGTGCTTGGGGACGGCGCCGCCGACGACGTGCTCCTGGAACTCGAAGCCGGAGCCGGCCGGGAGCGGTTCGACCTCCAGGTCGCAGATGGCGTACTGGCCGTGGCCGCCGGACTGCTTGACCAGGCGGCCGTGGCCGGCGGCGGCGGTGCCGAAGGTCTCGCGCAGGGCGACCTTGGGTTCGACGGTGTCGACGTGGACGCCGTGGCGGGTGCGGAGGCGGTCGAGGACGACCTCGGCGTGGGCCTCGCCGGTGCACCAGAGGACGAGCTGGTGGGTGTCGGGGTTCTGTTCGAGGCGTAGGGCCGGGTCCTCGGCGGTGAGGCGGGCGAGGGCCTGGGAGAGCTTGTCGTCGTCGGCCTTGCTGTGGGCTTCGACGGCGATCGGGAGCAGCGGTTCGGGGAGGGTCCAGCCGTCGAGTTCGACGGGGTGGCCGGGGTCGTGGACGGTGTCGCCGGCGCGGGCGGTGGTGAGTTTGGCGGCGCAGACGAGGTCGCCGGCGACGGCGTGCGGGACGGGGCGCTGGAGTTTGCCGAAGGGGCTGGTGAGGGCGGTGACGCGTTCGTCGCCGTTCTGGTCGGCGGTGTGGGCGGTGCCGGTGAGGTGGATCCGGGTGTCGGGGCGCAGGGTGCCGGCGTAGAGGCGCAGCAGGCTGATCCGGCCGACGTAGGCGTCGCCGGTGACGCGGACGACCTGGGCGGCGAGCGGGGCGTCGGGGTCGCAGGCGGGGGCGGGGCGGGTGCGTTCGGTGGGGTCGGGGAAGGTGTGGGCGATGAGGTCGAGGAGTTCGGCGGCGCCGAGGCCGTTCTCGCTGGTGGGGACGGCGGGGTGGAGGGTGCAGGAGAGGACTTCGCGGCGCAGGCCGGCTTCGAGGGAGTCGGTGTCGAGGGGGTCGCCGGAGAGGTAGCGCTCCATGAGGGTGTCGTCCTGGCCGGAGATGGCCTCGACGAGGCTGTCGTGGGCGGGGGCGGTGTCGGGGAGGGGGTCGGTGTCGCCGTAGGTGTCGCCGGTGAGGAGGTCGACGCTGCCGTCGGGGTGTCCGTCGTGGAGGACGGGCAGGAAGAGCGGGCGGAGGGTGTCCGGGCCGAGGTCGAAGGCGTCGTGGCAGGCGGTGAGGATGTCGTCGAAGCCGGTGTGGGCGAGGTCGAGTTTGGCGACGGCGATGGCGCGGGGGATGCCTTCGGCGGCGCATTCGTGCCACAGGGCGCGGGTGGGGGCGGTGACCGGGTCGGTGGCGGAGACGACGAAGACGGCGGCGTCGGCGGCGTGCAGGGCGGCGCGCAGGTCGGCGGTGAAGTCGGGGTGGCCGGGCGGGTCGATCAGGTTGATCTTGACGCCCTTCCATTCGAGGGGGAGGAGCGCGAGCTGGACGGAGCGCTGCTGCTGGTGCTCGATGTCCTCGTGGTCGGAGACGGTGGTGCCGTCGGTGACGCGGCCGGCCCGGCCGGTGGCGCCGGAGGCGAGGGCGAGGGATTCGGCGAGGGTGGTCTTGCCCACACCGCTGGGGCCGATGAGGACGACGTTGCGCAGGTCCTTCGGGCCGTTGACGGGGGGTGCCTGGCCGGCTCGTGCCGTGCTGCGGTCGGGCATCGGGGTCTCCTCCCGTGGCGCCGAGGCTGTCTTTGGCAGTCTAGGGTCGGGTTCTGCGGGGCGCGTGTCGTAGGGGCCGGTCGGTGACGGTCCGTGTGTGGGTGGTGGCGGGGGCGCCGACCCGGCGGTGCGTGCGCCGGAGCGTGTCTCCGGCGTGGCTACGATGGGTGGGCCGGACGGGCTGATCCGCCCGGCCGTCTGCCGCGCGTTCCGCGCCAGGCGGTATCTGGGAGATCGGAGCGGCTGGGAAGGCCATGCTCAACAAATACGCGCGTGCCTTCTTCACACGTGTCCTGACCCCGTTCGCCGCGTTCCTGATCCGCCTCGGTGTGAGTCCGGACGCCGTGACGCTGATCGGTACCGCCGGTTCGGTGGCCGGTGCGCTGGTGTTCTTCCCGCGCGGGGAGTTCTTCTGGGGCACCATCACGATCACGCTGTTCATCTTCTCGGACCTGGTCGACGGGAACATGGCCCGCCAGTTGGGCCGGACCTCGAAGTGGGGGGCGTTCCTCGACTCCACCCTGGACCGGGTCGCGGACGCGGCGATCTTCGGTGGTCTGGCGATGTGGTACGCGGGCAAGGGTGACGACAACCTGCTCTGCGCGGTGGCGATCTTCTGCCTGGCGAGCGGTCTGGTGGTGTCGTACACGAAGGCGCGGGCGGAGAGCCAGGGTCTGCCGTGCGACGTGTCGGGGCTGGTGGAGCGGGCCGAGCGGCTGGTGGCCAGCCTGGTGGCGGCCGGGGTCGCGGGTCTGCACACGTTCGGTGTGCCGTACGTGGAGTGGCTGCTGCCGGTGGCGCTGTGGCTGGTGGCCGCGGGCAGCCTGGTGACGGTGTTCCAGCGCATGCTGACCGTGCGCCGGGAGGCGTTCGAGGCCGACCGAGCGGCGGCCGGGAGCTGATGGGGGGCGTCCTGCGGTGACGGACCGACTGGTGTACTGGGCGTACGCGCTGGGGTGGGGGCTGCTGAAGCACCTGCCGGAGCGGGTGGCCGCGGGGCTGTTCGACCGGCTGGCGGACTACGCGTGGCGCAAGCGCGGCAAGCGGGTGCTCCAGTTGGAGGCGAACCTGCGCCGGGTCCGTCCGGGCTTGGACGAGGCCGCGATGCGGGAGCTGTCGCGGGCCGGGATGCGCTCGTACCTGCGGTACTGGATGGAGTCGTTCCGGCTGCCGGTGTGGAGCCGGGAGCGGGTGGCCCGGGATGTCCAGGTGGACGGCTTCGAGCACCTGCGGGAGACGCTGGAGGCCGGTCGGGGCGCGGTGATAGCGCTGCCGCACATGGGCAACTGGGACCTCGCGGGGACCTGGGTGGCGCAGCAGGGCTACCCGTTCACCACGGTCGCGGAGCGGTTGAAGCCGGAGCGGCTGTTCGACCGGTTCGTGGAGTTCCGGGAGGGCCAGGGCATGGAGGTCCTGGCGCTGACCGGCGGTTCGGTGAACGTGATCGGGACGTTGGCGCGGCGGCTGCGCGAGGGCCGGCTGGTCTGCCTGGTGGGGGACCGGGACCTGTCGGAGGCGGGTATCGGGGTGACGTTCTTCGGTGAGGAGACCCGGATGCCGGCCGGTCCGGCGGCGCTGTGCCAGCGGACCGGGGCGGCGCTGATGCCGGTGACGCTCTGGTACGACGGTCCGGTGCTGCGGGGCCGGATCCACCCGGAGGTGCCGGTGCCCGAGGAGGGCGACCGCAAGGAGCGCACCCGGGCGATGACCCAGGCGATGGCGGGGGTGTGGGAGCGGGGCATCCGCGAGCACCCGCAGGACTGGCACATGCTGCAGAGGTTCTGGCTCGCCGACCTTCCGGTCCGTGAGACGGTGAAGGCGGCGCCCGCGGAGCGCGCGGAGGGGGCCCCGGAGCCGGTGGCCGAGGCCTCCGGGTCCTGATCCGTTCCGCCGTCCCGCCCGCACGACCGTCCGAAGGAGCTTGAGGAACCCGTGAAGATCGGCATCGTCTGCCCGTACGACTGGGACGTCCCCGGTGGGGTGCAGTTCCACATCCGGGACCTGGCCGAGCACCTGATCGGCCTGGGGCACGAGGTGTCGGTGCTGGCGCCGGCCGAGGACGACGAGGCGCTGCCGCCGTACGTGGTCCCGGCCGGGCGGGCGGTGGCGGTGCCGTACAACGGGTCGGTGGCGCGGCTGAGCTTCGGCATCCTGTCGGCGGCGCGGGTGCGGCGGTGGCTGCACGACGGCCGCTTCGACATCCTGCACGTGCACGAGCCGGCCGCGCCGAGCCTGTCGATGCTGGCCGCCTGGTCGGCGACCGGGCCGATGGTGGGGACGTTCCACACCTCCAACCCGCGGTCCCGGATGATGATCGCGGCCTCGCCGATCCTCCAGCCGGGGCTGGAGAAGATCCGGGCCCGGATCGCGGTGTCGGAGTACGCCCGGCGCACCCTGGTGGAGCACCTGGGCGGGGACGCGGTGGTGATCCCCAACGGCGTGGACGTGGGCTTCTTCGCGGAGGCCGAGCCGGACGAGCGCTGGACGGGCGGTGCGGCGAAGGGGGAGCCGGGCACGATCGGCTTCATCGGCCGGATCAACGAGCCGCGCAAGGGCCTGCCGACGCTGCTGGCGGCGCTGCCGAGGATCCTGGCGGAGCGGCCGGGGGTGCGGCTGCTGGTGGCGGGCAAGGGCGACGAGGAGGAGGCGGTCGCGGGCCTGGCGCCGGAGGTGCGCGGGCAGGTGGAGTTCCTCGGCATGGTGAGCGACCGGGACAAGGCCCGGCTGCTGCGCAGCGTGGACCTGTACGTGGCGCCGAACACCGGGGGCGAGAGCTTCGGGATCATCCTGGTCGAGGCGATGTCCGCGGGTGCGCCGGTGCTGGCGAGCGACCTGGACGCGTTCAAGCAGGTGCTGGACGGCGGGGACGCGGGCGAGCTGTTCCCGGTGGAGGACGCGGACGCGCTGGCCCGTACGGCGCTGCGGCTGCTGGGTGATCCGGCGCGGCTGGAGGAGCTGCGGGAGGCGGCTTCACGGCACGTGCGGCGGTTCGACTGGTCGACGGTCGGCGCGGACATCCTGGCGGTGTACGAGACGGTGACGGCGGGCCAGGCGGCGGTGGTCGAGGAGGACGTGCGCAGCGGTCGGCGCGGCCGGTTCGGGCTGGCCCGGGACTGATCCCCGGGGCCGGTGGGGTTAGGGTCGGGCGTCCGTACCACTGCGATCCACGGGGGCGACGATGCCGCAGATCTCCGTCGACTACTCGGCCGACCTGGCCGGAACCTTCGACCGCCGGGGCCTCGGCCTGGCGATCAACCGGCTGGCCGAGGCGACGATCGACGCGAAGCCGGAGTCCTGCAAGACGGTGTTCCGGCAGAGCGAGCTGCTGGTGGTCGGGACCAGCGGGGCGGCCGGCGACACCCAGGTGTTCGTGGAGTTCCAGATCTTCCCGGGCCGTTCGCCGGAGGCGAAGGCGGCGCTGAGCGAGGGCGTGCTGGCGCTGCTGGCGCGGTTCGTCCGGCCGCGGCCGGGCACCCGGCTGTTCACGGCGGTGAACATCGCGGACATCGACCGGGAGAGCTACCGGAACGCGACCGCCCGGGGCTGAACCGGTGACACCGGGTAACGTAGCGGCCCGTGACTACCTGGATCTGGGCCGGCGTGGCCGTGGTGCTGTTCGGCATGTACCTGAGTTGGACGGCCGGTCGGTTGGACCGGCTGCACGCCCGGATCGACGCGGCGCGGGCGGCGCTGGACGCGCAGCTGGTGCGCCGGGCCTCGGTGGCGATGGAGCTGGCGACGTCCTCGCTGCTGGATCCGGCGGCCTCGCTGCTGCTGCTGGACGCGGCGCACGCGGCCCGGCAGGCCGATGACGAGCAGCGCGAGGTGGCGGAGAGCCAGTTGAGCCTGGCGCTGCGGGCGGTGTTCGAGGAGCCGGAGCAGATGGCGGCGCTGGTGGCGGAGCCGGGTGGCGAGGACGCGGTTCGTGAGCTGACGGCCGCGGTGCGGCGGGTGCCGATGGCCCGCCGGTTCCACAACGACGCGGTGCGGGCGGCGCGGGCGGTGCGCGAGCACCGGCTGGTGCGGTACTTCCGGTTGGCGGGGAAGGCGCCGTTCCCGTTGGCGTTCGAGATGGACGATGCACCGCCGCCCGCTCTCACGCCCGAAGGGGCGCCTGCTTAAGGTGTCCCCCGGATACGGCCCGTTTGTCGTGTCCCGTCGTCCTGGCTGGACTTGGTGGCGCATGAGTGGGCCATCCGGTCTGCCTACCATAGGGCGATAGCACTGATTCATCTTCGAGTGAGGTCTCACGTGTCCACGACCCCCACCACCGCAGACCAGCCGCAGATCGGCACCGCCCGGGTCAAGCGCGGCATGGCCGAGCAGCTCAAGGGCGGTGTGATCATGGACGTGGTCAACGCCGAGCAGGCCAAGATCGCCGAGGACGCCGGCGCCGTGGCCGTCATGGCCCTGGAGCGGGTCCCGGCCGACATCCGCAAGGACGGCGGCGTGGCCCGCATGTCCGACCCCAACATGATCGAGGAGATCATCGAGGCGGTCTCCATCCCGGTGATGGCCAAGTCCCGCATCGGCCACTTCGTCGAGGCCCAGGTGCTCCAGTCGCTGGGCGTCGACTACATCGACGAGTCCGAGGTGCTGACCCCGGCCGACGAGGTCAACCACTCGGACAAGTGGGCCTTCACCACCCCCTTCGTCTGCGGCGCCACCAACCTGGGCGAGGCCCTGCGCCGCATCGCCGAGGGCGCGGCCATGATCCGCTCGAAGGGCGAGGCCGGCACCGGCAACGTCGTCGAGGCCGTCCGCCACCTGCGCCAGATCAAGAACGAGATCGGCAAGCTGCGCGCGCTGGACAACAACGAGCTGTTCGCCGCCGCCAAGGAGCTGCGCGCCCCGTACGAGCTGGTCAAGGAGGTCGCCGAGCTCGGCAAGCTGCCGGTCGTGCTGTTCTCCGCCGGTGGCGTGGCCACCCCGGCCGACGCCGCGCTGATGCGCCAGCTGGGTGCCGAGGGCGTCTTCGTCGGCTCCGGCATCTTCAAGTCGGGCGACCCGGCCAAGCGTGCCGCCGCGATCGTGAAGGCCACCACCTTCTTCGACGACCCGAAGGTCATCGCGGACGCCTCCCGCAACCTGGGCGAGGCCATGGTCGGCATCAACTGCGACACCCTGCCGGAGACCGAGCGCTACGCCAACCGCGGCTGGTAACCACCCGCAGTTTCCGAGCCGGCCCGCCGCAGCGCCTCGGCGCGCGGCGGGCCGCGCCACGTAGTCCGTCGTAACGATCGATAGAGGTTGAAGACCGTGAGCACTCCTGTCATCGGCGTCCTCGCCCTCCAGGGCGACGTCCGCGAGCACCTGGTGGCGCTGGCCGAGGCCGACGCGCTCGCCCGTCCGGTGCGCCGCGCCGAGGAGCTGGCCGAGGTCGACGCGCTGGTGATCCCCGGCGGGGAGTCCACCACCATGTCCAAGCTGGCGCTGCTGTTCGGCGTGATGGAGCCGCTGCGCGAGCGGGTCGCCGACGGGATGCCGGTCTACGGCACCTGCGCGGGCATGATCATGCTGGCGGACAAGATCCTGGACGGCCGCGACGACCAGCAGACCGTCGGCGGCATCGACATGACGGTGCGCCGCAACGCCTTCGGCCGCCAGAACGAGTCCTTCGAGTCCGGGATCGAGTTCGCGGGCCTGGACGACGCGCCGGTGCACGGCGTCTTCATCCGCGCCCCCTGGGTCGAGGGGGTCGGCGCGGGCGTCAAGGTGCTGGCCGAGCTGCCCGCCGCGGACGGCCCGGAGAGCCGGATCGTCGCCGTGCGCCAGGGCAACCTGCTGGCCACCTCCTTCCACCCCGAGCTGACCGGCGACCACCGGGTCCACGCGTACTTCGTGCGGATGGTCGAGGAGCACCTCGCCGGTCGGTAGACCGCCGCCCACCGTGTGCGCCCCACCGCCGGCGACACCGGTAAGATCTCATCTGTTCATTTCCCTTTGGCGACGTAAAGGAGCTGGCGATGTCCGGCCACTCTAAGTGGGCTACCACCAAGCACAAGAAGGCCGTGATCGACGCCAAGCGCGGCAAGCTCTTCGCCAAGATGATCAAGAACATCGAGGTGGCGGCGCGCACCGGCGGACCCGACCCGGCGGGCAACCCGACCCTCTACGACGCCATCCAGAAGGCGAAGAAGAGCTCGGTCCCGATCGACAACATCAACCGCGCCGTCAAGCGCGGTGGCGGTCTGGAGGCCGGCGGCGCCGACTACCAGACCATCATGTACGAGGGCTACGGCCCGAACGGTGTCGCGGTCCTGATCGAGTGCCTCACCGACAACCGCAACCGCGCGGCCTCCGACGTGCGCGTCGCGATGACCCGCAACGGCGGCTCGATGGCCGACCCGGGCTCGGTCTCGTACCTGTTCACCCGCAAGGGTGTCGTCATCGTCCCCAAGGCCGACGGCGTGGACGAGGACAAGCTGTTCGAGGTCGTCCTGGACCAGGAGCCGGAGGAGATCAACGACCTCGGCGACTCGTTCGAGATCGTCTCCGAGGCCTCGAAGATGGTCGCCGTGCGCACCGCGCTGGTCGACGCCGGCGTCGACTACGACTCGGCCGAGGCCAACTTCCTCCCCAGCATGCAGGTCGAGCTGGACGTCGACGGCGCCCGCAAGATCCTGAAGCTGATCGACGCGCTCGAGGACAGCGACGACGTGCAGAACGTCTTCGCCAACTTCGACATCTCCGACGAGGTCGGCGCGCAGCTCGACGCCGAGTGATCACCGCCCAGTGATCGTCGGTGGGTGACCGGTCCCACTGCCCGGCCCGGTGGTCCCTGGACCACCGGGCCGGTGTCGTCGGCGGGGTTGTCGGACCCGGGCGGTAGCCTGCGGAGGTCCTTCGTGGCGAGTGGCAGGGAGACGGGCGAGTGGTGCGGGTACTGGGCGTGGACCCGGGGCTGACCAGGTGCGGGGTCGGCGTGGTCGAGGGCGCGCCGGGCCGGCCGCTGCGGATGGCCGGGGTCGGCGTGGTGCGCACCCCCGCCGAGGCCGAGATCGGGGAGCGGCTGCTCCAGGTCGAGCAGGGCATCGAGGCCTGGCTGGACGAGCACCGGCCCGACCTGGTCGCCGTCGAGCGGGTCTTCGCCCAGCACAACGTCCGCACCGTGATGGGCACCGCCCAGGCCAGCGCCGTCGCGATGCTCTGCGCCACCCGGCGCGGCATCCCCGTCACCCTGCACACCCCCAGCGAGGTCAAGGCCGCCGTCACCGGCTCCGGCCGGGCCGACAAGGCGCAGGTCACCGCCATGGTGCAGCGCCTGCTGCGGCTGGACGCGCCGCCCAAGCCCGCCGACGCCGCCGACGCGCTGGCGCTGGCCATCTGCCACATCTGGCGCGGCGGGGCGACCAACCGGCTGGAGGCCGCCGTCCGGGCCGCCCGCGCCACCTCCCGCTCCACTCCTCCGAAAGGCACCGTCCGATGATCGCCTTCGTGCAAGGGCCCGTGGCGGCCGTCTCCTCCGGGATGGCGGTGGTCGAGGTCGGCGGGGTCGGCATGGCCGTGCAGTGCACCCCGAACACCCTGGCCGGGCTGCGGCTGGGCGAGCCGGCCCGGCTGGCCACCTCGCTGGTGGTCCGGGAGGACTCGCTGACCCTGTTCGGCTTCGCGGACGACGACGAGCGCGCCGTGTTCGAGATCCTCCAGGCCGCGCCCGGCGTCGGCCCCAAGCTGGCGCAGGCGATCCTGGGCGTGCACAGCCCCGACGCGCTGCGCGCCGCGATCGCGGGCGGCGACGAGAAGGCGCTGGTCGCGGTGCCGGGCATCGGCAAGGCCAAGGCGGCCAAGCTGCTGCTGGAGTACAAGGACAAGCTCGGCGCCCCGCACGGGGCGGTGCCCGCGCAGAAGCCGGTCGCGAGCGGCCCGGCGCCGTGGAGCGAGCAGCTGCACTCCGCGCTGACCGGCCTCGGCTACGCCCCGCGCGAGGCGGACGAGGCGGTCGCGGCCGTCACGCCGGAGGCCGAGGCGCAGGCGGTGACGGACGTCGGCGCCCTGCTCAGGCTCGCCCTGCGCGGCCTCAACCGCGCCCGCTGACCAACTGACGATCTGTCCTTTTGTCGACACCGGAGACTCTGGAGCCCGCGACGATGTACGACCCGGAACCCACCGACCGGCTGGTCACGGCCGCCGCCGACGGTGAGGACCAGGCGGTGGAGGCGGCGCTGCGCCCCAAGCTGCTGGACGAGTTCATCGGCCAGGAGCGGGTGCGCGAGCAGCTGTCGCTGGTGCTCCAGGCCGCCCGCCAGCGCGGCAGCGCGCCCGACCACGTGCTGCTGAGCGGCCCGCCCGGGCTCGGCAAGACCACCCTGTCCATGATCATCGCCGCCGAGCTGGGCGCCCCGATCCGGATCACCTCCGGCCCGGCCATCCAGCACGCGGGGGACCTCGCGGCGATCCTCTCCTCGCTCACCGAGGGCGAGGTGCTCTTCCTCGACGAGATCCACCGGATGTCCCGGCCGGCCGAGGAGATGCTCTACATGGCGATGGAGGACTTCCGGGTCGACGTGATCGTCGGCAAGGGCCCGGGCGCCACCGCCATCCCGCTGGAGCTGCCGCCCTTCACCCTGGTCGGCGCCACCACCCGGGCCGGCCTGCTGCCGCCCCCGCTGCGCGACCGCTTCGGCTTCACCGGGCACATGGAGTTCTACGCCCCGGCCGAGCTCCAGCGGGTGGTGCACCGCTCGGCCGCGCTGCTGGACGTGGAGATAGACCCGGCCGGCGCGGCCGAGATCGCCGGGCGCTCGCGCGGCACCCCGCGCATCGCCAACCGGCTGCTGCGCCGGGTCCGCGACTACGCCCAGGTCCGGCACGACGGCGTGGTCGACGCCGGGATCGCCGCCCAGGCGCTGGACGTCTACGAGGTGGACGCCCGCGGGCTGGACCGGCTGGACCGCGCGGTGCTGGACGCGCTGCTGCGGCTGTTCGGCGGCGGTCCGGTCGGTTTGTCGACACTGGCGGTCGCCGTGGGTGAGGAGTCGGAGACGGTCGAGGAGGTCGCCGAGCCCTTCCTGGTCCGCGAGGGCCTGCTCGCCCGCACCCCGCGCGGCCGGATCGCCACCGCGGCCGCCTGGCAGCACCTCGGCCTGACCCCGCCGGTCCAGACCACCCGCGGGCGTGTTCCGGCGCAGTCGGAGCTGTTCCCCGCCGACGAAAGTTGACCGCCATCGGCTGAACGGGTGAGTCGGGCCGGTCGGTTCCCGGCCGGTGCTCCCGTGGTGGCGCACGGGGGAGCCGGGAGTGGCGTCCGGGGAAACTGTGCAGGCGGAGGGTCGCCACTTTCGGCGGCATGATGCGATGCTTGGCGTTGTCCGATCGATTCGGGGTCGCCTAGACTCCGCCGGACCGCCCCTCTCACCTGACGGGCCGACCAATACCACACAGGCCGCCGGCCGGCGGCCCGTAAAGGACCCTGGCTGCAGTGAACCTCATCATCCTTCTCCTCCCGATCATCGCGATCGTGCTCATGTTCCGGTCGCAGAAGAAGCGCCAGTCGCAGATGCAGCAGATGCAGACGGCGCTGGAGCCGGGGGCCGGTGTGCGCACCATCGGCGGTCTGTACGCCCAGGTGAAGGCGGTCAACGACGAGACCGTCGAGCTGGAGATCGCGCCCGGCGTGGTCACCCACTTCACCAAGAGCGCCATCGCGGCCGTCCTGGACCCCCAGGAGTACGACGCGATCATCAACGGCCGCCCCGCCGATGACGAGCTGCCCGAGCCGGAGGCCGAGGAGGCCGACGCCGAGCCGGTCGAGGACAAGCCGCTGTCGCTCTCCAAGGACAGCGCCGAGAAGGGCGACGTCGAGGGCGGGGCTCCCGCGAGCAAGTAGTACGGACGGGCAACCCGCCCGGCCGCGCGGCACAGTGCCGCGAGCCCACAGGACCTCAGGGCCGCAGAACCGCCGGACCCCTGTCCCGCCACGAGCCGGACGGGGGTCCGGTCGGGGAAGTGGCATGGACAGGGAGAAACGAGCAAGGTGGCAACACCCAAGTCGCGCCCGCGCGACGGCTACCCAGGGCGGGCGCTGGCCCTCATCCTGGTCGTCACCGTCGGACTGGTCGCCCTCATGTTCGGGACGGGCACCACCAAGCCCCGGCTCGGGATCGATCTCGCCGGTGGCACCAGCATCACGCTGACCGCGAAGTCGACCGACCCCAAGGCGATCACCAAGTCCAACATGGACATCGCCACCGGGATCATCGAGCGCCGCGTCAACGGTATGGGTGTCTCCGAGGCGGAGGTCCAGACCCAGGGCGACAACACGATCATCGTGAACATCCCCAAGGGCGGGAACCAGCAGAACGCGGCGGACCAGGTGGGTACCACCGCCAAGCTGTTCTTCCGTCCGGTCCTGGCCGTGGCGCCCAGCGGCGTCACCGCTCCGGCTCCCACGGGCACCCCGTCCGCCGCCGCCACCGGCACCCCGGGCGCGACCCCGCCCGCCGCCACGGCCGGCACCCCGTCCCCGGGCGCGAGCGCCACCAAGCAGGGCCGCCCCGAGAGCGAGGCGCTGGCCGCCGAGGGCGCCAGCCCGACCGCCGCGGCCACCGGCGCGAGCACCGCGCCCACCGCCCCCGCCACCGGCGCCCCGAGCGCCGCGGCCACCCCGCCGAGCGCCGCCGACCTCAGCGCCGCGATGACCCAGGGCACCGTGCCGCCGGAGCTGAGCGCCGCGTTCGCCGCCCTCGACTGCTCCAAGCCCGAGGTCCGCACCGCCCAGACCGGCCCCGACGACAAGGCCGTCGTCGCCTGCTCGCAGAAGCCCGAGAACGGCTACTACGAGAAGCTCGCCCTCGGCCCCGTCGCCGTGAAGGGCTCGGACGTCTCCAAGGCGCAGCCGACCCTGGACACCCAGACGGGTGCCGGCTGGCAGGTCCAGCTGCAGTTCAACGGCAACGGCACCGACGACTTCACCAAGGTCACCGGCCAGCTCGCCACCCAGGCCCCGCCGAACAACCAGTTCGCGATCGTCCTGGACAACCAGGTCGTCTCGCACCCCGAGGTCAAGAACGCGATCCCCGGCGGCAGCGCCGTGATCACCGGCCGCTTCACCCAGGCCGAGGCGCAGGACCTGTCCAACGTGCTCGGCTACGGCGCCCTGCCGCTGGAGTTCGTCAAGAGCGACATCACCACCGTCTCCCCGGCGCTCGGCAGCGACCAGCTCAAGGCCGGCCTGGTGGCCGGCGCGATCGGCATGCTGCTGGTGGTCGCCTACTCGCTGGTCTACTACCGCGGCCTCGGCCTGGTCTCGATCGCCGGTCTGCTCGTCTCGGCGGCCCTGACCTACTCGATCATGAGCCTGCTCGGCAACGCGATCGGCTTCGCGCTGAACCTGCCGGCGGTCTGCGGTGCGATCGTCGCGATCGGCATCACCGCAGACTCCTTCATCGTGTACTTCGAGCGCATCCGCGACGAGGTCCGCGAGGGCGCCCCGCTGCGCCCGGCGGTCCAGCGGGCCTGGCCGCGCGCCCGGCGCACCATCCTGGTCTCGGACTTCGTGTCCTTCCTCTGTGCCGCCGTCCTCTACGTGGTCTCGGTCGGCAAGGTCCAGGGCTTCGCCTTCACCCTGGGTCTGACCACCGCGCTCGACGTCGTGGTGATCTTCCTCTTCACCAAGCCGCTGATCACGCTGCTGGCCCGCCGCAAGTTCTTCCTGAACGGCCACCCGTGGTCCGGCCTGGACCCGAAGCGACTGGGCGCCCGCCCGCCGCTTCGCAGCAGCCGTCGCCGTAACCCCTCCTCTGCCGCCGTGAAGGAGGCCTGACACCGTGTCACGCTTCTCCAACCTGGGCCACCGGCTCTACCAGGGCGAGGTCAGCTTCGACTTCGTCGGTCGCCGCAAGCTCTGGTACTCCATCTCCGGCGTGATCGTGCTGGTCGCGGCGATCGGCCTGGCCATGGGCCTGCACCTGGGCATCGAGTTCAAGGGCGGCTCGGTCTACACCGTGGCCAAGCCCGGCCTGACGGTCTCCCAGGCGCAGGAAACCGCCGACGGGGTCGTCTCCTCGCACCCGCTGGTGCAGTCGACCGACAACGGCAAGATCCGCATCCAGGTCAGCACCGAGGAGCCGAAGAGCTCCGACGAGATCCGCTCCGAGCTCTCCCAGAAGCTCGGCGTGCCGCTGGACACCGTCGAGGCCCAGGTCATCGGCCCCAGCTGGGGCAAGCAGATCTCCCAGAAGGCGCTCACCGGCCTGGTCGTCTTCATGGTCCTGGTGACGGTCTACCTGGCGATCGCCTTCGAGTGGCGGATGGCGCTGGCCGCGCTGGTCGCCCTCATCCACGACCTCCTGATCACCATCGGCGTGTACGCCCTGGTGGGCTTCGAGGTCACCCCGGGTACGGTGATCGGCTTCCTGACGATCCTCGGTTACTCCCTCTACGACACGGTCGTCGTCTTCGACACCGTGAAGGAGAACACCAAGGGGATCACCAAGCAGAACAAGCTCACCTACAGCGAGGCCGCCAACGCGGGCCTCAACCAGACCCTGGTGCGCTCGCTCAACACCACC
Organism: Kitasatospora sp. SC0581; assembly: GCF_048159585.1. NCBI lineage: Bacteria > Bacillati > Actinomycetota > Actinomycetes > Kitasatosporales > Streptomycetaceae > Kitasatospora > Kitasatospora sp. SC0581. The sequence continues at coordinate 264,668 of NZ_JBLRWA010000007.1, read as the reverse complement.
GTGGTGGCGCTGCTGCCGGTCGCCGCGCTGCTGTTCATCGGCGGCGGCTTCCTGGGCGCCGGCACCCTGAACGACATCTCGCTCGCGCTGTTCATCGGTCTCGCGGCCGGTGCCTACTCCTCGATCTGCGTCGCCACCCCGCTGCTGGCGCAGCTCAAGGAGGAGCAGCCGGAGATGAAGGCGCTGCGCAAGCGGGTTCTCCAGCACCGGGCCTCGGCCGCCGCCAAGGCGGAGGCCGGGGACGCCGTCACGGCGGACGGGGAGCCGGACGACGAGGAGCAGCCTGCGGGTATGGTCGGACAGCGTGGCCGCTCGGCCGGCACCCGTGCCAAGGGCCGTCCGTCCACCAAGCGCTGAACCCGACCACGAACCCGAGGAACCCACCGTGACCACCGCCGACACCGCACTGGCCGAGCTGCTGAACAGCCGGATCCGGGACGTCCCGGACTACCCGAAGCCGGGTGTGCTGTTCAAGGACATCGCGCCGCTGCTCGCCGACGCCGAGGCCTTCGGCGCCCTCACCCGGGCGCTGGCGGACCGGGCCGCGGAGCTCGGTGCGACCAAGGTCGTGGGCCTGGAGGCGCGCGGCTTCGTGCTGGCGGCCCCGGCGGCCTTCGCGGCCGGGCTCGGCTTCGTGCCGATCCGCAAGCAGGGCAAGCTGCCCGGCGAGGTGTTCCGGCGCTCGTACGAGCTGGAGTACGGCTCGGCGACGCTGGAGGTGCAGTGCGACGCCTTCACGCCCGGTGAGCGGGTGCTGGTGGTGGACGACGTGCTGGCCACCGGTGGCACCATCGGCGCCTCGCTGGACCTGGTGAAGGAGGCCGGGGCCGAGCTGGCGGGCGTCGTGGTGCTGATGGAGCTGGGCTTCCTGGACGGCCGCGAGCGGCTGGCCGGGCACCTGGGCGGCGCTCCGCTGGAGACGCTGGTCACGGTCTGAGGGACTCGTCGGGAGGACGGCGGTCGGGACATCCGACCGCCGTCCTTCCGTTTCCTGGCCCGGCCGGATGAACACCCCGGCGCCCGGCTCGGTACCATGAAGATTCATCCCCTCCCGGTTGTCCCGGACCGTTCGGGCCTCGGCAGGGGTCGGCCCCGGTGCCCCGAGGAGTAGTCCTTGCCCGACGAGGTTGTGCCCACGGCCGAAGCGGCCACCCCCGAAAACCGTCCCACGCCCTCGGGGGCCACCCCGGCACGCCCGGCGCCGACCTCCTCGCGTTCGCTCGGCCCCTCCGGCCGCGGTTCCACCGGCGGCATGCGGGCCCGGCTGGCCCGCCTGGGCGGCCAGCGCTCCAGCGTGCTCAACCCCGTCCTGGAACCGCTGTTCCGCTCGATCCGGGCGAACGACCCCAAGGCCGACCCGGCTCTGCTGCGCGACATCGAGAAGGCGTACGCGGTGGCCGAGAAGTGGCACCGCGGGCAGAAGCGCAAGAGCGGCGACCCGTACATCACCCACCCGCTGGCCGTCGCGACGATCCTGGCCGAGCTCGGCATGGACGCCCCGACGCTGATGGCCGGGCTGCTGCACGACACCGTCGAGGACACCGACTACGGCCTGGAGACCCTGCGCAAGGACTTCGGCGACTCGGTGGCCCTGCTGGTGGACGGCGTCACCAAGCTGGACCGGGTCAAGTTCGGCGAGGCCGCGCAGGCCGAGACCGTCCGCAAGATGGTCGTGGCGATGGCCAAGGACCCGCGGGTCCTGGTGATCAAGCTGGCCGACCGCCTGCACAACATGCGCACGATGCGCTACCTCAAGCGGGAGAAGCAGGAGAAGAAGGCCCGCGAGACGCTGGAGATCTACGCCCCGCTGGCGCACCGGCTGGGCATGAACACCATCAAGTGGGAGCTGGAGGACCTCGCCTTCGCGATCCTCTACCCCAAGATGTACGACGAGATCGTCCGGCTGGTCGCCGAGCGCGCCCCCAAGCGGGACGAGTACCTGGCGACCGTCATCGACCAGGTCCAGGGGGACCTGCGGGGCGCCCGGATCACCGCCTCCGTCACCGGCCGGCCGAAGCACTACTACTCGGTCTACCAGAAGATGATCGTCCGGGGCCGGGACTTCGCCGAGATCTACGACCTGGTGGGCATCCGGGTCCTGGTCGACACCGTCCGCGACTGCTACGCGGCGCTGGGCACCATCCACGCGCGGTGGAACCCGGTGCCGGGGCGGTTCAAGGACTACATCGCGATGCCCAAGTTCAACATGTACCAGTCGCTGCACACCACGGTGATCGGCCCCGGGGGCAAGCCGGTCGAGCTGCAGATCCGCACCTTCGACATGCACCGGCGGGCCGAGTACGGCATCGCCGCGCACTGGAAGTACAAGCAGCGCGCGGTGGCCGGGGCCTCCAAGGTCCGCACCGACACCCCGACCCAGGTCCGCAAGGACGACAAGGCCGGCGCCGTCAACGAGATGGCCTGGCTGCGGCAGCTGCTGGACTGGCAGAAGGAGACCGCCGACCCGGGCGAGTTCCTGGAGTCGCTCCGCTTCGACCTGGCCAGCAACGAGGTCTTCGTCTTCACCCCCAAGGGCGACGTGATAGCCCTGCCGGCCGGGGCGACCCCGGTCGACTTCGCCTTCGCGGTGCACACCGAGGTCGGCTACCGGACGATAGGCGCCCGGGTCAACGGGCGGCTGGTGCCGCTGGAGTCGACCCTGGAGAACGGCGACACCGTCGAGGTGTTCACCTCCAAGGCGGAGAACGCCGGCCCGTCCCGGGACTGGCTGGGCTTCGTCAAGTCGCCGCGCGCCCGCAACAAGATCCGCGCCTGGTTCTCCAAGGAGCGCCGCGAGGAGGCGATCGAGCACGGCAAGGAGGCGATCGTCCGGGCGATGCGCAAGCAGGGCCTGCCGATCCAGCGGATCCTGACCGGCGACTCGCTGGTCACCCTGGCCCACGAGATGCGCTACCCCGACATCTCCTCGCTCTACGCCGCGATCGGCGAGGGCCACGTCGCCGCGCCGAACATCGTGCAGAAGCTGGTCCAGGCGCTCGGCGGCGAGGAGGGCGCGACCGAGGACCTGGCGGAGACCGCCACCCCGACCCACGACAACCGGCGCGCGGTGCGCCGCCGGGCCAAGGGCGACCCGGGCGTGATCGTCAAGGGCGTCGAGGACGTCTGGGTCAAGCTCTCCCGCTGCTGCACCCCGGTGCCGGGGGACCCGATCGTCGGCTTCGTGACCCGCGGCAACGGCGTCTCGGTGCACCGCGCCGACTGCGTCAACGTGGAGGCGCTGAACCAGCAGCCGGAGCGCATGATCGACGTCGAGTGGGCGGCCACCCAGTCCTCGGTCTTCCTGGTGGCCATCCAGGTCGAGGCGCTGGACCGCTCCCGGCTGCTCTCGGACGTCACCCGGGTGCTCTCCGACCAGCACGTCAACATCCTGTCGGCGGCGGTGCAGACCTCCCGGGACCGGGTGGCGATGAGCCGCTTCACCTTCGAGATGGGCGACCCGAAGCACCTGGGCCACGTGCTCAAGGCGGTGCGCGGCGTCGAGGGCGTGTACGACGTCTACCGCGTCACCTCCGCCCGCAAGTAGCGGCGGCCCCCGCCGGCAGCACGGCGGGGGAACGCGGAAGGCCCCCGGGAACGGTCCCGGGGGCCTTCGCCGTCCAGCGTGCCGGGGCGATCAGCCGCTGAACTCCTCCTGGCTCTTGTGCGCCTGGTCCAGCAGGGTCCGCACGCCGTCCAGCTCGGACTCCAGCTTGGCGATCCTGGAGGCGTTGCCGGCCGCGCGGGCCTTGTCCAGGTCGGCCTGGATCTTGTCGGCCTTCGCCTGGAACAGGCCCACCATGCCGGCCGCGCGGGCCTTGGCCTCCGGGTTGGAGCGCGACCACTCGGCCTCCTCGGCCTCGCGGATCGCCCGCTCGACCGCGTTCAGCCGGCCGTCCAGCTTCGGACGGACCTCGCGCGGCACGTGCCCGATCGCCTCCCAGCGCTCGTTGACCTCGCGCAGCGCGGCCTTGGCGGCCTTGAGGTCGGTGATCGGCAGGATCGTCTCGGCCTCGGCGGCCAGCGCCTCCTTGAGCTTCTGGTTCTCCACCTGCTCGGCGTCCCGCTCGCTGAACACCGCGGAGCGGGCCTGGAAGAAGACGTCCTGGGCGCCGCGGAACCGCGCCCACAGCTCGTCCTCGATGTCCCGCTGGGCCCGGCCGGCGGCCTTCCAGCGCGCCATCAGGTCGCGGTAGGCGGCCGCGGTGCTGCCCCAGTCCGTGGACGAGGACAGCGCCTCGGCCTCGGACACCAGCGCCTCCTTGGTCTGCCGGGCCTTCTCGCGCTCGGCGTCCAGGGTGGCGAAGTGCGCCTTGCGGTGCTTGGAGAAGACCGAGCGGGCGTGCGAGAAGCGGTGCCACAGCTCGTCGTCGCTCTTGCGGTCCAGCCGCGGCAGGCCCTTCCAGGTGTCCACCAGGGCGCGCAGCCGGTCCCCGGCCTCCCGCCACTGGGTGGACTCGGCGAGCTGCTCGGCCTCGGTGACCAGGGCCTCCTTGGCCGCACGGGCCTCGTCCTGGGCCTTGGCGCGGGCGGCCTTGCGCTCCTCGCGCCGGCTCTCGATCTCGCCGGTGAGCGTGTCCAGCCGCTTGGCCAGACCCTCCAGGTCGCCGACCGCGTGCCCCTCGACCACCTGGGCGCGCAGGTGCTCCAGCGCGGCCAGGGCGTCCTTGGCGGCCAGGTCGGTGGTCCGCACCCGCTTCTCCAGCAGGCCGATCTCCACCTCGATGCCCTGGTACTTGCGCTCGAAGTAGGCGAGGGCCTCCTCGGGCGAGCCGGCCTGCCAGGAACCGACGACTCGTTCGCCGTCGGCCGTCCTGACGTAGACCGTGCCCTGCTCGTCCACACGGCCCCACGGGTCGCTGCTCATAGCGCGTCCTCCACATGACGTCGCGCCCGCGCCGGGGCGGCGCGCGTCCGTCGTCCACAGTTGATGTGCGACGGACCGAAAGAGTCCGCCGTCCCCGTCCGCCGTGCCTTGCTGCCGAGGGTGACGGCTAGGCGGGTCCGGGCACCCTATACAACGCCAACATAGGCGACCAGGCCCGGTGCTGTCCGCATCCGGGCCGGGCGATTTCGGTCCGGGGCCGTGCGGGGGCGGCGCGCAGGCCACCCGCCGACGCCCCCGGAGTCGGTCAACCCTTCGCCACCGTAACGGAGTTGAAGGTGACGTCGGCCATCGGGTGGCCGTCCGACGAGCCCTCCAGGGTGCCCGCGGCGGCGATCTTCTGCACCACGTCCAGGCCGCCGGTGACCTTGCCGAAGGGGGTGTAGTTCGGGGGCAGCTTGGTGTCCTTGTAGACCAGGAAGAACTGGCTGCCGTTGGTGCCCGGACCGGAGTTGGCCATCGCCACGGTGCCGGCCGGGTAGGTCGCGCCGGTCAGGTTCTCGTCCGCGAACTTGTAGCCGGGGCCGCCGGAGCCGCCCGGGACGGTCGCGCTGGCGGTCGGGTCGCCGCACTGCAGCACGAAGATGCCGTCGGTGGTGAGGCGGTGGCACTTGGTGTGGTCGAAGTACTGCTCACCGGCCAGGAAGGCGAAGGAGTTCACGGTGTGCGGGGCCTTCGCCGCGTCCAGCGCGATCGTCACCTTGCCGCAGTTGCTGTCCAGCGTCATGGCGTACGAGCCGCCCGCGTCGATCGTCATGGCCGGCTCGGCCTGCCACTGCTTGCCGTTGGGCGCGCCCGGCGCCGGGGCGGCGCAGCCCTCGACCGGCTTGCGGGTCGGGGCGGACGGCTCCTCGGTACCGGTCGGCGCGGCCTGGGCGCTGTTCGAGGCCTTCTTGTCGCCCTTGTCGTCCGAGCTGAACGCGCCGGTGGCGATCAGGGTGCCACCGCCGGCCAGGACCACGACGGCGAGCGAGGCGCCCAGGATCGTGTTGCGCCGCCTGCGCGCGGCCTGGGCCTCGACCCGGCGCTCCAACTGGCGCTCGTACTTCTCTCGGGCGAGCTGCCGCCGCCGCTGTTCGCTGCTGACCACCGGCCGTGTCTCCTACGGATGTGCGGGAAAAGTGGATGGATTCCGGAGCGGATCATCGCATCCCTCGGCGGCCAAGTGTAGGGACCGGGCCTGTAAGAACCCGGTGAACCTGCCGGGCCGCGGCGCCCCGCCGCCCGTATCTGGTTCGCAACCGGACCCGCGGCGCCGGTAGGCTGCACCTGAATCACCACTGGTGGCATCACCACTGGCAGTCGCCGCAGCCGACCGCCACACACCCGAAGGACGCGCGTGTTCATCGCCGGATTCCCCGCTGGAGCCTGGGGCACCAACTGCTACCTGGTCGCTCCGGCGGCCGGCGAGGAGTGCGTCATCGTCGATCCCGGCCACCAGGCGGCCCGCGGCGTCGAGGAGATGGTCCGCGAGCACCGGCTGAAGCCCGTCGCCGTGCTGCTCACCCACGGCCACATCGACCACGTGGCCTCGGTGGTCCCGGTCTGCGGCGCCCGCGGCGTCCCGGCCTGGATCCACCCCGAGGACCGGTACATGATGTCCGACCCGGAGAAGGCGCTCGGCCGCTCCCTGGGCACCCAGCTGATGGGCGAGCTCACCGTCGGCGAGCCCGACGACGTGCGCGAGCTTACCGACGGCGGCGTGCTGGAGCTGGCCGGCCTGAAGCTCACCGTGGACCACGCCCCGGGCCATACCGGGGGGTCGGTGACCTTCCGGACGCCCGGTGCCGAGGACCTCCCCCCGGTGCTGTTCTCGGGCGACCTGCTGTTCGCCGGCTCCATCGGGCGTACCGACCTCCCGGGCGGGGACAGCGAGGCGATCATGAACTCGCTGGCCCGGGTGTGCCTGCCCCTCGACGACTCCACCGTGGTCCTCTCCGGCCACGGCGGTCAGACCACCATCGGCCGCGAGCGCGCCACCAACCCCTACCTCCGACAGGCAGCAGGGGCGGCAGGCGCCCCGGCTTTCCCGCGACGAGGAATGTGACGGAAGAGAAGTTGAGCACCTTCACCGCCCCCAAGGGCACCTACGACCTGCTGCCCCCCAGCTCCGCGACCTTCCTGGCGATCCGCGAGCGCATCGCCGCGCCCGCCCGCCGGGCCGGTTACGGCTACGTCGAGACCCCGGTCTTCGAGGACGTGAAGCTGTTCTCCCGCGGTGTCGGCGAGTCCACCGACATCGTCTCCAAGGAGATGTACACCCTCACCACCAAGGGCGGCGACGAGCTCGCGCTGCGCCCCGAGGGCACCGCCTCGGTGCTGCGCGCCGCGCTCCAGGCCAACCTCCACAAGCAGGGCAACCTGCCGGTCAAGCTCTGGTACTCGGGCTCGTACTACCGCTACGAGCGCGCCCAGAAGGGCCGCTACCGCCAGTTCTCCCAGGTCGGCGCCGAGGCGATCGGGGCCGAGGACCCGGCGCTGGACGCCGAGCTGATCATCCTGGCCGACGACGCCTTCCGCTCGCTGGGGCTGAGCAACTACTCGCTGCTGCTCAACAGCCTCGGCGACAAGCAGTGCCGCCCGGTCTACCGTGCCGCGCTGATCGACTTCCTCGCCGGCCTGGAGCTGGACGAGGAGACCCGCCGCCGCGCCGAGATCAACCCGCTGCGCGTCCTCGACGACAAGCGCGAGTCGGTGCAGGCCCAGCTGGTCGGCGCCCCGATGCTGCGCGACTACCTGTGCGAGGCCTGCAAGGCGTACGACGAGAAGGTCCGCGAGCTGCTCACCGCGGCGGGCGTGGCCTTCGTGGACGACCCCAAGCTGGTGCGCGGCCTGGACTACTACACCCGCACCACCTTCGAGTTCGTGCACAACGGCCTCGGCGCCCAGTCCGCGATCGGCGGCGGCGGCCGCTACGACGGCCTGTCCGAGATGATCGGCGGCCCGGCGCTGCCGTCCGTCGGCTGGGCGCTCGGCGTGGACCGCACCTACCTCGCACTGGAGGCCGAGGGCGTCGCCCTCGACCTGCCGGCGGCCACCTCCGTCTACGCCGTCGCGCTCGGCGAGGAGGCCAAGAACACCCTGTTCGCCAAGGTGGTCGAGCTGCGCCGGGCCGGCGTGGCCACCGACCTCGCCTTCGGCGTCAAGAGCATCAAGAACGCCATGAAGTCCGCCGACCGGTCCGGCGCCCGCTTCGCCCTGATCGCCGGGGACCGGGACCTCGCCGAGGGCGTCGTCCAGCTCAAGGACATGAGCACCGGCGAGCAGACCCCCGTCGCCCTCGACGCACTCGTCACCACCCTGAAGGAGAAGCAGCTGTGATCCGCACGCACGACGCGGGCACGCTCCGCCCGGAGCACGCAGGCACCACCGTCACCCTGGCCGGCTGGGTCGCCCGCCGCCGCGACCACGGCGGCGTCGCCTTCATCGACCTGCGCGACGCCTCCGGCACCGTGCAGATCGTGGTCCGCGACCTCGACTCGGTACACGGCCTGCGCGCCGAGTACTGCGTCAAGGTCGTCGGCGACGTCCGGGTCCGCCCCGAGGGCAACGAGAACCCCGACATCCCGACCGGCGCCGTCGAGGTCGTCGTCAGCGCGATCGAGGTGCTCTCCGAGGCCGCCCCGCTGCCCTTCCCGGTCGCCGAGTACGAGCCGGGCACGGTCAACGAGGAGGTCCGGCTGCGCTACCGCTACCTGGACCTGCGCCGCGAGGGCCCGGCCAAGGGCCTGCGCCTGCGCTCCAAGGTCAACAACATCATCCGCCGGGTGATGGAGGAGAACGACTACCTCGACATCGAGACGCCGTACCTCACCCGCTCCACCCCCGAGGGCGCCCGCGACTTCCTCGTCCCGGTCCGCCTCCAGCCCGGCCACTGGTACGCCCTGCCGCAGTCGCCCCAGCTGTTCAAGCAGCTGCTGATGGTGGCCGGCATGGAGCGCTACTACCAGATCGCCCGCTGCTTCCGCGACGAGGACTTCCGCGCCGACCGGCAGCCGGAGTTCACCCAGCTGGACATCGAGGCCTCGTTCGTCGACCAGGAGGACGTCCTGGCCCTCGGCGAGAAGATCGTCGGCTCCATCTGGCGCGAGGTGCACGGGTACGAGATCCCGAACCCGCTGCCCCGGATGACCTACGCGGACGCCATGGGCCGCTACGGCTCGGACAAGCCGGACGTCCGCTTCGGCCAGGAACTCACCGACCTGACCGAGTACTTCAAGGGCACCGAGTTCCGCGTCTTCCAGGCCCCGTACGTCGGCGCCGTGGTCATGCCCGGCGGCGCCTCGCAGCCGCGCAAGCAGCTGGACGCCTGGCAGGACTGGGCCAAGGCGCGCGGCGCCAAGGGCCTGGCCTACGTGCTCATCGACGCCGAGACCGGCGAGCTGCGCGGCCCGGTCGCCAAGAACCTCTCCGCGGAGCACCTGGCCGGCCTCGCCGCCGCCGCGGGCGCCAAGAACGGCGACGCGGTCTTCTTCGCGGCCGGCAAGGAGCGCGCCTCCCAGGAGCTGCTCGGCGCCGCCCGTCTGGAGATCGGCCGCCGCTGCGAGCTGATCGACGAGTCCCAGTGGGCCTTCCTCTGGGTCGTCGACTTCCCGATGTTCGAGCCGATCGAGGACGACAAGGGCCAGTTCCAGGGCTGGCACGCGGTGCACCACCCGTTCACCGCCCCGACCGCGGAGTCGCTGGCCACCTTCGACACCGACCCGGGCTCGGCGCTCTCCAACGCCTACGACCTGGTCCTCAACGGCTCGGAGCTGGGCGGCGGTTCGATCCGTATCCACCAGCGCGACGTGCAGAAGCGGGCGTTCGACGCGATCGGCCTCTCCGAGGAGGAGGCGGCCTCGCAGTTCGGCTTCCTGCTGGACGCGTTCAACTACGGCCCGCCGCCGCACGGCGGTGTCGCCTTCGGCCTGGACCGCATCGTCACCCTGCTGGGCGGGTACGACACCATCCGGGACGTCATCGCCTTCCCGAAGACGTCCACCGGCGGCGACCCGCTGACCGGCGCCCCGACCCCGATCACCCCGGCGCAGCGCCGCGAGGCCGGCGTGGACGCCAAGCCGAAGGTCCGCGAGGACGCCAAGGGCGAGGCCCAGCCCCAGTCCTGACACCGCGTCATCCGCTAACCTGCAACGGCCCCGGACGGCTCACCCGCCGTCCGGGGCCGGTCCACAACGGTGTGTGACACAGGGAGGGTTGACTCTTGCAGGTGACCACAAGAATCGAATGTCCGGAGGACGCCCCGGCGACCAGACGCGTCCACATGGCCGCGTTCCCCGGCCCGGACGAGGCGGACCTGGTGGACGCGCTGCGCCGCGACCCCGCCTGGCTGCCCGGGCTGTCCGTGGTGGCGGTCGACGGGGCCGGGCTGGTGATCGGCCACGCGCTGCTCACCCGGCTGCTCGTCGGCGACGGCAAGGCGCTGGCGCTCGGGCCGGTCGCGGTGGCGCCCGAGTGGCAGCGCCGGGGCGTCGGCGAGCTGGTCGTCCGGGCCGCGCTGGCGGCGGCCGAGGACGCGGGCGAGAAGCTCGTGGTCGTCCTCGGCGACCCGGAGTACTACGCGCGGTTCGGCTTCGCGCCGGCCGGGCGGCACGAGGTCACCGGCCCGTTCGAGGTGCCGGAGGCGTACTTCCAGGTGCTGCCGCTGCCGTCGTACGACGGCACCCCGCGCGGGCTCTGCCGCTACCCCGAGCCCTTCGTCGCCGTCTGACCTCTCCCGGCACCTCTCCCCAGGGCCGGTCCACGAGACCGGCCCCGGTCGCCACAGCCCCCCGCCGACCTGCGGAACCGGCCGTGGGCGCCTACGGTGAGTGCTGATCAGCATTCAGCCGGACGGAGGAACCGAGGGTGGCCGAGCAGCAGCGGACCGGGAAGCCGGAGCGACTGGCCAGGAAGCCGTACGAGCGGGAGCTGCTGCGCCTCCAGGAGGAGCTGGTGAAGCTCCAGGAGTGGGTGCGCGTCGAGGGCGCCCGGCTGGTGGTGGTCTTCGAGGGGCGCGACGCCGCGGGCAAGGGCGGGGCGATCAAGCGGGTGACGGAGTACCTCAACCCCCGCATCGCCCGGGTCGCGGCGCTGCCCACACCGACCGAGCGGCAGAAGACCCAGTGGTACTTCCAGCGGTACGTCGAGCACCTGCCGGCCGCCGGGGAGATCGTCCTGTTCGACCGCAGCTGGTACAACCGCGCGGGCGTCGAGCGGGTGATGGGCTTCTGCACCGACGAGGAGTACTGGCAGTTCCTGCACCAGTGCCCGACCTTCGAGCGGATGCTCACCGAGTCGGGCGTCCTGCTGCGCAAGTACTGGTTCTCGGTGAGCGACACCGAGCAGCAGCGGCGCTTCCGGGACCGGCTGGAGGACCCGATGAAGCGCTGGAAGCTCTCCCCGATGGACGTCGAGTCGATCACCCGCTGGGAGGACTACTCGCGGGCCAAGGACGAGATGTTCATCCACACCGACACCCCGGACTCGCCCTGGCACGTGGTGGAGAGCGACGACAAGCGCCGGGCCCGGATCAACATGATCGCCCACCTGCTGTCCACCGTGCCGTACCACGAGATCAGGGAGCCGCGGGTGCAGCTGCCGCCCCGCCCCGCCTCGCGCGGCTACGAGCGGCCCCCGCGGGACCTCCAGAAGTACGTCCCGGACCACGCCGCCGGGCTGGAGTAGGACGGGCCCCGCGCAGCTCTTGGCGGGCTGTCCGAGCCCTCGCATAGGCTTCCGGTGTGGACGAACCGGACCTCTTCACCGCCGCCGCCGAGGAACGCCAGACCAGGGAGCCCGGCCGGGCGCCCCTGGCCGTACGGATGCGTCCGCGCACCCTGGACGAGGTGGCCGGGCAGCGGCAGCTGCTGAAGCCCGGCTCGCCGCTGCGCCGCCTGGTCGGGAGTTCGCGCGGCCCGGCGGCGACCAGCTCGGTGATCCTCTGGGGCCCTCCCGGCACCGGCAAGACCACCCTGGCGCACGTGATCAGCCAGGCGGTTGAGGGCCGTTTCGTGGAGCTGTCCGCGATCACCGCCGGGGTCAAGGAGGTCCGGGCGGTGATCGACGGCGCCCGGCGGGCGGTCGGGATGTCCGGCCGGGAGACGGTGCTCTTCCTGGACGAGATCCACCGCTTCTCCAAGGCCCAGCAGGACTCGCTGCTGCCCGCCGTGGAGAACCGCTGGGTCACCCTGATCGCGGCGACGACCGAGAACCCGTACTTCTCGGTGATCTCCCCGCTGCTGTCCCGCTCGCTGCTGCTCACCCTGGAGTCGTTGACCGACGAGGACATCCGGGCGCTGCTGCGCCGCGCGGTGGCCGACGAGCGCGGGCTGGAGGGGGCACTGGAGCTGACCGCGGAGGCCGAGGACCACCTGGTGCGCCTGGCCGGCGGGGACGCCCGGCGGGCGCTCACCACGCTGGAGGCGGCGGCCGGGGCGGCGCTGGAGAAGGGCGAGCCGAGCATCACGCTGGCCACCACCGAGACGGCGGTCAACCAGGCGGCGGTGCGCTACGACAAGGACGGCGACCAGCACTACGACGTGGCGAGCGCGCTGATCAAGTCGATCCGCGGCAGCGACGTGGACGCCACCCTGCACTACCTGGCCCGGATGATCGAGGCGGGGGAGGACCCGCGGTTCATCGCCCGCCGGCTGATGATCTCGGCCAGCGAGGACGTCGGCCTGGCCGACCCGACGGCCCTGCAGACGGCGGTGGCGGCGGCCCAGGCGGTGGCCCTGATCGGCTTCCCGGAGGCCCGGATCATCCTCTCCCAGGCGGCCATCGCGCTGGCCCTGGCGCCCAAGTCCAACGCCGCCTACCTGGCGATCGACGCGGCGCTGGCGGACGTCCGGCAGGGCCTGGCGGGCGCCGTCCCGTCCCACCTGCGGGACGCGCACTACGGCGGCGCGGGCAAGCTCGGCCACGGCAAGGGCTACCGCTACCCGCACGACCTGCCGGAGGGCATCGCCGCCCAGCAGTACGCGCCGGACGCGGTGCACGGCCGGGAGTACTACCAGCCGACCAGGCGCGGCGGCGAGGCCCGGTACGCGGAGGTCGTGGAGTGGACGCGCGGGCGGCTGCGCGGGGAGCGCAGGGTGGAGAAGAAGGCCGAGCAGAAGCCCGAGCAGAAGCCGCGGAAGGCGGCGGCGGGGGCCGAGGAGCAGCCCGGGGAAAAGGGCGAGTGATCCACCGGTATACTCGATCGGAGTGCCATGTCCCGGGACGGCGGCGGGGGAGACCCCACCGACCGGCCGCACCAGCGGGACACCGGCCGTAGGCCCCCTCGAGGGGCCCGCACCAGGAGCGTCGCGCACCGTTTCGGTGTCGCGGACGGGCCCGGATTCCGGGCCGGTCCGTGTGACCAGCACTTCCGTGCCCGGCTCCGGAGAGCGGCTGACCGCATCGCCTCGGCGATGGGTTGTCTCCGGGTCGCGAGATGCGACCTCCGTCAACACCTGGTGAAGCCGTATTCGTAAGCAAGGAAGGTTTGGTTCATGGCGAACCAGAAGCGTCCCAAGGTCAAGATCGCGCGTGCGCTCGGCGTGCCGCTGACCCCGAAGTCCGTCAAGTACTTCGAGGCCCGCCCGTACCCGCCCGGCCAGCACGGCCGTGGCCGCAAGCAGAACTCGGACTACAAGGTCCGTCTGCTCGAGAAGCAGCGTCTGCGCGCCCAGTACGACCTGAGCGAGAAGCAGATGGCGCGCGCGTTCGACCGCGCGAAGAAGGCCGAGGGCAAGACCGGTGAGGCGCTCGTCGCCGACCTGGAGACCCGTCTGGACTCCCTGGTCCTGCGTTCGGGCATCGCCCGCACCATCTACCAGGCCCGCCAGATGGTCGTCCACGGCCACATCGAGGTCAACGGCGGCAAGGTCAACAAGCCGTCGTTCCAGATGAAGCCGGGCTTCGTGGTCACCGTCCGCGAGCGCTCCAAGGAGAAGGTCCCCTTCCAGGTCGCCCGTGAGGGTGGCTACGCGGGTGAGGGCCAGACCCCGAAGTACCTCGAGGTCAACCTGAAGGCCCTGGCCTTCCGCCTGGACCGTGCGCCGCAGCGCAAGGAGGTCCCGGTGATCTGTGACGAGCAGCTGGTCGTCGAGTACTACTCGCGCTGACCCGGTTCCGCTCTTCGCGACACCATGAGCGAGCCCCCGCCGCCTTTCGAGGCGACGGGGGCTCGCCCCTTTTCCGCTGTTCCCGCGGTTCCTCCCGCTGCCGTCAGATGCTCTCGCCGGCCATCGCGGCGGCCAGCCGCAGGTGCGGGCGGGCCTCCTCGGCGCGGCCCTGGCGCTCCAGGGTGCGGCCGAGCATCAGCCGGGCGTAGTCCTCGGCCGGGTCGGCCTCCAGGATCCGCAGCAGCTCGGCCTCGGCGCGCCGCAGCTGGGCCGAGTGGAAGTAGCTGCGGGCCAGCAGCATCCGGACCGAGAGGTTGGTCGGCTCCTCGGCCAGGACGCCTTCGAGCATGCGGGCCGCGTCGGTGTACGCCTTGGAATCGAAGTAGAACTTCGCCATGCGGTACTCGTTGGCGGCGTTGTGGACGGCCATGGTGCTCCTTCCGAGCAGTTCCTTGCCTCCTCAAGCAATCGGCAAGTTTCAACTATTCCGCACCGCCGAGGGCGCCGGCGCGGGCGGCACCGCGCGGGGATCCGGCACCGGCTCCGCGCCCTCCGCCGCGCCCCCGCCGCCGAGCGCCCGGGCGACCGCCGCGTCCAGGTCCAGCAGGGTGCCGGCCTCGTAGCACTCCTCGTACTCCTGGGCGCTCAGCCCGGCCAGGGCCCGCTCCGCGCACTCCTGGTGCGGGCCGAAGAAGTTCCGCGAGCCCAGGAACGGGTTGCCGACCGCGCGCCAGATCCGGTGCGCGGCCCCCTGGAGCACCCGCGCCTCGCGCAGGTCGCCCGGCTCGCCCGGGCGGCTCGGCTCGGTCTCCAGCAGCGCCAGCAGGTCGATGCCCAGCACGATGCCGAGCAGGTCGCGGAAGAGGTGGTTCAGCCGCACGCACTCCCGGGCCAGCATCCGGGCGGGCTGGACCGCGCCGTCCAGCCAGTGCGAGTACGCCATCGCGTAGAGCACGTACCCGTAGGCCCACTGCTCGCCGTGCTCCTCGCACAGCTCGCGGGCCTGGCCGAACCAGAGCTCGCCGCTGTCCAGGTCGCCCTGGAACAGGTAGGCCAGTCCCAGCTCCAGCATGGCCATCACCACGTTGCTGTTGAGCTCGCCGATGGTCCGGTAGTGCCAGAGCGCCTCCTCGAACAGCTCGGCGGCCCGGTCGGGGTCGTCGCCGACCAGGGCGACGCAGCCTTGGCGGTGGACGGCGTGGGCCAGGGCCCGGTCGTCGCCGGTGTTCAGGGCCTGGCGGCGGCACTCCTCCAGCGCCGGGCGGGCGAAGCCGAGGTCGCCCTGGAGGGTGGCCGTGTAGCCGGTCACCCAGAGCGCCTTGGCCCGGGCCTCGGTGGGCTCGCGGTCCAGGGCGAGCGCCCGGTCCAGCCAGTGCCGGCCCTCGCCGAGGTGGCCGCAGCCGATCCAGTAGAACCAGAGGGTGCCGGCCAGCAGCAGGGCGATCTGCTCCTCGCCGGGCTCGGCGAGGCAGAACTCCAGCGCCGCGCGGAGGTTGCCGTGGGCCAGCTGGGTGCGCTCGGCGGTCTCCGCCTGCCGGGGGCCGAACCACTCGACCTCGCCCCAGGTGGCGACGCCCAGGTACCAGTCCCGGTGGCGGCGCAGCAGCCGCGGCTCCTCGCCGGCGGCCCGCAGCCACTGGCCGCCGTACTCGCGCAGGGTGTCCAGCAGCCGGAAGCGCACGCCGAAGGCGCTGTCCTCGCGCAGCACCACGGACTTGGCGACCAGCTCGTCGAGCAGGTCGAGCACCTCTTCGGCCTCGATGCCCTCGCCGGCGCAGACGTACTCGGCGGCCTCCAGGTCGAAACCGCCGGCGAAGACCGACAGGCGGGCCCAGAGTAAACGTTCCTGCACGGTGCAGAGCTCATGGCTCCAACCGATCGTCGTGCGCAGCGCCCGGTGCCGGGGCAGGGCCGTCCGGGAGCCGCCGGTGAGCAGCCGGAAGCGGTCGTCCAGCCGGGCGGTGACCTGCTCCACGGACAGCGCGCGGAGCCGGCCGGCGGCCAGCTCCACGGCCAGCGGGATGCCGTCCAGCCGGCGGCAGAGCAGCGCGACCGCCTCCGCGTTGTCCTCCGTCACCTCGAAGGACGGCAGCACCGCCCGGGCCCGGTCGGCGAACAGCCGCACCGCGTCCGGCAGCGCGCCCGACCGCACCGGGCCGGCGGGCGCCGGGCCGACCGGCAGCGGCGCGAGGGTCAGCAGGTGCTCGCCCGAGGCCCGCAGCGCGGTGCGGCTGGTGGTCAGCAGCCGCAGCTCGGGCAGCGCCCGCAGCAGCGCGTCGGCCAGCTCGGCGCAGGCCTCCACCAGGTGCTCGCAGCCGTCCAGCACCAGCAGCAGGCGCCGGCCGTCCAGCCGGTCGGTCAGGACGTCCAGCGGCGGACGGGCGCCGCCGTCGGTGAGCCGCAGCGCATCCAGGACGGCGTGGCCGAGCAGCAGCCGGTCCTGCACGGGGGCCACGTCCACCAGCCAGGTGCCGTCCGGGAACGCGTCGGCCGCCCGGGCCGCCGCGCGCAGCGCCAGCCGGCTCTTGCCCACGCCGCCGGGCCCGGTGACCGTCACCAGCCGGGCCGTGGCCAGCAGGCCGGCCAGCTCGGCCAGCTCGCCCCGCCGCCCGACGAAGCCGGTCAGCTCGGCCGGCAGCCGGCCGGGCTCCGGCTCGGGCGGCCCCGCCTCGGGCTCCCCGGGCTCCGCTCTCCAGTCCCCGGCCAAGGGCTGCTCCCCGTGCTCCAGGCCGGACCGTCGCGGTCCGGACGTGCGTCGGGCCGTACGGGCGACGGCCTGCCAGGCAGAACGAGGTGACCGGCCGGTAGGTTACGCGCGCCGATCGCACACCCGACCGGATCGCCGGGGAAAGAACCCGGTCCGGAAACCGGGCGTCGGCGCGATAGGGTTCCCTCTGAAGAGCTGCAAGGCGAGGGAGCGCGCAAAGGTGTCCGTGGGAGAGCTGGCCGGATTGCTCGTCGCCGTCTTCTGGGCGGTCCTGGTCACCCTGCTCGCCGTGGTGCTGGTCCGCCTCTCCCGGGTCCTCAAGGAGGCCGCCGTCCTGGTCTCCGCCGTCACCGAGCAGGCCGTCCCGCTGCTGACCGACGCGGGCGCCGCGGTGCGCAGCGCCAACGAGCAGCTGGAGCGGGTGGACGAGATCACCGCCAACGTGCAGGACGCCGCCGCCAACGCCAACGCGCTCTCCTCCACCGTGGCCGCCACCCTGGGCGGACCGCTGGTGAAGGTCGCGGCGTTCAGCTACGGCGTGCGCAAGGCCGTCGCCCGGCAGCAGGGCGGCGTGCCGCCGGTGCCCTCGCAGGCCGGCGAGCGCGAGGAGCTGGCCCGGCTGATCCGGGCCGAGGTCCGCGCCGCGACGGCGCCCAGGAGCGGACTGTTCTCCCGGGTCCGGCGCGCGGTGAGGGGCTGACGGCATGGTGCGACGCATCTTCTGGATGGCGGTCGGCGCCGGCGCCACCGTCTGGGCCATGAACAAGGCCAACGAGGCCGTGCACCGGCTGACCCCGGACAGCCTCTCCGGCACCGCCGCCCGCGGTGCGCTGCACCTGGGCGACCTGGCCAAGCAGTTCGCCCAGGACGTGAAGGCCGGCATGGCCGAGCGCGAGGAGCAGCTGAAGGACGACCTCGGGCTGCACGGCACCGCCGTGGTGGAGCCCCGCGGCGACCGCCGGGTCCTGCGCGGCGAGCCGCAGTACCGAGCTATCTCGGCGGCGCCCGGTAGCCCGGCCGCCGCCCTGCCTCCGTCCCGCAGCGCCCGTACCACCCCCCAGACCACTGAAGAAACGCCCCGCCGCGCCCTGCCGCCGCGGGGCGGCACCCCGAACCGGAAGGACCACTAATGGAGTCGGCTGAGATCCGCCGCCGCTGGCTGCGCTTCTTCGAGGAGCGCGGCCACACCGTCGTTCCGTCGGCGTCCCTGGTCGCCGACGACCCCACCCTGCTGCTCGTCAACGCCGGCATGGTGCCGTTCAAGCCCTACTTCCTGGGCGAGGTCAAGCCGCAGTTCTCGCGCGCCACCAGCGTCCAGAAGTGCGTGCGCACCCTGGACATCGAGGAGGTCGGGAAGACCACCCGGCACGGCTCCTTCTTCCAGATGTGCGGCAACTTCTCCTTCGGCGACTACTTCAAGGAAGGAGCCATCAAGTTCGCCTGGGAGCTGCTCACCACTCCCGTCGCGGACGGTGGCTACGGCCTGGAGAAGGAGAAGCTCTGGATCACCGTCTACAAGGACGACGACGAGGCCGAGCAGATCTGGCGTGACGTCATCGGCGTGCCCTCGGAGCGCATCCAGCGCCTGGGCATGAAGGACAACTTCTGGTCGATGGGCGTCCCCGGCCCGTGCGGCCCGTGCTCGGAGATCAACTACGACCGCGGCCCCGCGTACGGCGAGGAGGGCGGCCCGGCCGTCAACGGCGAGCGCTACCTGGAGATCTGGAACCTGGTCTTCATGCAGTACGAGCGCGGCCACGGCGACGGCAAGGACGGTTTCGAGATCCTCGGCGACCTGCCGAGCCGGAACATCGACACCGGCCTCGGCCTGGAGCGCCTCGCCGCCATCCTGCAGGGCGTCGACAACCTCTTCGAGATCGACACCAGCCGGATGATCCTCGACCGCGCCGCCGAGCTCACCGGCCACACCTACGGCGCCGACCACAAGGCGGACGTCTCGCTGCGCGTGGTCACCGACCACATCCGCACCGCGCTGATGCTGATCGGCGACGGCGTCACCCCCGGCAACGAGGGCCGCGGCTACGTGCTGCGCCGCATCCTGCGCCGCGCCATCCGCAACATGCGCCTGCTGGGCGCCACCGGCGTGGTGGCCAAGGACCTCACCGACATCGCCATCAAGGCGATGGCCCCGCAGTACCCGGAGCTGGAGAGCGACCGCAAGCGCATCGAGACGGTCGTCGTCGGCGAGGAGGCGGCCTTCCTCCAGACCCTGAAGGCCGGCACCAACCTGCTGGACGCCGCGGTCACCGAGACCAAGCAGTCCGGCGGCGCGGTGCTCTCCGGCGACCAGGCGTTCAAGCTGCACGACACCTACGGCTTCCCGATCGACCTCACCCTGGAGATGGCCGAGGAGCAGGGCCTCCAGGTGGACGAGGCCGGCTTCCGCCGCCTGATGCAGGAGCAGCGGGACCGCGCCAAGGCCGACGCCAAGGCCAAGAAGATGGGCCACGCCGACGTCGCCGCGTACCGCGAGGTCGCCGACACGTCCGGCGCCAGCGTCTTCACCGGCTACTCCCTCACCGAGGGCGAGGCCACCGTGGTCGGCCTGCTGGTGGACGGCGTCCCGGCGCCGGCCGCCTCCGAGGGCGACGAGGTCGAGATCATCCTCGACCGCACCCCGTTCTACGCCGAGGGCGGCGGCCAGCTCGCCGACCAGGGCCGGATCCGGCTGGAGTCCGGCGCGGTGGTGGAGATCCGCGACGTGCAGCAGCCCGTCCCGGGCGTCATCGTGCACTCCGGCGGGGTGCTGTTCGGCGAGGTCGTGCTGGGCGCCTCGGCGTACGCCACGATCGACACCGAGCGCCGCCGGGCGATCGCCCGCGCCCACTCGGCCACCCACCTGACCCACCAGGCGCTGCGCGACGCGCTCGGCCCGACGGCCGCCCAGGCCGGCTCCGAGAACGCCCCCGGCCGCTTCCGCTTCGACTTCGGCTCGCCCGCCGCCGTTCCCGGCAGCGTGCTGGTCGACGTCGAGCAGAAGATCAACGACGTGCTGACCCGCGAGCTGGAGGTCACCGCCGAGGTCATGACGATGGACCAGGCCCGCAAGGCCGGCGCCATCGCGATGTTCGGCGAGAAGTACGGAGACGAGGTCCGGGTCGTCACCATCGGCGACTTCTCCAAGGAGCTGTGCGGCGGCACCCACGTCGGCAACACCGCCCAGCTGGGCTTGGTGAAGCTGCTCGGCGAGTCCTCGATCGGCTCCGGCGTGCGCCGCGTCGAGGCGCTGGTCGGCAGCGACGCCTACCGGTTCCTGGCCCGTGAGCACACCGTGGTCGCCCAGCTCACCGAGCTGGTCAAGGGCCGCCCGGAGGAGCTGCCGGAGAAGATCTCGGGCATGCTCGCCAAGCTCAAGGACGCCGAGAAGGAGATCGAGCGCTTCCGCGCCGAGAAGGTGCTGGCCGCCGCGGCGGGCCTGGCCGACTCGGCCGAGGACGTGCACGGCATCGCCGTGGTCGCCGCGCAGGTCGCCGACGGCGTGGGCGCGGACGAGCTGCGCAAGCTGGTCCTGGACGTGCGCGGCCGCCTCGGCTCGCGCCCGGCCGTGGTCGCCGCCTTCACCGTGGCGAACGACCGCCCGCTGACCGTGATCGCCACCAACGAGGACGCCCGCGGCCGCGGCATCAAGGCCGGCGAGCTGGTCCGGACCGCCGCCAAGACCCTCGGCGGCGGCGGTGGCGGCAAGGACGACGTCGCCCAGGGCGGCGGCTCCAACCCGGCCGCGGTCGGCGAGGCCATCGCCGCGGTGCTCGGCCTGGTCGCGGAGCGCGCCAGCTGATGGAGCTCGAGGAGAGGCCCTTCCGACGGGGTCGGCGGATCGCCGTCGACGTCGGGGACGCCCGGATCGGGGTCGCGTCCTGCGACCCCGACGGGGTGCTCGCCACGCCCGTGGAGACCGTCCCGGCCGGGGTGAAGTCGCAGGCCAGGATCGCCGCCATCGTCGAGGAGTACGACGCGATGGAGGTGATCGTCGGGCTGCCGCGTTCGCTCAGCGGCAAGGAGGGCCCGGCGGCGGAGAAGGTCCGGGCGTACGCGACCCGGCTGGCGAACCGGCTCTACCCGGTGCCGGTGCGGCTGGTGGACGAGCGGATGTCGACCGTCACCGCGACCCACGGGCTGCGCGCCTCGGGGGTCAAGGCGAAGAAGGGCCGCTCGGTGGTCGACCAGGCCGCCGCGGTGGTGATCCTGCAGACCGCCCTTGAGTCCGAACGGGTGAGCGGACGCCCGCCCGGTGAGAGCGTCGAGGCGGTCGGCTGACCGGTCTGATCTAACGTCCCGTTGAGGGGTCCGTGCGGACGCGTCCGCACGGACCCCTTTTCGTTCGCTTCCTTGTCTGTTTTGGATCGATTCATGTCGATCCGGATCGATCTGGGACCGCCGAAGGGGGCGCGAGCCATGACCGACCAGGACTTCCACCCGGGTCTCACGCCCGGGCATCTGGGCGCACCGGTGCTGGAACCGGAGGGCCGTCCGCCAGGTGCGCCCCGTCCGCGCTTCGATGCGCCCGATCCGCACCGACGGCGCAACGGGCTGGCCTGCGGGCTCACCGCGCTCGCGCTGATCGCGGTGTTCGGCGGGGTCGGGCTGACCGGGTACACCTGGATCCAGGCGCAGCGCAAACCCCCGGCCGCCGCCGACTTCGCCGGGCAGGGCACCGGCAGCGTGCAGGTCTCGGTGCCGGAGGGCGCCGGCCTCTCCCAGATCGCCTCCGCGCTGGTCCGCAACGGCGTGGTGGCCAGCTCGCTCGCCTTCACCCGGGCCGCGAAGGGCAGCGCGGCGGCGGCCGGGCGGATCCAGCCCGGGACGTACACGCTGAAGCAGCGGATGTCGGCCGCGGCGGCGCTGGCGGTCCTGATCGACCCGGCCAACGCCAACGGCCTGACCATCCCCGAGGGCTGGCGCGGCTACCAGATCTACGCGGCCATCGACAAGAAGCTGAACCTGCCCGCGGGCACCGCCCAGAAGACCGCCCAGGACCAGGGCGCCGAACTCGGCCTGCCGGACTTCGCCAACGGCAGCCCGGAGGGCTACCTGTTCCCGGCGACGTACAGCGTCACCGAGGGCACCACCGCCTTCGACCTGCTGAAGCAGATGGTGGACCGGGCCGGCCGGGAGTTCGGCCGGGACGACGCCACCGTGGTCGCGCAGAACCTCGGGCAGAGCGTGTACGGGCTGATCACCGTGGCCAGCATGGTCCAGGGCGAGGCCGACAACACCGAGGACATGGGCAAGGTGGCCCGGGTGATCTACAACCGGCTGGCCAAGGGCATGCCCCTGCAGCTGGACTCCACCATCAACTACGCGCTCGGCCGCTCGACCCTGAACACCTCGGTGACCGACACCAGGCTGGACTCCCCGTACAACACCTACCTGCACGCCGGGCTGCCGCCGAGCCCGATCTCCAACCCCGGGCGGCAGGCGATCATGGCCGCGCTGGACCCGACGCCGGGGGACTGGCTGTACTTCGTCACCGTGAAGCCGGGGGACACCCGCTTCACCGACAGCTTCGACGTCCAGCAACGCAACGTGGCGGAGTTCAACGCCAACCGGGCGGCGGCCAAGCCGAGCGCCCCGGCGTCGGGCGCGCCCTCCGACCCGGCGGCGACGGCCCCGGGGGCCCCGGGCGGGGCCGGTGCGCCTTCCGCTCCCGGTGCGGGGACGCCGTAACGGAGTTGTGTGCCGTCGGTGAGATCGCTCACTGACGGTGCGTCCGCCCGGCCGGGGGTAAGGCTGCGGTACGGTAACGTCTCCCTCCAGGCGCTGCGCTAGCACGCCGGTTCGAGAATCAGCCGGGACCGCGTCGTCCCGGACGGCCGGTTTGATCCTCCGGTCGTCACCGTCGGTTAAGGGGATCAATGACCGATCTGGGCGGGGGCTACAACCCCCAGGGCGAGCCGTGGCACCCCGGTGATCCCGGGTACGACGGCCGGCAGCCGGTCCCCGGCCAGCAGGACGGCCAGTGGCAGCAGCAGTACCCGCAGCAGGGCCAGCAGGTCCAGCAGCAGTACGGGGACGTGCAGCAGGGGTACGCGCAGCAGCAGATGGCGCCGCAGATGCAGCAGCAGATGATGGCGCAGCAGGGCTACCAGCAGCAGGCCCCCCAGCAGCAGATGCCGCAGCAGGGCTACCCGGGCGGTCAGCAGGGCTACCAGCAGCAGATGGCGCAGCAGCAGGCGCCGGTGCAGCAGCAGGGCTACCCCCAGCAGGGGTACGTGCCGCAGCAGCCGCAACCGCAGCAGCCGATGCAGCAGGGGTACGCGCAGCAGCAGCTGCCCCAGCAGCAGGCGCCGGTGCAGCAGCAGGGTTACCAGCAGCAGGCTCCGCAGCAGGTCCAGGCGCAGCAGGTCCAGGCGCAGCAGGTCCAGGCGCAGCAGGTCCAGGCACAGCAGCCCCTCCAGCAGCAGCCCCCGCAGCAGCCGGCCCCCGAGCAGCAGGCTCCGCAGCGGCAGGTGCCGAGACGCCGGGCCAAGCCGCAGCCGGCCCCGGAGCCGGTGCCGGCCTCCGGCCCCGGCCCGGACGGGATCGACTGGGAGGCCGAGGCCGCCGCACTGGAGGCCGGTGCCGACCCGGTCGGCGCCGCGCGCGAGGGCGAGACGGACGAGTGGGACGGCCACGCGGACGGCGGCCGCCACGAGGACGACGGGTACCCCGACGAGCACGCCGAGGCCGGGGAGGCCGGCTTCCTCGGCGAGCAGGACGACTCCCGCGAGGCCCAGAAGAAGCGCAAGGAGAAGGGCAAGAAGTCGGGCCGCCGCAACGGCGGCGCCTGCCTGCTGGTCGCCGCGGTGCTGCTCGGCGCCGTCGGCGGGGCCGGCTGGTGGGGCTACGGCTTCTACCAGGACCACTTCGGCCCGGCGCCGGACTTCACCGGTGAGGGCACCGGCTCCGTCCAGGTCGAGGTCAAGAAGGGCGCGGTCGGCGGGCAGATCGGCCTGGCGCTGAAGAACGCCGGCGTGGTCAAGAGCGTCGACGCGTTCAACACGGCCTGCAAGGCCGAGCCCAAGTGCGGCACCATCCAGTACGGCTTCTACGGGATGAAGAAGGAGATGCCGGCCGCGGCCGCGCTCAAGGAGCTGCTCGCCCAGGCGGGCGGCGCGGCGATCGTCGTACCGGAGGGCAAGAACTCCACCGAGATCTACACTCTCATCGACACCAAGCTGAAGCTGCCGCCGGGCACCACGGCGGGCGTCGCCAAGGCGCAGGTCAACGACCTCGGCCTGCCGGCGTACGCGAACGGCAACATCGAGGGCTTCCTCTGGCCGACCCGCTACAACATCGCCGAGGGCATGAAGCCCGAGGACCTGCTCAAGCAGATGGTGAAGAACGCCACCGAGAAGTACGCCGGCCTGGACGCCCAGGCCGCTTCGGTGGGGCTGAAGACCGGCTACGAGGTGCTCATCGAGGCGAGCATCCTCCAGCGCGAGGGCAACAACCCGGAAGACTTCGCCAAGATGGCCAAGACCATCCAGAACCGGCTGGCCGCCGGCGGCGAGATCAACCACCGGCTCGGCATGGACACCACGCTCCAGTACTCGCTGGGCCGCAAGGACCTCGACAAGAAGGACATGGACGACGCGAACAACAAGTACAACACCTACGTGAACCAGGGCCTGCCGCCCGGTCCGATCTCCAACCCCGGCGACGAGGCGCTCAACGCGACGCTGCACCCGGCGGACGGAAAGTGGCTGTACTTCATCGCGATGTCCCCGACCCAGACCCGGTTCGCCGAGACGAGCAAGGAGCACTACGCCAACGTCAAGGAGTACTGCCAGTCGGCCGGGCAGGGCTTCGACGAGGCGCGCGGCCACTGCACCACCAAGAAGTAGCCGCACCACCAGGAAGCAGCCGCGGCACCAGGAAGCAGCCGCGGCCGGACGACAGTTCGCCAGTTCGCGGAGAGAAGCGTTGACCAGCAAGCACCGGGCGGCCGTTCTCGGCTCGCCGATCGCCCACTCGCTCTCGCCGGACCTGCACCGGGCCGCCTTCGCGGCGCTCGGGCTGGACGGCTGGCGCTACGACGGCTTCGAGGTCGACGAGGCCGGGCTGCCCGGGTTCGTCGCCGCGCTGGACGAGGCCGAGTGGGCCGGGCTGTCGCTCACCATGCCGCTGAAGCGGGCGGTCATCCCGCTGCTCGACGAGGTCAGCGCGACGGCCCGCTCGGTGGACGCGGTGAACACCGTGGTGTTCACCGCCGACGGCCGGCGCACCGGGGACAACACCGACGTCCCCGGGCTGGTCAACGCGCTGCGCGAGCGCGGGATCACCGAGGTGCCCGAGGCGGCCGTCCTGGGCGCCGGGGCCACCGCCTCCTCGGCACTGGCCGCGCTCGCCCAGATCTGCACCGGCGAGGTGACGGTCTACGTGCGCAGCGCCGAGCGGGCCCGGGAGATGGCCGAGCTGGGCGAGCGGCTGGGCGTGGCCGTCCGCACCGCCGACTGGGAGCTCGGGGCGCAGGCGCTGGCCCGGCCGCTGACGATCTCCACCACGCCGGTCGGCGCGACCGACGTCTTCGCCGAGGCGCTGCCCGCCGAGCCGGGCGCGCTGTTCGACGTGCTGTACCACCCGTGGCCGACGGCGCTGGCCGCCGCCTGCGCCGGGCGCGGGGCGACCGTCCTGGGCGGGCTGGACCTGCTGGTGCACCAGGCGGTGCTGCAGAACGAGGCCTTCACCGGGCGGACGCCCGGGCCGCTGGCGGCGATGCGCGAGGCGGGGGAGAAGGCGCTCGCCGGGCACTGAGCCCGGCCCCGGCGGACTCGGGCGGGCCCGGCCCCACGGCCGGGTGCCCGCCCGCCCTCCGTCCGGTTTCCCGGGCGGTTCCCGGCCGGATCGTGGCCGGTTGCTGTCCGTCACGCGGACTGTGCCCCCGGGTGCCGCTGGGGCATGAAAGGATTCAGGTACAAAAGGCACGCCCGGGGCGGGCCCCGGCGGTGCCGTGGTCCGGTCCGCTGATGAAGGAGCTCCGTTGGGTACGTTGCGCTGGCTGACGGCGGGGGAGTCGCACGGCCCCGCACTCGTCGCGACGCTGGAAGGCCTGCCCGCCGGTGTACCGGTCACCACCGACGTGGTGGCCGACGCGCTGGCGCGCCGCCGGCTCGGTTACGGCCGCGGGGCGCGGATGAAGTTCGAGCAGGACGAGGTGACCTTCCTCGGCGGCGTCCGGCACGGTCTGACCATGGGCAGCCCGGTCGCGATCATGGTCGGCAACACCGAGTGGCCGAAGTGGGAGCAGGTCATGTCGGCCGACCCGGTCGACCCCGAGGTCCTGGCGGGCCTGGCCCGCAACGAGGCGCTCACCCGCCCCCGGCCCGGCCACGCCGACCTGGCCGGCATGCAGAAGTACTCGATCGACGAGGCCCGGCCGATCCTGGAGCGCGCCAGCGCCCGCGAGACGGCCGCCCGGGTCGCGCTGGGCGCCGTCGCCCGCGCCTACCTCCGCGAGGTGGCCGGGATCGAGATCGTCAGCCACGTGGTCGAGCTGGCCGCCGCCAAGGCGCCGGCCGGCGTGGTGCCGCTGCCCTCGGACGAGGCCAAGCTGGACGCCGACCCGGTGCGCTGCCTGGACGCCGACGCCTCGAAGGCGATGGTCGCCGAGATCGACCAGGCCCACAAGGACGGCGACACCCTCGGCGGCGTGGTCGAGGTGCTGGCGTACGGCGTGCCGGTGGGCCTCGGCTCGCACGTGCACTGGGACCGCCGGCTGGACGCGCGGCTGGCCGCCGCGCTGATGGGCATCCAGGCGATCAAGGGCGTCGAGGTCGGCGACGGCTTCGACCTGGCCCGGGTGCCGGGCTCCCAGGCCCACGACGAGATCGTCCCGACCGCCGAGGGCGTCAAGCGCACCTCCGGCCGCTCCGGCGGCACCGAGGGCGGCCTGTCCACCGGCGAGGTGCTGCGGGTGCGCGCCGCGATGAAGCCGATCGCCACCGTGCCGCGGGCGCTCCAGACCCTGGACGTGCGCACCGGCGAGCCGGCCAAGGCGCACCACCAGCGCTCGGACGTCTGCGCGGTGCCGGCCGCGGGCATCGTCGCCGAGGCGATGGTCGCGCTGGTGCTGGCGGACGCGGTGAACGAGAAGTTCGGCGGCGACAACGTCTCCGAGACCCGCCGCAACGTGCAGGGCTACCTCGACAACCTGATCATCCGATGACGAACCCCGTTGTCGTGCTGGTCGGCCCGCCCGGCAGTGGCAAGTCCACCGTCGGGCGGATGCTGGCCGAGCGCCTGGGCGTCGGCTTCCGGGACACCGACGCCGACGTCGAGGCGACGGCCGGCAAGCCCATCCCGGAGATCTTCATCGACGAGGGCGAGCCGCACTTCCGCGCGCTGGAGGCGGCCGCCGTGCGCGCGGCCGCCGAGGGGCACGACGGGGTCCTGGCGCTCGGCGGCGGCGCGGTGATGGCCGAGGCCACCCGTGCGCTGCTGCACGAGCTGCCGGTGGTCTTCCTGGAGGTCCCGCTCGCCGACGCGGTCAAGCGGGTCGGCCTGGACGCCCCGCGCCCGCTGCTGGCCGTCAACCCGCGGGCCCGCTGGCGCGAGCTGATGGAGGCCCGCCGCCCCCTCTACCTGGAGGTGGCCACCGCCGTGGTCGACACCGCCGGGCGCACCCCGGAACAGGTCGCGGACGCCGTACTGGAAGCACTGGAGCTGAAGACCCCCCATGACTGACACCACCGTCAGGATCCACGTCGGCGGCAGCGCCGGCCACGACCCGTACGACGTGCTGATCGGGCACCAGCTGCTCGGTGAGCTGTCTCCGCTGATCGGGACCCGCGCCAAGCGGGTGGCGCTCATCCACCCGGAGGCGCTCGCCGCCACCGCCGACGCGATCCGCGAGGACCTGCTCGGCGAGGGCTACGAGGCCATCGTGCTCCAGGTGCCCAACGCCGAGGACGCCAAGAGCGTCGAGGTCGCCGCGTACTGCTGGTCGGTGCTCGGGCAGACCGGCTTCACCCGCAGCGACGTCATCGTCGGCCTCGGCGGCGGCGCCACCACCGACCTGGCCGGCTTCGTCGCCGCGACCTGGCTGCGCGGGGTGCGCTGGATCTCCATGCCCACCACGCTGCTCGGCATGGTCGACGCGGCCGTCGGCGGCAAGACCGGCATCAACATCGCCGAGGGCAAGAACATGGTCGGCGCCTTCCACCCGCCGGTGGGCGTGCTGGCCGACCTCGACACCCTGGAGACGGTGCCCAGGCACGACTACGTCTCCGGCCTCGCCGAGGTCATCAAGTGCGGCTTCATCGCCGACCCGGCCATCCTCGACCTGATCGAGGCCGACCCCGAGGGCGCCAAGACCCCGTCCGGCCCGCACACCGTCGAGCTGATCCGCCGCGCCATCCAGGTCAAGGCCGACGTGGTCTCCGGGGACCTCAAGGAGTCCGGCCGCCGCGAGATCCTCAACTACGGCCACACCCTCGGCCACGCCATCGAGCGCAACGAGCGGTACAAGTGGCGGCACGGCGCCGCGATCTCCATCGGCATGGTCTTCGCCGCCGAACTCGGCCGCCTGGCCGGGCGGTTGGACGACGAGACGGCCGACCGGCACCGCACCGTGCTGGCCTCGGTCGGCCTGCCGCTGAGCTACCGGGCGGACGCCTGGCCGAAGCTGCTGGACGCGATGAAGATCGACAAGAAGTCGCGCGGCGACCTGATCCGCTTCATCGTGCTGGACGGCCTCGGCAAGACCTCCGTACTGGAGGGCCCCGACCCGTCGCTGCTGGTCGCCGCGTACGCGGAGGTCTCGGCGTGACCAGGGTGATGGTGCTCAACGGCCCCAACCTGGGCCGGCTGGGCAGCCGCGAGCCGGACGTCTACGGTGCCACCTCGTACGCCGGGCTGGTCGAGCGCTGCACCGCGCTGGGCAAGGAGTTCGGCTTCGAGGTCGAGGTGCACGAGACCAACTCCGAGCAGCAGATGGTGGAGTGGCTGCACGAGGCGGCCGACGGGCAGGTGCCGGTGGTGATCAACCCCGGTGCGTTCACCCACTACTCGTACGCGATGCGGGACGCCGCGGCCCAGCGCACCGCGCCGCTGATCGAGGTGCACATCTCCAACCCGTACGCCCGGGAGGCCTTCCGGCACACCTCGGTGATCGCCGCGGTGGCCTCCGGCACCATCGCCGGCTTCGGGCTCGGCTCCTACGAGCTGGCGCTGCGCGCGCTGGCCGAGCGGCTCACCACCCGCTGAGGGTACGGGCGGTGGCCCGGCGGCGGACTGTGCCCGCTGCCGGGCCGCCGTGTAGTGTCCCCGCTGAGAAGTGTCGGGAGGTGCCGTGACGCAGTACACCGGAGGCGGGCAGGTCCCGCCGCGTCCCGTCGCCCCGCCGGTGGCGCCGGGGGGCGGAACGCGGGGGACGTCGTCGGGGGCGCAGCCGCCCTCCCCGCAGCCTCCGCCGTCCCCGCCGCCGGGCCGGCCGGTGCCGGCGGCGCCCGTCACTCCCGGGCCGACCGGCCCCGGGCCCGCCGCCCACCCCGTTCCCGCCCACCCGGCCCCGGCCCCCGCGGCCGTACCCGTGCCGAGCGCGCCGCCCGTACCCGCCGGGGGCACCGGGCACTTCGTGCTGCCGTCCGGCGCACCCGTCCAACTGCCGGCCCACCCGCCGCGGCAGCACGCGGCCACCGGGCCGATAGCCGTCCTGCTGATCGGACCGGCCGGGGCCGGCAAGACCACCGTCGCCCGCCACTGGGCCGAGCGGCGGCCCACCCCGACCGCGCACATCAGCCTGGACGACGTCCGCGAGTGGGTGCAGGCGGGCTTCGCCAACCCGCAGTCCGGCTGGAACAACGCCTCCGAGGCGCAGTACCGGCTGGCCCGCCGCACCTGCGGCTTCGCCTGCCGCAACTACCTGGCCAACGGCATCTCCTGCATCATCGACGACGCCGTCTTCCCGGACCGCCCGGCGATCGGCCTCGGCGGCTGGAAGCGGCACATCGGCCCCGGCATGATCCCGGTCGTGCTGCTGCCCAGCCTGGACTCGGTGCTGCACCGCAACGCCCGGCGCAGCGGCAACCGCCGGCTCGGGGACGAGGAGGTGGCCCGCATCCACGGGCGGATGGCCGGCTGGTACAACTCCGGGCTGCCGATCATCGACAACTCCGCCCTGGACGTCGCCGGGACGGCCGCCGAGCTGGACCGCGTCATCCTGGCCCGGCTGATGGGCGTCCCGGTCCGCTGACCCGCGGCGGCACGGGGCTGTCGGTGCCGGCTGCGATGATGGACGGGTCCAGTCGCCGAGCCCGGAGGAGCCGACGCCCGTGCCCGAAGGCCACATCATCCACCGCCTCGCCACCGAGAACCGCGAGGCCTTCGGCGGCCGCCCGGTGCGGGTCTCCAGCCCGCAGGGCCGGTTCGCCGACGAGGCCAAGGTGATCGACGGGCAGCTGCTCACCGGCGCGGAGGCCACCGGCAAGCACCTCTTCCTCGGCTTCGAGGAGGGCGCCTGGGTGCACGTCCACCTCGGCCTCTACGGCGGCTTCACCTTCGGCACCGGCCCGGCGCCCGCGCCGGTCGGGCTGGTCCGGCTGCGGCTGGAGAACGAGGACGGCTACGCCGACCTGCGCGGGCCCAACACCTGCGCGCTCGTCACGGACGACCAGAAGGCCGCCGTCGCCGCCCGGCTCGGCCCCGACCCGCTGCGCGCCGACGCCGACCCGGAGGCCGCCTGGCGCCGGATATCGGGCAGCCGGACGACCGTCGCGGCGCTGCTGATGGACCAGAAGGTGCTGGCCGGGGTGGGCAACGTCTACCGGGCCGAGGTGCTGTTCCGCCACGGCATCGACCCGCACCGGGCCGGGCGCGACCTCACCCGCCGGGAGTGGGACGCGATCTGGGCCGACCTGGTCGCCCTGATGCGCGAGGGCGTCACCGCGGGCCGGATCGACACCGTCCGCCCCGAGCACACCCCCGAGGCGATGGGCCGTCCGCCCCGGGTGGACGACCACGGCGGCGAGGTGTACGTCTACCGGCGGGCCGCCATGCCCTGCCTGGTCTGCGGCACCGACGTGCGGACGGAGGAGCACGCCGCCCGCAACCTCTTCTGGTGCCCCGCCTGCCAGGCGGCGTGACCGGCCCCGGCCGGGACGCGCAACGCCCCCGTGTCGTGGAGAGCCCTTCTGACCTGCGACGATGGACGGGTGCCCGCCGAGCGGCGGGCACCCGTCCGCACGGCCACGTGTGAACGTGGAAGGGAAGGAAGTCCCATGATCTTCATTACGGTCAAGTTCGCGGTCCGCCCCGAGCGCGCCGACGAGTGGCTCGACCTGGTCGACGGTTTCACCCAGGCCACCCGCAGCGAGCCCGGCAACCTCTTCTTCGAGTGGTCCCGCAGCGTCGACAACGCCAACGAGTTCGTCCTGGTCGAGGCGTTCCGCGACGGCGACGCCGGCAAGGAGCACGTGGAGTCCGCGCACTTCACCAAGGCCATGGACGAGATGTCGTACGCCGTGGCCGCCAAGCCGCAGATCGTCTCGATCGAGATCCCCGGCATGGACGGCTGGGGCGAGATGGGCGAGATCACCCCCCGGTGACACCGGAGCGCCCCTCCGGCCGGGTGCCCAGCCCGTAGGCTGGGGCCCGGGCGGCCGGAGGGAGCAGGCGGATGGAGCGGCACGAGGTGGCCAACACCGTGTCAGGCGCCACGGTGGGCGGCCATGTGGTGCAGGCCGGGAGCATCGGGTCGGTGCACCTCCACCAGCCGCCGACGGTGCCGACGCCCCGTCAGGTACGCGCGCCGCACGGCCCGTTCGTCAACCGTGAACCGGAGTTCGCCGCACTGGCCGGCGCGCTGGACCGGGTCGAGGAGGGCGGACTCGGGGTCGTGGTGTTCACCGGCCTCGGCGGGGTCGGGAAGACCGAGCTGATCGCCAAGTTCACCGAGCGCCACCGGGAGCGCTTCCCCGGCGGGGACCTCTACGCCGACCTGAAGGCCTACCGGCACCAGGGCGGGGTGGACCTCCCCGGGCTGCTGGCCGGCTTCCTGCGCGCCCTGGGCGCCGAGCCCCCGGCCGTGGAGGCCGAGCGGTTCACGGCCTTCCGCACCGCCACCGCCGGGCGCCGGTGCCTGTTCTTCCTGGACAACGTCGAGCACGCCGCGGAGGTCCGGGCGCTGCTCCCCGCCTGCGGGCTGGTGGTGGTCGCGAGCCGACGGCGGCTGCCCGCGCTGCGGATGGACGGCGCCGAGGTGCGCCGACTCGGGCCGCTGAGCGCGGCGGCGGGCGCCGAACTGGTACGGGGCTGGGTGGGCGCCGGGCGGGGAACCGACGGGGAACTGGCCGAACTGGTCGAGCTGTGCGGCGGGTTGCCGCTCGCGCTGAACGCGGTCGGGAGCCAGCTGCTGGACCGGGACAGCCTGCCGGTCGGCCGGGTGGTGGCCGAACTGCACGACCGGGAGGGCAGGTTGGCGATGCTGGAGGACGAGGAGAGCGATCTCGGCACGACGTACGACCTGGTCCACGAGCGGCTGTCGGCGCCGGGCCGGGCGCTCTACCAGCTGATCGGCGTGCACCCCGGCCCCTTCGTGTCCGCCGAACTGGCGCGGGCGGTCGGCGTCGAGCGCGCCGAGCAGGCGGTCAGGGAGCTGCGTGGCGTCCACGTGCTCGACGAGGTGGTGGACGACGACGGCGAGGACCGCTTCCGGGCCCACGACGTGGTGCGGCTGCACGCCTACGGCCGGACGCGGGAGCTGCCCGACCGCGCCGGGCTCCTCACCGGCGTCGTGGCGTACTTCCGGGGCCGTGCCTCGCTCGCCGACCGGACGATGGGCAGGGACCGGCTCCGGCTGCAGGACCCGAGCGGCGACGACCTGCCCGGCTTCGCCTCCGACGCCGCGGCCCTGGAGTGGCTGTACGCCGAACGCGCCGACTTCCGCGCGGTGGTGGAGGAGGCGGCCGCGCAGGGGTGGCACGGCGAGGTGTGGCGGCTCTGCGAGTCGCTCTGGCCGCTGTACCACGGCCGCAAGCTCTACGACGACTGGATCGCCACCCACCGGCTCGGCGTCGAGTCGGCCCAGTGGGACAACCAGCCGGCCGCCGTGGTCAAGATGCGCAACCAGCTCGCCCGCGCCCACCAGGAGCGCAAGGAGTACCGGCTCGCCGCCGAGCAGCTGGCGCTCGCCACGGAGCTGGTCCCGCTGGTGACGAACCGCCGGGTGGTCGGGGTGCTCTACGAGACCGACGGCCTGCTCTGCCTGGCCGACGGCCGCCCGGGCGACGCGGTGGAGCGCTTCACCCTGGCCTTGGCGGAGAACCGGGGCGACGACCACGGCGAGATCGTCCAGAGCTACAACCTGGCGCAGGCGCTGATCGCCGACGGCCGTCCGGAGGAGGCGCTGACCCTGCTGGCCGAGGCCACCGCCCGGGCCGGGCGGACGCGGGACAACGACATGCTGATGAAGCTGCCGCTGGTCCGGGCCCGGGCCCACCGGGCGCTCGGGCAGCTGGACCTCGCCGTCGTCCACGCGGACGACTGCGCCCGGCAGGCCAAGGAGCGGAACCAGTACGCGAAGGAGGCGCAGGCCCACACCCTGCTCGTCACCCTCGCCGAGGAGCTGGACGACGCGGAGCTGGCGGAGCGCAGCCGCGAGCGGCTGCGGCAGCTGGCGGGCTGAGGGGCGGTCCGGGCCGAGGGGCGGTCCGTAGCGGGCGGGCGGGGTCAGGGCCCGGTACGGAAGGACACCCGGGTGCGGTCCCCGCCGGTGCGGACGGTGAGTCCGTGCTCCGGGAGGCCGGCCGGGTCGCCGCCGTCGGCGAGCCAGCAGGCCACGGCGGAGCCGAGCAGCAGCGGGTCGACGGCGGGATCGGGGCGGCCCCAGTCCGGTTCGGCGCGGGCCTCCAGCAGCCGGCCGCCGTGCAGCCGGAGCAGGTGGCGGGCCGGGCCGAGGGCGGCCACCGCGACGGCGAGGCCGGGCAGTTCGGCGGCGGTGTCGGCGAGCCAGCGGGTGGCGGGGCGTTCGGCGTGCGCCTCGGTGCGGGCGATCACCTCGGCCGTGTAGCGCAGGGCGTCGCCCGGGTGCTCGTCGGTGAGGGCGTGGAAGCCGCGCGGGGTGTGGTCGTCCGGGTGGAAGGGGTAGCGCCGCAGGCTCACCTCGGTCCCCTCGGTGCTGCCCTCGACGTCGTACGCGGTGGGCCACTCGGCGGCCCCGGGGCAGGGGACGGGCCTGGGGTAGGGCGGCAGGGCCGGTTCGTCCCCGGGTTCGTCCAGGCCGTCCAGGAAGGAGTAGAGCAGCGGGCGCAGCAGCCGGGCGGATTCGCCGCGGTGGGCGAGCGAGCGGTCGGTGATCTCGCGCAGGCCGGCCGGGGCCTCGGCGAGGGCCTGTTCGAGCTGGGCGGCGAGGTCCCCGTCCGGGTCGAGGACGGGGGCGGCCTGGCCGAAGGCGTAGCTGGGGGAGCGCGGGTCGAGTTCGGCGGCGCCGGTGGCGACGAGCATGGTGCGGTGTTCCAGGGCGGCGCCGTAGACGGTGACCGAGCCGTGGTCGCCGATCACGCAGTCGGCGGCGACGAGCGCGGCCTGCCAGCCCTGGTGGGGCGGGATCAGGCGCAGGCCCATCCGGCGGGCGTCGTCGAGCAGCGCCCCGGGGGCGTGGCGGCTCCACACGTTGGGGTGCAGCACGACGGCCACCGTGTACTCGTCGGCGGGCAGTTGGCGGACGAGCCGCCGGGGCAGGTCGGGGTGGCGGCCGAATAACGAGTGCTCGCTCCAGGTGGAGCTGACGACGACGAGCCGTCGGCCGCCGACGGCGCCGAGCGCGGCGCGGTAGCCGTCCCGGGAGCGCCGGCTGGCGAGCATCCGGTCGAAGCACGGGTCGCCGACCACCCGGGCGACGTCCAGGGCCTCGGGGCAGGAGGTCCGCAGCCGGTCCAGCTGTTCGGGGTGGGAGAGCCCGAGGACGTCCACGAACACCCGCCCGCGGTGGGTGAGTTCGTTGCGGGACAGGCCGGCGGCACTGACCGTGTCGCCGGTGGACTCGGTGACCAGGCGGTTGTAGCCGGCGCCGTGCGGCAGGACGACGAGGCGGGCGTCCAGGCGGTGCATGGAGGAGTGGACGGCGCAGGCGACGGCCAAGTCGAAGCGGTGGCGGACGGCGTCGTCCCAGTCCAGCACGGTGAAGCCGGACAGGCCGTGCAGGTAGTCGTCCAGGGCGCGGTCGGCGAAGACGGAACCGGGGTTGACGGTGAAGTACCACTCGATGCCGTGCGGGCTCAGCAGGGAGAGGACGTCCAGCACCCGGGTGGCCGAGGTGAGGGTGCGGGCGACCGCCAGCACGCGGGCCTTGACCGGGTCGGTGTTCCAGCGGTCGGCGGGCCAGGCATGGGGGTGGGACGGCACATCATGATCGTACTGGCCGGGGCCGTTCACGGCGCGCCTTCCCGAGCGGGAGTCAGCGGCCCGAGCGGGAGTCGGCGGACCGGGCGGGAGTCGGCGGACCGAGCGGGAGTCGGAAGATCGGGCAGGCGTCGGCGGGAGGGGTCAGCCCACTGCCGCGCTGGGCTCGTGGTGCTCGGCGGCGGCGCACTCGTCGAGGAGGGGGCGCATGGCCTCGTCCACGAGCCGGTAGCGCACCACTCGTCCGTCCCGGTCGCCGGTGACCACGCCGGCCGTGCGGAGCAGCCGCAGGGCCTGGGAGACGGCGGGGTCGCGCATGCCGGTGGCCACCGCGAGGTCGCTGACGGCGAGCGGGCCGGCCCGGTGGAGGGCGAGCAGCAGGGCGAGCCGTCCGGGGTCGGCGAGCAGGGAGAACCGCTCGGCCCAGGACCGGACGTGCGCGGGGTCGCCGATCGCGGCGATGGCCTCGCAGACCCGGTGCCCGTCGATGGTGCGGTGGCCCGCGCGGTCGGCCGGTACGAGATGCATGCGGACATTCTTGCAGGCGGCCGCCTGTGATCCTGGACACCTGCGCAGGTGCGCAGCCTTGCACGGGTCGGGGCGCGGCCCCTACGGTGTTCCCCGCCGTGGTGCTCGGGAAGACCGGTGACGGACCCTCAGGGGTCCCAGCCCGGAGCGGCCCTCGCCACTGTGATCGGGTCGTTCCTCCGCCCGCGGAGGAACGTCGTCCGTGCCCACGGAGCCACTGGGTGCCTCGCGCACCTGGGAAGGCGGGCACGGGTATCCCGTCAGCCAGGAGACCGGCCACGGCATCTCACGAGGTTTTCCACGAGGTGCTGGAGCGTGATCCGCAGATGACCCTGCCCGAAACCGTTGCCGCCGGCGCGAAGCCGGCCCCTTCCGTGCTGCCCAGCTTCAGATGGCGCCGCGAGGACACCGTCCGTACGGCCGGGCTGATGGCGGTGATCGTGGCCATGCACGTGGTGGCCTTCGGCACGCTGATCTTCCTGGTCGCGCCCGAGCGGTACGCGGTCGGTACCCAGGTCTTCGGGGTGGGCCTCGGCATCACCGCGTACACCCTCGGGATGCGGCACGCCTTCGACGCCGACCACATCGCGGTGATCGACAACACCACCCGCAAGCTGATGGCGGACGGCAAGCGGCCGGTCTCGGTGGGCTTCTGGTTCGCCCTCGGGCACTCCTCGATGGTGGTGCTGATGGCCGCCCTGGTGGCGGGCGGCGCGCAGCTGGCGAACACGCTGATGGACGACGAGTCGGCCACCCACAAGTGGCTGGGCGTGATCGGGACGACCACCTCCGGCGTGTTCCTCTACCTGATCGGCGCGCTCAACCTGGCGGCGCTGCTCGGCATCCTCAGGGTGTTCCGCTCGATGCGGGCCGGGAAGTTCGACGAGAAGGAGCTGGAGGCGCACCTCGACTCGCGCGGCTTCATGGCCCGGGTGCTGAACCGGGCGACCCGTTCGATCACCCGGCCGGGGCAGATGTTCCCGGTGGGCATGGTGCTGGGCCTGGGCTTCGACACCGCGACCGAGGTCACCCTGATGGTGATGGCCGGCTCGGGCGCGGCCTCCGGGCTGCCCTGGTACGCGATCGTCTGCCTGCCGCTGCTGTTCGCGGCGGGGATGAGCCTGTTCGACACCCTGGACGGGACGTTCATGAACTTCGCGTACCAGTGGGCCTTCGCCAACCCGGTCCGGAAGGTGTACTACAACCTGACCATCACGGGTCTGTCGATCGCGGTGGCCTTCATCATCGGCACCATCGAGCTGGTCGGGGTGCTGCACGAGAAGCTCGACCTGACCGACCCGGTCACCGGGTTCGTCGCGGACATCTCGCTGGACAACGTGGGCTACGCGATCGCCGGGCTGTTCGTGGTCGTCTGGGCGATCGCGATCGGGTACTGGAAGCTCGCCCGGGTCGAGCAGCGCTGGACGCCCGAGGGCTCCTGAGCCGAGCGGCCCGGCCGCCCGCGGCGCCTCCCCGAGTCCGGGGAGGCGCCGTTCGCGTGTCCGGGGTCAGCGCTCCTCGCGGAAGTCGACGTGCCGGCCCGCGGCCGGGTCGTACTTGCGCAGGACCATCCGGTCCGGGTCGTTGCGGCGGTTCTTGCGGGTCACGTACGTGAAGCCGGTGCCGGCGGTGGAGCGGAGCCTGATCACCGGGCGCAGTTCGCTGCGGGCCATGGGACGTCCTCCTGGGGTCTGGGGGTCGGGGTCTCGGGGTCCGGTCCGAGGGGTTGGCTCGAACCGTACATCGAAATGGAAGTCATTTTCATCTGGTGTAACGTGAGCCCGGTCCTGCCCATTCCCGGACGCCAGGGAGCACCCATGTCCGCCCGCTGCCAACTCACCGGCCGCCGGCCCGGCTTCGGCAACGCGATCTCGCACTCGCACCGCCGCACCGGCCGCCGCTTCGACCCCAACATCCAGCGCAAGCGCTACTGGCTGCCCGGCGAGGGCCGGTACGTCCGGCTGGCGCTGAGCGCCAAGGGCATCCGCACCGTCGACGCGATCGGCGTCGAGGCCGCCGTCGCCCGCATCCGCGCCCGGGGGGAGAAGGTCTGATGGCCAAGCAGAGCAAGATCGCCAAGAACGAGCGGCGGCGCGCCGTCGTCGCCCGCTACGCCGAGCGCCGGGCCGAGCTCAAGCGGACCATCGCCCACCCCGGCACCGGCCCCGCCGAGCGCGCCGCCGCCCAGGCCGAACTCGCCCGCCAGCCGCGCGACGCCAGCGCCACCCGGGTCCGCAACCGGGACGCCGTGGACGGCCGGCCCTGCGGCTACCTGCGGGCCTTCGGCCTCTCCCGGGTCAACCTGCGCGCCCACGCCCACGCCGGGCACCTGCCCGGCGTCCGCAAGGCGAGCTGGTGAGCGCCGTGGACGGGACCAGGCTGCCGGTGGTGGTCGTCGCCGGCCTGCACGCGGAGCAGCGCCGGGCCGCCGTCGAGGAACTGGCGGCGGCCGCGGTGGACGCCGTGGTCCTGCACCACGACCTGCGGGACGCCGCGCTCGGCACCGTCCGCCGCGAGCTGCGCGACGCCGCCGGGGCCTTCGACGTGGCCGACGTACCACTGGCGAACGACTGCCCGTGCTGCGCCCTGCGCGAGGACCTGCTGCCCCGGCTGCTGGAGATCGCCGACGGCGGCCGGTACGGACTGGCGATCGTCGAACTGTGGGGCGGCAGCGACCCGCACCCCGCGGTCGAGGTGATCGCCGGGGGAGAGGTGGACGGGCGGCCGCTCGACGACGCCGTCGAACTGGCGGGCGTGGTCACCGCCGTCGACCCGGACCGGCTGGTCGGCGAGCTCTCCGTCCCCGACGACCTGGTGGAGCACGGCGAGCAGACCGCCTCGCGCGACGACCGGACCCGCGCCGAGGCGCTCGCCCACCAGATCGAGTACGCCGGCACGCTCGCCGTGCCGCGCGCCGCGGCGCACGCGCCGGGGCTCGCCCTCCTGCGCCAGCTGCACGCCACCGCCCGGACCGTCCGGCTCGGCACCGGCGCGCTCACCCGGGCCGCGCTCGGCGGCTTCGACGTGGCCGCCGCCCGCGACCGGGTCAACCCGGCGCTCGCGCTGCTGCCGCAGGAGCGGGACGAGGCGGGCGTCGCCACCCTGCTGTGGGAGCGCCGCCGACCGCTCCACCCCGAGCGGCTGCACCGGGCGCTGGAACTGCTCGTCCCGGCGGCGCAGCGCAGCCGCGGCCGGTTCTGGCTGGCCAACCGGCCCGACCTGATACTCGCCTGGGACGCCGCCGGGGCGAACCTCGCGGTCGAGGAGTGCGGGCCCTGGCTCACCTCCCTGCCCGACGCGGCCTGGGAGCTCTACCCGCCCGCGCGCCGGGCCGCCGCCGCCCTCGACTGGCACCCCCGGCACGGCGACCGGGTGCAGCAGCTCAGCTTCACCGCCGAGGGGCTGGACGTCGACGGCATCACCGACCTGCTCGACTCCTGCCTGCTCACCGACGCCGAACTCGCCGCCGGCGAACCCGGCTGGAAGGCCCTGCCGGACGCCTTCCAGGACCTGCTCGACCCCGTCCACTGAAGGAGCGCCCTCCCGTGCGCAAACGATCCGCCCCGCCGAAGCCCCGGCCCAACCCGCTGCTCGCGGCGGGCATCGAGTACATCGACTACAAGGACACCGACCTGCTGCGCCGCTTCGTCTCCGACCGCGGCAAGATCCGCGGCCGCCGGGTCACCCGGCTCACCGCCGAGCAGCAGCGGGCGGTGGCCCGGGCGATCAAGAACGCCCGGGAGACGGCCCTCCTGCCGTACGCCTCGGGCGCCACCCGCTAGCGCCGCCCGACGACGCGTTCGACCACACCACCCGAGAAGGAGCCCGCGATGGCCGTACCCAAGCGCAAGACCTCCCGCAGCAACACCCGGCACCGCCGGGCCCAGTGGCGGGCGACGCCCCCGAAGCTGGTCGCGATCACCCTGAACGGCCGGGAGATGCTCGTCCCGCAGAACCTAGTCCCGGCGTACCGGCGGGGTCTGCTCGACCCGGACGGGCAGTAGGCGCGACGGGAGGAAGCCGCCGCCGAGGGGAGGTGGGCCCCTCGGCGGCGGCGCGCGTCCGAGCGGCGGGTGGGGGAGCGACGGGTGGGGGCGGGGGCCCCGGCGCGGGCCGGAGGGCGACGGCGCGGTCGCGCGGGGGGCGCGCAAGGGGCACCGGGGGTTCTGGCGGGGGTGCTCGGCGGGCGCTTCGGGCCGGGGGTTCGTAGGCTCGACGCATGGCGGATGCGTACGCGGGGCGGCGGGAGCGGGTGAGGGAGCACTGCAGCGCGGCCGGGGCCGATGCGGCGCTGATCACCCGCGCGGCGAACGTGCGGTACCTGACGGGCTGCGCGCCCTGCGGGGCGAGCCTGTTGCTGACCAGGGAGCGGGCGCTGCTGGCGCTGCCGGACGACCTGCCGCCGGACGACACCGGGGAGCACCTGATCGCCCCGGACGTCACCCGGCTGCCGGTGGCGGCCGGCTCGGACACCGCGCTGGCCGCCGCGGCCGCGGCCACCCGCTCCGGGGTGTCGGGCCTGGCGGTGGAGGAGCACGACCTGACCGTCAGCCGGCACCGGGCGGTGGGCGACCTGATAGCGGGGACCCGGCTGGTGGACCTCGGTCGGACGGTCGAGCGGCTGCGGGTGGTCAAGGACGAGCACGAGATCGCGGACCTGCGGATCGCCGCCGAGATCGCCGACCAGGCGCTGGGCGAGCTGCTGGAGTCGATCCTGGTCGGCCGCACCGAGCGGCACCTGGCGATGGAGCTGGAGCGCCGGATGATCGACCACGGCGCCGACCGGGCGGCCTTCCCGGTCTCGGTCGGCACCGGCAGCCACTCCGGCCAGGCCGCCCACCAGCCGACCGACCGCCGGGTGGAGGAGGGCGACTTCCTGACCGTGGTGATGGGCGCCCAGTACCGCGGCTACGGCGTCTCCACCGCCCGCACCTTCGTGATCGGCGCCGCCCCCGCGCCCTGGCAGGTGGAGCTGCACCGGCTGGTCTTCCGGGCCCAGCGGGCCGGGCGGGAGGCGCTCGGACCAGGCGTGGAGCAGTGCGTACCCGACCGGGCCGCCCGGCAGGTCCTGGAGGCGGCCGGCCACACCGAGCCCTCCCCGCACCCGGTGGGCCACGGCATCGGGCTGGAGATCCGGGAGGCGCCGCGCCTCGGTCCGGCGGACATGGGTAAACTGGACAGCCGCGTGCCGGTCACCGTCGGTCCGGGGGTTCACCTCCCGGGCAGGGGCGGCGTCCGGATCGAGGACACGCTCGTCGTGCGCCCCCTTGAGGAGGGCGGGCCCGAGCTGCTCACCATCACCACCAAGGAGCTCCTCGCCCTGTGACCGCGGCCCCCCGGGGGCCGTGGGCGGCAGGACGCAATCCCTTGGTTCCTTGACAGCTATACAGGAGTAAGTGCGCCCGTGGCTTCCACGAACGATCTCAAGAACGGCATGGTCCTCAAGCTGGAGGGCGGCAAGCTCTGGTCCGTCGTCGAGTTCCAGCACGTCAAGCCCGGCAAGGGCCCGGCCTTCGTGCGTACCAAGCTCAAGGAGGTCCTGACCGGCAAGGTCGTCGACAAGACCTTCAACGCGGGCACCAAGGTCGAGACCGCCAACGTCGACAAGCGCGGCATGCAGTTCTCGTACAAGGACGGCGAGAACTTCGTGTTCATGGACATGGACACCTACGACCAGCTGACCATCGAGCCGTCGGTCGTCGGCGACGCCGCCAAGTACCTGCTGGAGGGCTTCGAGGCCCTCGTCGCGCAGAACGAGGGCTCGGTCCTCTACATCGAGCTCCCGGCCGCGGTCGAGCTGACCATCGCCGAGACCGAGCCGGGCGTCCAGGGCGACCGCTCGACCGGTGGCACCAAGCCGGCCACCCTGGAGACGGGCGCCGAGATCCAGGTGCCGCTCTTCGTCACCACCGGTGAGAAGGTCAAGGTCGACACCCGCGACGGCAGCTACCTCGGCCGGGTGAAGTAAGTCCGTGTCGGCCGCACGCAGCAAGGCCCGCACGCGGGCCTTCCAGATCCTCTTCGAGGCCGACCACCGTGGGGTAGACCCGCAGCAGGTCCTCGCCGACTGGGTGGCCCGCGCCCGCGAGCCCAAGCCCGACGAGGGCACCCCGCAGGTCGGTGAGTACACCATGGAGCTCATCGAGGGGTACGTCCAGCACGCTCGTCGCATCGACGACCTGATCGAGCAGTACGCCGTGGGCTGGACGCTCGACCGGATGCCGATCGTGGACCGCAACGTCCTGCGGCTCGGTGCGTACGAGCTGATCTGGGAGGACGGCGTCCCGGACGCCGTCGTCCTGGACGAGGCCGTCGAGATCGCCAAGGAGTTCTCCACGGACGACTCCCCGGCCTTCGTCAACGGCCTGCTCGCCCGCTTCCTCGAGCTGAAGCCGAGCATCCGCCGCTGAGTGGTCGAATCCCGTGAACGGCCGTCGGACCCGAACAGGTGTCCGGCGGCCGTTCCGCGTTTCATCCGGGCGGCGTAGGGTGAGGGCCTACTTGTCAGTAACTTGACGTCCGGAAGCACGCGTGAAGGGCAGGTCCCCCCACATGACCACGGCGATCCGCAGCGAGTTCGACCAGGGCATCGCCCTGACCAGGCACCCCGAGGAGGCCGGCCGGTACGAGGCCGAGCTCGGCGCCGGCTGGCAGATCGGCGGCGGGGTGAACGGCGGACTGCTGCTCGCGGTGGCCGGACACGCGCTGTCGCTGGAGCACGGCACCCACCCGGACCCGGTGTCGATCAGCGGTTACTAC
Organism: Kitasatospora sp. SC0581; assembly: GCF_048159585.1. Classification (NCBI taxonomy): domain Bacteria; kingdom Bacillati; phylum Actinomycetota; class Actinomycetes; order Kitasatosporales; family Streptomycetaceae; genus Kitasatospora; species Kitasatospora sp. SC0581. Next base: position 222,364 of record NZ_JBLRWA010000007.1, on the reverse strand, counting down.
CTGTCCGCCTCCACGCCCGGCCCGGCCACCGTCCGCACCGAGGTGCTGCGCACCGGCCGCGGCCTGTCCACCGGCACCGCCTCGCTCAGCCAGGACGGCGTCGAGCGGCTGCGCGTGGTGGCCAGCCACGGCGACCTCGCCACCGCCGACGGCGAGGTGCGCACCAGCGCGCTGCCGCCGCAGCTGCCGCCGCCGGACCAGTGCATCGGCGTCGAGCACGCGCCCAAGGAGCTGATCGCCCAGGCCGCCCTACTGGAGCGGTTCGACCTGCGGCTGGACCCGGCCACCATCGGCTGGGCGCTCGGACAGCCCTCCGGCAACGGGCGGATCCAGGGCTGGTTCCGGCTCGCCGACGGCCGCGAGCCCGACCCGCTGCTCCTCCTGCTGGTCGCCGACGCGCTGCCGCCGGTCACCTTCGACCTCGGCCTGCCGGGCTGGGCCCCCACCGTCGAGCTGACCGTCCACCTGCGCGCCAGGCCGGTGCCCGGCTGGCTGCGGGTCACCCACGCGACCCGCAACCTGGCCGGCGGCTACTTCGAGGAGGACGCGGAGGTCTGGGACGAGTCCGGCCGCCTGGTCGCGCAGTCCCGCCAGCTGGCCCGCGCGCCCCGCTCCGCCTGACGCCCGCGCGACCCGCATTACCGGTGGTTACATTCCTGTGACACGCCGTACGTGTGCGACGCGCGCGGATGGGGAGGAAGACGGTCAGCGGCACGCCTGCCGCCGACCGTCCTCCCCTGAAGCCAGGAGCCACCGATGAGTCATTTGGGGCGCGCCCGCCGTAACTCCGACTGCACCGCCGGCGGCTCGCGGCCCGTGGTGCGGTCGCACCGGCCGCGGCGGGTCGAGGGCGCCGAGCAGGCGTTCGTCATCGGAGTGCTCACCAACGCCGCGGACTTCGCCCGGGCCCGCGCCTGGGGGATCTCCGACGCCCCCGACCACGAGCGCTACCTGGCCGACACCGCCGACCTGCTGGCCGAGGCGCTGGAGCGGTTCGACACCGTCCGGGCCCGGACGTTCCACCCGCAGGACTTCGAGGAGTTCTGCCTGCTGAACGGGCTGGACCCGGCCGAGCCCGCGGCCCGCGACCGCTACCTGGTCAACCCGGCCCTGCAGACCCAGCTGCTGGCCTATCAGGGCGAGGAGCTGGCCGGGGACTTCGTGCCGCGCCTGGTGCGCGCCCGGGAGAACGGGCTGACGCTCTGCCACGCCGACCTGCTGCTCGACGGGGGCCTGTACGGGGGCGCGGGCGCGTCCGACGAGGAGCACGCCGCCTGGGTGCGCGCCGCCTACGAGCGCGGGGGCGAGGTGTTCCGGCGGATGCTGGTCGGCGCGGGCGCCGGGGTGTACGAGCTGCGCCTGCGGGTGGACGCGCCCGGCGGCGGGCTGACCGCCGCGGCCCGGGTGCTCCAGTGGGAGGACGGTGTGGTCCGGATCAACGACGAGGACCTGGAGCTGGTCTGCGCGGTGCTCTGCACCGGGCTGGCCCTGGAGCTGCCGGGCGTCGCGGTGCTGCACGGCTCGCAGGGCTCGGCGGCCTCCTGCGGGGAGTACCTTCCGGCCTCCTGGGCCTGGTCGAGCGGCGGGCAGGAGTGGGCCCCGGCCGACCGGCCGGTCCGGCTGGACGGCGTGGCGGCGCAGCCCGGCTACAGCCTGGGGACGGTCTGCTGACGCCTCCGCCGCCCCGGGGTGGTGTGGCTACACCGCGGCGCGGCCCCCGGTCTGGGGAGCCGCGCCGTGACGTTTCTGCTTGCCAGCACTAGTGGCGCGAGTGCTGGGTTGTGCCTGGATCCGCTGGCGGGAGCCGGTGCGGTGAGCCTCAGCTCGCATCCTCCTCGCGCACCGCACGGCGCGCGTCGGGGTTCAGCACGCCCCAGGAGATCAGCTGCTCGGTGAGGATCGACGGGGACTGGTCGTAGATCACGGCCAGGGTGCGCAGGTCGTCCTGGCGGATCGACAGCACCTTGCCGTTGTAGTCGCCGCGCTGGCTCTGGATGGTCGCCGCGTAGCGCTGCAGCGGGCCGGCCTTCTCGGAGGGGACCTGGGTCAGTCTCTCCAGGTCGAGGACCAGGCGCGGCGGCGGCTCGGCCGCGCCGCCGGGCGTACCGCCGGGCAGCAGCTCCTGGACCGGGACGCCGTAGAACTCCGCCAGTTCGGCCAGTCGCTGCACGGTGACCGCACGGTCACCACGCTCGTACGAACCGACGACGACTGCCTTCCAGCGCCCCTGGGACTTCTCCTCGACACCGTGCAGGGAGAGACCCTGCTGAGTGCGGATCGCTCGGAGCTTGCCTCCGAGTTGCTTCGCGTAGTCGCTGGACATTGATCTCCCCGGACGAGATTGCTTCGCGTTCAGTGGTGGGTCACGGGCGATTGCCGACGCCGTTACCGGTGGGTCCGACGTCCGTCTCGTAACTCACTGTGAGGTTACGTAGAGTAAGGTAGTTGCGTCAAGCCGAATGGGGCAGTCGTGCGAATGGCCCGCATCGGCGGCGCGTCCGGAGTGTTAACCCGGGGAAGCGGAATGGTGGACGTCTGTTTGCCGTCCGGCGCGCTGGTAGGATGACCGAAGCCCGCGCCCGGTCGGCGGGGGCCATCCCAGACATCCTTTAAGGCCCGTCCAGTGAGGCGGGGAAGGAGGTCCGCTTCGGCATGACCACACACCACGAACCCACGCCGCGGCCGCCGCACCAGGTGCTCGACGGCACGGACATCGCCCGGGTCGTCACCCGGATAGCGCACGAGATCGTCGAGCGCGCCAAGGGCGCGGAGGACGTCGTGCTGCTCGGCATCCACACCAGGGGCGTCCACCTCGCCCGCCGCCTGCACGACCGGCTGGCCCAGATCACCGGGCGCGAGATCCCGCTGGGCTCCCTGGACATCACCATGTACCGGGACGACCTGCGGCTGAAGCCCGCCCGGGCCCTGGAGCACACCGAGATCCCGCCCGGCGGCATCGACGGCAAGCTCGTCATCCTGGTCGACGACGTGCTCTTCTCCGGCCGCACCATCCGCGCCGCGCTCGACGCGCTGAGCGACATCGGCCGCCCGCGCGCCGTCCAGCTCGCCGTCCTGGTCGACCGCGGCCACCGCGAGCTGCCGATCCGCGCCGACTACGTGGGCAAGAACCTCCCCACCTCGCTGCGCGAGGCCGTGCAGGTGCGCCTCGCCGACCGCGACGGCGTGGACGCCGTCCTGGTCGGCGACCGCGACTTCGCCCAGCGCTCCTCGCAGGCCCTGGCCCCCCAGTCTTCCGAACCGCACCTCCCGGAGTAGCCCGCGTGAAGCGCCACCTCGTCTCCGCCGCCGATCTCAGCCGCGACGACGCGCTGCTGATCCTGGACACCGCCGAGGAGCTCGCCCAGCTCTCCGGCCGGGCCGTCAAGAAGCTGCCCACGCTGCGCGGCCGCACCGTCGTCAACCTCTTCTTCGAGGACTCCACCCGGACGAAGACCTCCTTCGAGGTCGCCGAGAAGCGGCTCTCGGCCGACGTCATCAACTTCTCCGCCAAGGGCTCCTCGGTCTCCAAGGGCGAGAGCCTCAAGGACACCGCGCTGACCCTCCAGGCGATGGGCGCCGACGCGGTGGTCATCCGCCACCACGCCTCCGGCGCCCCGGCCCGGCTGGCCCAGTCCGACTGGCTGCACGGCAGTGTGATCAACGCCGGTGACGGCACCCACGAGCACCCCACCCAGGCGCTGCTCGACGCCTTCACCATGCGCCGCCACCTCAACCCGGGCGCCGGCCAGGACCTCGCGGGCCGCCGGGTGACCATCGTCGGCGACGTCCTGCACAGCCGGGTCGCCCGCTCCAACGTCCACCTGCTGAACACCCTCGGCGCGCAGGTGACCTTCGTCGCCCCGCCGACCCTGCTGCCGATCGGGATCGAGAACTGGCCCTGCGAGGTCAGCTACGACCTGGACAGCGTGCTGCCCAAGACGGACTCGCTGATGATGCTGCGGGTGCAGCGCGAGCGGATGAACGCCGCGTTCTTCCCGACCGAGCGCGAGTACAGCCGCCGCTACGGCATGAACGGCCGCCGGATGGCCCAGCTGCCGGACCACGCGATCGTGATGCACCCCGGTCCGATGGTCCGCGGCATGGAGATCACCGCCGAGGTCGCCGACTCGCCGCGCTGCACCGCGATCGAGCAGGTCGCCAACGGCGTCTCCGTCCGGATGGCCGTCCTCTACCTGCTGCTCGGCGGCGCCGTCTTCGCCGACGCGCCCACCGACACCCCCCGTACCGACTCCGTGGAGACCGCCCAGTGACCAGCTACCTGATCCGCAACGCCAAGATCCTGGGCGGCGCCCCGCAGGACCTCCACCTCGCCGACGGCGTCGTCCAGGCGATCGGCACCGGCCTGACGGTCGAAGCGGACATCGAGATCGACGCCACCGGGCTGATCGCCCTGCCCGGCCTGGTCGACCTGCACACCCACCTGCGCGAGCCCGGCCGCGAGGACGCCGAGACCGTGCTCACCGGCACCCGGGCCGCCGCGATGGGCGGCTTCACCGCCGTGCACGCGATGGCCAACACCACCCCGGTGGCCGACACCGCCGGCGTCGTCGAGCAGGTCTGGCGGCTCGGCCAGGAGGCCGGCTACTGCGACGTGCAGCCGGTCGGCGCCGTCACCGTCGGCCTGGAGGGCAAGCAGCTCGCCGAGCTCGGCGCGATGCACGAGTCCGCCGCCGACGTCCGGGTCTTCTCCGACGACGGCAAGTGCGTGGACGACGCGGTGCTGATGCGCCGCGCCCTGGAGTACGTCAAGGCCTTCGACGGCGTCGTCGCCCAGCACGCCCAGGAGCCGCGGCTCACCGAGGGCGCCCAGATGAACGAGGGCCAGGTCTCCGGCGAGCTCGGGCTCGGCGGCTGGCCGGCCGTCGCCGAGGAGTCGATCATCGCCCGCGACGTGCTGCTCGCCGCGCACGTCGGCTCCCGGCTGCACGTCTGCCACCTCTCCACGGCCGGCTCGGTCGAGATCGTCCGCTGGGCCAAGTCCAAGGGCTGGGACGTCACCGCCGAGGTGACCCCGCACCACCTGCTGCTCACCGACGAGCTGGTCCGCACCTACGACCCGGTCTACAAGGTGAACCCGCCGCTGCGCACCGCCGAGGACGTCCGGGCACTGCGCGAGGCGCTGGCCGACGGCACCATCGACGCCGTCGCCACCGACCACGCGCCGCACCCGGCCGAGGACAAGGACTGCGAGTGGGCCGTGGCCGCGATGGGCATGGTCGGCCTGGAGACCGCGCTGTCGGTCGTGCAGCAGACCATGGTCGACACCGGCCTGCTGAACTGGGAGGGCGTCGCGGACCGGATGTCGCACCGCCCGGCCCGGATCGGCCGTCTCACCGGCCACGGCCGGCCGATCTCGGTGGGTGAGCCCGCCAACCTGGTGCTGTTCGATCCCGCGTACCGTGGTGCCGTGAACCCGGACAGCTTCGCCACCCGCAGCCGCAACACCCCCTACAAGGGCCTGGACCTGCCCGGACGGGTGCACGCCACCTTCCTGCGCGGGCGCGCCACCGTGCTGGCCGGCGAGCTCGCCGAGCGGGGCGAGGCGTGATGGACCGCGCCACGCTCGCCCAGGAGCAGGCGAAGGTCACCGACTGGCCCGGGTACATCGGCTGGTCCATCGGCCTGCTGATCGTGATCGGCCTCGTCTACTGGCTGATGCGCCAGGGCTGGAACTGGCGGCGCACCCTGCAGTCCGGGATGCCTCCGCTGCCGGCCGTGCCGGCCCGCGCCGGGCGCACCATCCTGGAGACCAGCGGCCGGTACCACGGCACGACCACCGCCGGGAACTGGCTGGACCGGGTCGTCGCCCACGGCCTGGGCACCCGCAGCCGCGCCGACCTCACCCTCGGCGAGGACGGCCTGCTGGTGCAGCGCCCGGGCGACGTCGACTTCTGGATCCCGGCCGAGCACCTGACCGGTGCCCGTACGGACTCCGGGATCGCCGGCAAGGTCGTCCCCTCCGGGCTGCTCGTCGTCACCTGGACGCACGAGGGCGCCGAGCTGGACTCCGGTTTCCGGGCCGACCACCCCGATGAGCACGCCGCCTGGGTCGAGGCGGTCGCCCAACTCGCAACACGTACGAAGACGAAGACGGAAGAGGCCGCGCAATGACCGCACCTGCCCCCACCACGCAGCGCCAACGGCGGGAACGAGTGCCTGCCGTGCTCGTCCTGGAGGACGGCCGGACGTTCCGCGGACAGGCCTACGGCGCCATCGGCGAGACCTTCGGCGAGGCGGTCTTCAACACCGGCATGTCCGGCTACCAGGAGACCCTCACCGACCCGTCGTACCACCGCCAGGTGGTCGTGATGACCGCCCCGCAGATCGGCAACACCGGCTGGAACGACGAGGACGACGAGTCCAAGCAGATCTGGGTCGCCGGCTACGTGGTGCGCGACCCCGCCCGGGTCGCCTCCAACTGGCGCTCCCGCCGCTCGCTCGACGAGGAACTGGTCAACCAGGGTGTCGTCGGCATCAGCGGCATCGACACCCGCGCGCTGACCCGCCACCTGCGCGAGCGCGGCGCGATGCGCTGCGGCATCTTCTCCGGCGAGGCGCTGGCCGACCAGGCCGCCCTGCTGGCCCGGGTGCAGCAGTCGCCCGAGATGAAGGGCGCCGACCTGTGCGCCGAGGTCGCCACCACCGAGGCGTACGTGGTGCCCGCGATCGGTGAGAAGAAGTTCACCGTCGCCGCGCTGGACCTCGGCATCAAGGCGATGACCCCGCAGCGGATGGCCGAGCGCGGCATCGAGGTGCACGTGCTGCCGGCGAACTCCACCCTGGAGGACCTCTACGCCGTCAACCCGGACGGCGTGTTCTTCTCCAACGGCCCGGGCGACCCGGCCACCGCCGACCACCAGGTCGCCGTGGCGCAGGGCGTGCTGGAGCGCAAGACCCCGTTCTTCGGGATCTGCTTCGGCAACCAGATCCTCGGCCGCGCCCTGGGCTTCGGCACCTACAAGCTCAAGTACGGCCACCGCGGCATCAACCAGCCGGTGCAGGACCGCACCACCGGCACGGTCGAGGTGACCGCCCACAACCACGGCTTCGCCGTGAACGCCCCGCTGGACAAGGTGAGCGACACCCCCTACGGGCGGGTCGAGGTCTCCCACGTCTGCCTCAACGACGACGTGGTCGAGGGCCTCCAGGCACTCGACGTCCCCGCCTTCAGCGTGCAGTACCACCCCGAAGCGGCCGCCGGTCCGCACGACGCCGCCTACCTGTTCGACCGCTTCGTGAAGCTCATGGAGGGCCAGCGTGCCTAAGCGCTCTGACATCAAGTCCGTCCTGGTGATCGGCTCCGGTCCGATCGTGATCGGCCAGGCCGCCGAGTTCGACTACTCGGGTACGCAGGCCTGCCGGGTCCTCAAGGCCGAGGGCCTGCGGGTCGTGCTGGTCAACTCCAACCCGGCCACGATCATGACCGACCCGGAGATCGCCGACGCCACCTACGTCGAGCCGATCACCCCGGAGTTCGTCGAGAAGATCATCGCCAAGGAGCGCCCCGACGCGCTGCTGCCGACCCTGGGCGGCCAGACCGCGCTCAACACCGCGATCTCGCTGCACGCGGCGGGCACGCTGGAGAAGTACGGCGTCGAGCTGATCGGCGCCGACGTCGAGGCGATCAACAAGGGCGAGGACCGCGAGCTCTTCAAGGGCGTCGTCGAGGCCGTCAACGCCAAGATCGGCCACGGCGAGTCCGCCCGCTCGGTCATCTGCCACACCATGGACGAGGTGCTGGCCGGCGTCGACACGCTCGGCGGCTACCCGGTCGTCGTCCGCCCCTCCTTCACCATGGGCGGCGCCGGCTCCGGCTTCGCCCACAACGAGGAGGACCTGCGCCGCATCGCCGGCCAGGGCCTGACCCTCTCGCCGACCACCGAGGTGCTCCTGGAGGAGTCCATCCTCGGCTGGAAGGAGTACGAGCTGGAGCTGATGCGCGACAAGAACGACAACGTCGTGGTCGTCTGCTCCATCGAGAACTTCGACCCGATGGGCGTCCACACCGGTGACTCGATCACCGTCGCCCCGGCGATGACGCTCACCGACCGCGAGTACCAGATCCTGCGCGACATCGGCATCGCCGTCATCCGTGAGGTCGGCGTGGACACCGGCGGCTGCAACATCCAGTTCGCCGTCAACCCCGAGGACGGCCGGGTCATCGTCATCGAGATGAACCCGCGCGTCTCCCGCTCCTCGGCGCTCGCCTCCAAGGCCACCGGCTTCCCGATCGCCAAGATCGCCGCCAAGCTGGCCGTCGGCTACACCCTGGACGAGATCCCCAACGACATCACCGAGCAGACCCCGGCCTCCTTCGAGCCGACCCTCGACTACGTCGTCGTCAAGGTGCCGCGGTTCGCGTTCGAGAAGTTCCCGAGCGCCGACGCCACGCTGACCACCACCATGAAGTCGGTCGGCGAGGCGATGGCCATGGGCCGCAACTTCCCCGAGGCCCTGCAGAAGGCGCTGCGCTCGCTGGAGAAGAAGGGCTCCCAGTTCAACTGGACCGGTCCGCTCGGGGAGAAGACCGAGCTGCTGGTCAAGGCCACCGTGCCGACCGACGGCCGGATCAACACCGTGATGGACGCCATCCGGGCCGGCGCCACCCCGGAGGAGGTCTTCGAGTACACGAAGATCGACCCGTGGTTCGTCGACCAGCTCTTCCTGCTGGACGAGATCGCCGGCGAGCTGGCCGAGGCCGAGGAGCTCACCCCCGAGCTGCTGCGCCACGCCAAGCGGCACGGCTTCTCCGACCAGCAGATCGGCGAGATCCGCGGCCTGAAGCCGGACGTCGTCCGCGAGGTGCGGCACGCCCTCGGCATCCGCCCGGTGTTCAAGACCGTCGACACCTGCGCCGCCGAGTTCGCCGCCAAGACCCCGTACTTCTACTCGTCCTACGACGAGGAGAACGAGGTCGCCCCGCGCACCAAGCCCGCCGTGATCATCCTGGGCTCCGGCCCGAACCGCATCGGCCAGGGCATCGAGTTCGACTACTCCTGCGTGCACGCCTCCTTCGCGCTCGCCGACGCCGGGTACGAGACCGTCATGGTCAACTGCAACCCGGAGACCGTCTCCACCGACTACGACACCTCCGACCGGCTCTACTTCGAGCCGCTCACCCTGGAGGACGTGCTGGAGATCGTCCACGCCGAGCAGCAGGCCGGCCCGCTCGCCGGCGTGATCGTCCAGCTCGGCGGCCAGACCCCGCTCGGCCTGGCCCAGGCGCTGAAGGACAACGGCGTGCCGATCGCCGGCACCCAGCCCGAGGCGATCGACCTCGCCGAGGAGCGCGGCGCCTTCGGCCGCGTCCTGCGCGACGCCGGCCTGCCGGCCCCCAAGCACGGCACCGCCTTCTCCTTCGAGGAGGCCAAGGCGATCGCCGACGAGATCGGCTACCCCGTGCTCGCCCGCCCGTCCTACGTGCTCGGCGGCCGCGGCATGGAGATCGTCTACGACGAGGCCTCGCTCGCCTCCTACCTGGAGCGCCACGCGGGCCTGATCTCCGAGCACCCGGTGCTCATCGACCGCTTCCTCGACGACGCGGTGGAGATCGACGTCGACGCCCTCTACGACGGCACCGAGCTCTACCTCGGCGGCGTCATGGAGCACATCGAGGAGGCCGGCATCCACTCCGGCGACTCCGCCTGCGCGCTGCCCCCGATCACCCTCGGCGGCTACGACATCAAGCGCCTGCGCACCTCCACCGAGGCCATCGCGCGCGGTGTCGGCGTCCGCGGCCTGATCAACATCCAGTTCGCCATGGCCGGGGACATCCTCTACGTGCTGGAGGCCAACCCGCGCGCCTCCCGGACCGTCCCGTTCACCTCCAAGGCGACCGCCGTGCCGCTGGCCAAGGCCGCCGCCCGGATCTCGCTCGGCGCCACCATCGCCGAGCTGCGCGCCGAGGGCCTGCTCCCGGCCGAGGGCGACGGCGGCACGCTGCCCGCCGACGCGCCGATCGCGGTCAAGGAGGCCGTGATGCCGTGGAGCCGCTTCCGCGACATCCACGGCCGCGGCGTGGACACCGTGCTCGGCCCGGAGATGCGCTCGACCGGTGAGGTCATGGGCATCGACAAGGTGTTCGGCACCGCCTACGCGAAGGCGCAGTCCGGCGCGTACGGCGCGCTGCCGACCAAGGGCAAGGTCTTCGTCTCGGTGGCCAACCGGGACAAGCGCAACCTGGTCTTCCCGGCCCGGGCGCTGGTCAACCTCGGCTTCGAGGTGCTCGCCACCGCCGGCACCGCCGAGGTGCTCCACCGCGGCGGCATCCCGTCCACGCTGGTGCGCAAGCACAGCGAGGGCGAGGGCCCGAACGGCGAGCGGACCATCGTCCAGCTGATCCACGACGGTGAGGTCGACCTCATCATCAACACGCCGTACGGCACCGGCGGCCGCCTCGACGGCTACGAGATCCGCACCGCGGCCGTGGCCCGCGCGGTGCCCTGCCTGACCACCGTCCAGGCGATGGGCGCGGCCGTGCAGGGCATGGACGCGCTGCTGCGCGACGAGGTCGGGGTGATGTCGCTCCAGGAGCACGCCGAGCTGATCAACGCCGGCCGCAAGTAGCACCACCGCAGTGGGGGGCACCGGAGCCAGCCGGGTGCCCCCCACTTCCATGAGCAAGCCCGTTATCCGCTCCGGGAGTTGAACCACCCTTGTACAAGCTTCTGTTCGACCTGCTCTTCAAGAGGATGGACCCCGAGAAGGCCCACCACCTCGCCTTCTTCTGGATCCGCCTCGCCTCCTCGGTGCCCGGCCTGCGCACCCTGGTGCGGCTGGTGCTCGCCCCGCGCGACCGGGCCCTGCGCACCCGCGCCCTCGGCCTCGACCTGCCCGGCCCGTTCGGCCTGGCGGCCGGCTTCGACAAGAACGGCGTCGGCATCGACGGCCTGTCGATGCTCGGCTTCGACTACGTCGAGATCGGCACCGTCACCGGCGAGGCCCAGCCCGGCAACCCGGCGCCCCGGCTGTTCCGCCTGGTCGAGGACCGCGCGCTGATCAACCGGATGGGCTTCAACAACCAGGGCTCGGCCCGGGTCGCCGCCCGGCTGGCCGCCCGCCCGCACACCAGCTCCACCCCGGTGCTCGGCGTCAACATCGGCAAGACCAAGGTGGTCGAGGAGGCCGACGCCGTCGCCGACTACGTGAAGTCCACCGAGCGGCTCGCCCAGTACGCCGACTACCTGGTGGTCAACGTCAGTTCGCCGAACACCCCCGGGCTGCGCAACCTCCAGGCCGTGGACCACCTGCGGCCGCTGCTCTCCGCCGTCCGCGAGGCCGCCGACCGCACCACCGCGCACCACGTGCCGCTGCTGGTCAAGATCGCCCCCGACCTGGCCGACGAGGACGTCGACGCGGTCGCCGACCTCGCCCTGGAGCTGGGCCTGGACGGCATCATCGCCACCAACACCACGATCGGCCGCGAGGGCCTGCGCGCCGACGCCGCGCGGGTCGAGGAGATCGGCATGGGCGGCCTGTCCGGCGCCCCGCTCAAGGCCCGCGCCCTGGAGGTCCTCCAGCGGCTGCGCGCCCGCACCGGGGGCCGGCTGACCCTCGTCTCGGTCGGCGGCATCGAGACCGCCGAGGACGCCTGGCAGCGGATCGTCCACGGCGCCGACCTGGTCCAGGGCTACAGCGCCTTCATCTACGAGGGCCCGTTCTGGTGCCGGCGGATCCACAAGGGCCTGTCCGCCAAGGTCCGCGCGGGCGGCTTCCGCAGCCTGGCCGACGCCGTCGGCAGCGCCGTCCGCGGCTCGTGAACACCCCCATCGGTTCTGGACCCACCGGTCCTGGAAAGGACGACATGACCCTCGCCCCGTTCGGCGCCCGGCTGCGCCAGGCCCTCGACACCCGCGGCCAGCTCTGCGTCGGCATCGACCCGCACGCCTCCCTGCTCGCCGCCTGGGGGCTCGGCGACGACCTCGCCGGGCTGGAGTCCTTCAGCCGCACCGTGGTCGAGGCGCTGGCCGACCGGGTGGCCGTGCTGAAGCCGCAGGCCGCGTTCTTCGAGCGCTTCGGCAGCAAGGGCGTCGCGGTGCTGGAGCGCACCGTCGAGGAGGCCCGGGCGGCCGGCGCGCTGGTCCTGATGGACGCCAAGCGCGGCGACATCGGCTCCACCATGGCCGCGTACGCCGAGGCCTTCCTGTCGCCGGGCAGCCCGCTGTTCTCGGACGCGGTGACGGTCAGCCCGTACCTGGGCTTCGGCTCGCTGCGCCCGGCCCTGGACCTGGCCCGGGAGCAGGGCTGCGGCGTGTTCGCGCTGGCGCTCACCTCCAACCCCGAGGGCGCCGAGGTGCAGCGCGCGGTGGGCGCGGACGGCGAGCCGGTCGCGGCCTCGGTGCTGCGGCAGCTGGCGGCCGAGAACGCGGGCGCCGCGCCGCTCGGCTCCTTCGGCGCGGTCGTCGGCGCGACGCTGGCCGACGCGGGCGTGGACCTGGCCATCAACGGCCCGCTGCTGGCCCCCGGGATCGGCGCCCAGGGCGCGACCATGGCGGACCTGCCGCGGGTCTTCGGCGCCTCGGTGATGAACGTGGTGCCGAGCGTCAGCCGCGACGTGCTCAAGCACGGTCCCTCGGTGCCGGCGCTGCGCGCGGCGGCGGAGCGCTTCGTCGGGGAGTTCGCGGGGGCCGTGTAGGGCCCGTCCTGCCGGTCAGCCCGGATCAGGGCGCGGCGTTGGGGTGCGTGCATCGCAAGGCGGAGGAGGGAGTCCATGCGGAGCATCGGCGACCGACGACAACGCGGCGAGGTGCGTGCCCCGGCGTCGCGGACCCGGGAGTGATCGGCAAGACGGGTCCTGGTAGCGGAACCCGTCCTTCAGGTAGCGGGGTGGTGACCCTGCGGAGTGTCCGCAGGACCGCGCGGTGGCCGCCGAGTTGACGTGAGCGCCGTCACATCGGCCCCGCCAAAGTCTCGCAATCGCGGTCATTTTGCCCTGGAAAGTCCTGGTCGGCCTTGGCTGACCAGGACTTTTCGTGTTCTTTTCCTGACGTGGCGCCGCAATCCGGGTAGTGTCCGGCGATAGGTCATCGGCGAGCCGCGATTTCCGTGGCTCCCGCAGGTCAGGGCCTTGTGGTTCCCCTTGCGGACGGTGTCCTCGGTACCGAACCAGTCCTAGCTCAATCCATCCATCCACACCCTGAGGTGAACGGCGTGGCCCTTCCGCCCCTTACCCCTGAACAGCGCACCGCCGCGCTCGCCAAGGCCGCCGAGGCTCGCCGGGAGCGCGCCGAGGTCAAGAACCGGCTCAAGCACTCCGGCGCCTCCCTGCACGAGGTGATCAAGGCCGGCAAGGCCGACAACGACGTGATCGGCAAGATGAAGGTCTCGGCTCTGCTCGAGTCCCTTCCCGGCGTCGGCAAGGTCCGCGCCAAGCAGATCATGGAGCGCCTCGGCATCAGTGAGAGCCGGCGTGTCCGCGGCCTCGGTACGAACCAGATCGCTTCCCTGGAGCGGGAGTTCGGCGGTGGCGCCGCCTGACCGTGCCCCCGTGGTCCCAGGATCCCCCGCGATCCGGGATAATCGGTGCATGAGTGAGCGTCCGCGGCTGACCGTGCTCTCCGGCCCTTCGGGGGTCGGCAAGAGCACGGTCGTCGCTCATATGAGGAAGATGCACCCCGAGGTCTGGCTCTCGGTGTCGGCGACGACCCGGCACCCGAGGCCCGGCGAGAAGAACGGGGTCCAGTACCACTTCGTCGACAACGACGAGTTCGACAAGCTGGTCGCCAACGGCGAGCTGCTGGAGTGGGCCGAGTTCGCCGGGAACCGTTACGGGACCCCGCGTGCGGCCGTGCAGGAGAAGCTGGAGCGCGGCGAGCCGGTGCTGCTGGAGATCGACCTCCAGGGCGCCCGGCAGGTGCGCGAGTCGATGCCCGAGGCGCAGCTGGTCTTCCTGGCCCCGCCGAGCTGGGACGAGCTGGTCCGCCGGCTGACCGGCCGGGGCACCGAGTCGCAGGACGTGATCGAGAAGCGGCTGGCGGCGGCCAAGATCGAGCTCGCGGCCGAGCCCGAGTTCGACACGACCCTTGTCAACACCTCGGTCGAGCAGGTAGCGGCCGAACTGCTAGCCTTGCTCGGTGTAGCCTGACCTGTCTGTCTTTTCCACCCTTTCGGAAGGTTTTAGCGTGTCCTCTTCCATGACCGCGCCCGAGGGCATCATCAACCCGCCGATCGACGAGCTGCTCGAGGCCACCGACTCCAAGTACAGCCTCGTGATCTACGCCGCCAAGCGCGCGCGCCAGATCAACGCTTACTACTCCCAGCTCGGCGAGGGCCTGCTGGAGTACGTCGGCCCGCTGGTCGACACCCACGTGCACGAGAAGCCGCTGTCGATCGCGCTGCGCGAGATCAACGCGGGCATGCTGACCGCCGAGGCGGTCGAGGCTGCCTGAGGCGGTCGCTGAATTTCCGGGAGGGCCCGGCGGAATCGTTTCCGCCGGGCCCTCCGGCGTTCCCGGCGCCGGAGCGCGGTGCGGAGCGCCGTACGGGGTCGGGCCGGGGCGCTGTGCGGGGCGGGGCCGGGGGGCCGTAGGGTGGGCGCGTTCCCGATGCGGAGCCCGATGCGGAGAAAGGCCGGTAGATGACTCTGAGTGCGGACGCCCCCCGCGTGGTCCTCGGCGTGAGCGGCGGGATCGCCGCGTACAAGGCGTGCGAGCTGCTGCGCCGCTTCACCGAGTCCGGCCACCAGGTCACCGTGGTGCCGACCGCGGCCGCGCTGCACTTCGTCGGCGAGGCGACCTGGGCCGCGCTGTCCGGCCGCCCGGCCGCCACCGAGACCTGGGAGCGCGTGCACGAGGTGCCGCACGTGCGGATCGGGCAGCAGGCCGACCTGGTCGTGGTCGCCCCGGCCACCGCCGACCTGATCGCCAAGGCCGCCCACGGCCTCGCCGACGACCTGCTGACCAACACCCTGCTCACCGCCCGCTGCCCGGTGGTGCTGGCGCCCGCCATGCACACCGAGATGTGGGAGCACCCGGCCACCCGGGACAACGTCGCCACGCTGCGCCGCCGGGGCGTGATCGTGCTGGAGCCGGCCGTCGGGCGGCTGACCGGCAAGGACACCGGCAAGGGCCGGCTGCCCGAGCCCTCCGCGATCTTCGAGGCGTGCAAGGCCGTGCTGCGCCGCGGCGGGCCGGTGCCGACCGACCTGGCCGGCCGGCACGTGGTGGTCTCGGCCGGCGGCACCCGGGAGCCGCTGGACCCGGTGCGCTACCTCGGCAACCGCTCCTCCGGCAAGCAGGGCTACGCGCTCGCCGTGACGGCCGCGGCGCGCGGGGCCCGGGTGACGCTGCTCTCGGCCAACGCCGAGCTGCCGGACCCGGCCGGGGTGGACGTGGTGCACGTCTCGACCGCGCTGGAGCTGCGCGAGGCGGCGCTGGAGGCGGTCAAGGACGCGGACGCCGTGGTGATGGCCGCGGCGGTGGCGGACTTCCGGCCCGCCGAGTACGCCACCGGCAAGATCAAGAAGGTCGAGGGGGTCGAACCGGCCGCGGTCGCGCTGGTCCGCAATCCGGACATCCTGGCCGAGCTCTCGGCCCACCGGGCCCGTTCGGGCCAACTCGTGGTGGGTTTCGCGGCGGAGACGGACGACGTGCTCGCCAACGGCCGCGCCAAGCTCGCGCGCAAGGGCTGTGACCTGCTGGTCGTGAACGAGGTCGGCAACGGCAAGGCCTTCGGCACGGACGTCAACGAGGCCGTGGTGCTGGGCTCGGACGGCAGCGAGACGGCCGTTCCGGTCGGCCCGAAGGAGGCGCTCGCGGACGTGGTCTGGGACCTGGTCGCAAAGCGGCTGGAAACAGGCGGCAACTGATCGGATTCGCTCGCGCGGCGGTCGAGAAATCCTGAAGCGGGTGACGTTCGGCGGAACCAGACCGTTAGACTCCAGGAATCAAGTCTTTCCGGAGTTCCCCGGTACGAGCCGGGGAACTTCAGTCAGCAGCCGCTGCAACCCCAGGGAGCGCTGTGTCTCGCCGCCTGTTCACCTCGGAGTCCGTGACCGAGGGACACCCCGACAAGATCGCTGACCAGATCAGCGACACCATCCTTGACGCTCTCCTGCGGGAGGACCCGACGTCCCGGGTCGCCGTGGAGACGCTCATCACCACCGGCCAGGTGCACGTGGCCGGCGAGGTGACCACCAAGGCGTACGCGCCGATCGCCCAGCTCGTCCGGGACAAGATCCTGGAGATCGGCTACGACAGCTCCAAGAAGGGCTTCGACGGCGCCTCCTGCGGCGTGTCGGTGTCCATCGGTGCCCAGTCGCCCGACATCGCGCAGGGCGTCGACACCGCGTACGAGGCACGGGTCGAGGGTTCCACCCAGGGGGACGGCGCTGACGACCTGGACAAGCAGGGCGCCGGTGACCAGGGCCTGATGTTCGGCTACGCGTCGGACGAGACGCCCGAGCTCATGCCGCTGCCGATCACCCTGGCGCACCGCCTCTCCCGCCGCCTGACCGAGGTGCGCAAGAACGGGACCATCCCCTACCTGCGCCCCGACGGCAAGACCCAGGTCACCATCGAGTACGACGGCGACAAGGCCGTCCGCCTCGACACCGTGGTCGTCTCCACCCAGCACGCCAGTGACATCGACCTGGAGTCGCTGCTCACCCCGGACATCCGCGAGTTCGTCGTCGAGCCGGAGCTGAAGGCGCTGGCCGAGCAGGGCATCAAGCTGACCACCGAGGGCTACCGCCTGCTGGTCAACCCGACCGGCCGCTTCGAGATCGGCGGCCCGATGGGCGACGCCGGCCTCACCGGCCGCAAGATCATCATCGACACCTACGGCGGCATGGCCCGCCACGGTGGCGGCGCCTTCTCCGGCAAGGACCCGTCCAAGGTGGACCGCTCGGCCGCGTACGCGATGCGCTGGGTGGCGAAGAACATCGTCGCCGCCGGCCTCGCCCGCCGCGCCGAGGTGCAGGTCGCGTACGCGATCGGCAAGGCCGAGCCGGTCGGCCTGTTCGTGGAGACCTTCGGCACCGAGTCGGTGCCGGTCCTCGCGATCCAGAAGGCCGTCTCCGAGGTCTTCGACCTCCGCCCGGCCGCGATCATCCGCGACCTGGACCTGCTGCGCCCGATCTACTCCCAGACCGCCGCGTACGGCCACTTCGGCCGTGAGCTGCCGGACTTCACCTGGGAGCGCACCGACCGCGTGGAGCAGCTGAAGGCCGCCGTCCAGGACTGACGTCCTGAGCCCGGCGCCCGAGCGCCGGCCCGTAGCGTTCTGACGCTCGGCCCGTAGCGCCCGGAAGCGGCGCCCGTCCCCGTTCGGGGGTGGGCGCCGCTTCGTGCATTGTCGGTGTGACCTGGTAGTACTTGGTGGCGATGAGCAGCACAGGGGAGAACGGGGCCGCCGAG
The DNA here is from genome assembly GCF_048159585.1 of Kitasatospora sp. SC0581. Taxonomy (NCBI): domain Bacteria; kingdom Bacillati; phylum Actinomycetota; class Actinomycetes; order Kitasatosporales; family Streptomycetaceae; genus Kitasatospora; species Kitasatospora sp. SC0581. The sequence goes on along the minus strand of NZ_JBLRWA010000007.1, from coordinate 204,989 downwards.
CCGGAGCAGCTGGCGTTCATCCGGGAGACGGTCAAGCGGGCCAAGCCGCGCACCTGGCACGGGGCCAAGCGGGCCGAGCACCTGCCGGTGGCCCGGGTCGTGGTGGACAAGGGCGTGCTCACCATCGACAAGTTCTTCGACTACGCCGTGCCGGCCGCCATGGCCGAGGAGGCCCAGCCCGGGGTGCGGGTGCGGGTGCGGTTCGGGGCGCGGGTGGTGAAGGGCCAGCGCGAGGGCGGGGAACTGCACGACGGGTTCATCGTCGCCCGGCTGGAGAAGAGCGACTTCGCCGGCCCGCTCGCCCCGCTGGCCCAGGTGCTCTCGCCCGAGCCGGTGCTCACCCCGCAGCTGCTGCGGCTGTGCCGGACCGTCGCCGACCGGTACGCCGGGACGCTGGCCGACGTGCTCCAGCTGGCCGTCCCGCCCCGGCACGCCAAGGCCGAGGCCGAACCCTCGCCCCCGCCGCTGCCGCGCCCGGCCGCCCCGGCCCCCGGCGGCTGGCAGCGCTACCCCGCCGGGCCCGACTTCCTCGCCTCGCTCACCGCCGGCGGCTCGCCGCGCGCGGTCTGGGCGGCGCTGCCCGGGCCCGGCTGGCCGTACGAGATCGCGCGCGCCGTGGCCGCGACGCTGGCCGGCGGGCGCGGGGCGCTGGTCGTGCTCCCGGAGGGGCGCTCGGTGGCCCGGGTCGACCAGGCGCTGACCGAACTTCTCGGCCCCGGGGCGCACGTGGCGCTGGAGGCCGACCTCGGCCCGCGCGAGCGGTACAAGCGCTGGCTCGCGGTGAGCCGGGGCTCGGTGCGCGCCGTGATCGGGACCAGGGCCACCATGTTCGCGCCGGTCCGGGACCTCGGGCTGGTCGTCGTCTGGTCGGACGGCGACGGCAGCCACAGCGACCCGCGCGCCCCGCACCCGCACGTGCGCGAGGTGGCGCTGCTGCGGGCCGCCGACGAGGGCGCCGCGGTGCTGCTCGGCGGGCACGCGGTGACGGTGGAGGGCGCGCAGCTGGTCAGCACCGGCTGGGCGCGCCCGCTGGTCGCGGACCGCGAGACGGTGCGGCAGGCCGCGCCCCGGGTGCGGACCGTCACCGACCAGGACCAGCACCGGGACGCCGCCGCCCAGGCCGCCCGGCTGCCCTCGGTGGCCTGGGCGGCCGCCCGGGAGTCGCTGGCCGCCGGACACCCGGTGCTCATCCAGGTGCCCCGGCGCGGCTACGTGCCCCGGCTGGCCTGCGGGCGCTGCCGGACCCCCGCCCGCTGCCGGCGCTGCGAGGGGCCGCTGGAGGCGCCCTCGGCGGACGCCACGCTGTGCTGCGCCTGGTGCGGGGAGCCGGAGAACGACTGGCACTGCCCCGAGTGCGGGTCCTTCCGGCTGCGGGCCCAGGTGGTCGGGGCCCGGCGGACGGCGGAGGAGCTGGGCAAGGCGTTCCCGCGCATCCCGGTGCGGACCTCGGGCCGGGACGCGGTGCTGGCCACCGTGCCGGACGAACCCTCCCTGGTGATCTCCACGCCCGGCGCGGAACCGGTGGTCGAGGGCGGCGGCGGGTACGGGGCCGTGCTGCTGCTGGACGGCTGGGCGCTGCTCGGCCGGCCCGACCTGCGGGCGGGGGAGGAGACGCTGCGGCTCTGGCTCACGGCGGCCGCGCTGGCGCGGTCCTCGACGGAGGGCGGGACGGTGGTCGTGGTCGCCGAGCCCTCGGCCCGTCCGGTGCAGGCACTGGTCCGGTGGGACCCGCTGGGGCACGCCGGGCTGGAACGGGACGAACGGGCGCAGCTGCACTTCCCGCCGGTGTCCCGGATGGCCTCGGTGAGCGGCAGCCCCTCGGCGGTCGCGGACCTGCTGAACCTGATCCGGCTGCCGGAGGAGGCGGACGTGCTCGGGCCGGTGCCGTCGTCGGCGCTGCGGGGGGAGGAGCAGGAGCGGGCGCTGCTGCGGGTGCCGCCCGGGCAGGGGGCCGCGCTGGCGGCGGCGCTCAAGGCGGCGCAGATCGCGCGGATCGCGCTGCGGACGGCGGAGCCGGTGCGGGTGCGGGTGGATCCGACGGACATCGGCTGAGACGGACATCGGCTGAGGGGCGGGGTTCGGGGGCTTCGGGGGCTCGCGGGTGGGTGCGTCGCGTTCGGGGGCTTCGGGACCGGCGGCCCGGCGGGGCGGGGTGAGTGGGCCACCCCGCCCCGGACGGCCCGGGTGCGTGGCTCGGTCAGCCGCGCAGCGGGATGCCGGGTCGGTCCGCCTGGGGGCGGTCGACGGGGGTGCTGCGGTCGGTCGTGGTGCGGTCGACGGGGGTGCGGTCGATCGTGCTGCGGTCGATGCCGGGGCGGTCCAGCGGGCCCCGGTCCAGCGCGCCCCGGTCGATGCCGGTTCGGTCGATGGGCGTGCGGTCGATCGTGGTGCGGTCCATCGGCGCGCGGTCGATGCCGGTGCGGTCGATCGTGGCGCGCTCCAGGGCGCGACCGTCCAGGCCGCCCTGGCGGGCCGCCGGGACGGTCGTGGCCAGTCCGGTGCGCTCGGTGCCCGTGGGCAGCTCCTCGGAGCGGTCCGGACGGGCCTGGCCCGGGACGGCGCCGCTCGCGGCGAGGAGTTCGCTGGTCGGCCGGCGCATCCCGTAGCGCCGGTGCACCGCCTGCTTGGTGACCCCGAGGGCGGAGCCCACCGAGTCCCAGGAGAACCCCAGCGCCCGGTCGAACTCGACCGCCGCCGCCACCAGGGTCTCCACGCTCTCCCGCAGCTCCTGTGCCAGGCGCACGGTCGGCGCCGGCGCCCGCCCGTACACCACGAAGCCGGCCGAGGTGCTCGGTCGGCGCGGACGGTAGACGTTGCCCAGTTGAGCGGTGAGCGTCCGCAGCGCGTCGACCTGCCGCCTCACCCGCTCGATGTCCCGCACCAGCAGGTGCAGGCTCGCCCGCGCCCGGGCGTCGTGGTTGATCTGCTCGGCCATGGCCTACGTGCCACCTTCCGTACGGTTCAGCTCGGCCGGGACGCGGTGTCCCGTGCGCCCGGCCCCGGTCAATCTCTCTTGACCAACGCCGAAGCGGGGGCCGGGGTAACGCGGCTCGGCACAGTCGGGGCGTGCCGGGCGGCGATCCGGTGCTGATCCGGCGCCGGTCCGGGCCCTGAGGCGGTGCCGGTCCGGTGTCGGTCCGGACTCCGGGAAGCCCTCGGCGGGCGGCCGCGCGGGTTGCATAGACTGGCGGGTGAACCAGCCGCCGACCGCAGCCCGCGCCCCTACGGACAGGAGCCCGTACCCCGTGGCGATCCAGCCGATCCGTCTCTTCGGAGACCCCGTCCTGCGGTCCACCGCCCAGCCGGTGACCACCTTCGACAAGGAACTGCGCAAGCTGGTCGGCGACCTCACCGACACCATGCTGGACGCCCCCGGCGCCGGCCTCGCCGCGCCGCAACTCGGCGTCTCGCTGCGGGTGTTCACGTACCACGTGGACGGCGTCACCGGGCACCTGATCAACCCGGACCTGTCGCTGAGCGAGGAGGAGCAGGACGGCCCCGAGGGCTGCCTGTCGCTGCCGGGCCTGCGCTACGACACCACGCGCGCGTACGGCGTGGTGGCCAAGGGCTTCAACATGTACGGCGATCCGGTGACGGTGGAGGGCACGCAGTTGCTCGCCCGGTGCATCCAGCACGAGACCGACCACCTGGACGGCATCATCTTCATCGACCGACTGGACCGCGAGCAGCGCAAGGCCGCGCTGAAGGCGATCCGGGAGGCGGACTGGGGCGCCGGGCCGGCCCCGGTGGTCAAGGTCTCGCCGCACAGCACCTTCGGCTCCGCCCGCTGAGTCCGGTCGGTTCCGGCGGCCCCGGTGGTCTTCCCCGGTCGTTGTCGGTCTTCGTTGGTTTCTTGAACTTCCGTTTGCAGAAAGGCACTTGATGCGTCTCGTCTTCGCCGGCACCCCCGAGGTCGCCGTTCCCGCCCTGGACGCCCTGCTCGCCTCGGACCGGCACGAGGTCGTCGCCGTGGTCACCCGCCCCGACGCCCCGGCCGGGCGCGGGCGCAAGCTGGTCGCCAGCCCCGTCGCCCAGCGCGCCGAGGAGGCCGGGATCGAGGTCCTCAAGCCGGCGAAGCCCAGCGACCCGGACTTCGTCGCCCGGCTCACCGAACTCGCCCCCGACTGCTGCCCGGTGGTCGCCTACGGCGCGCTGCTGCGCCCCGGCACCCTGGAGATCCCCAAGCACGGCTGGGTCAACCTGCACTTCTCGCTGCTGCCCGCCTGGCGCGGCGCGGCCCCGGTCCAGCACGCGGTGCTGGCCGGCGACGAGGTCACCGGCGCGTCCACCTTCCTGATCGAGCAGGGCCTGGACTCCGGCCCGGTCTACGGCGTGATCACCGAGGAGATCCGCCCGACCGACACCAGCGGCGAGCTGCTCACCCGGCTCTCCCTCTCCGGTGCGCGGCTGCTCGCGGCCACCATGGACGGCATCGAGGACGGCTCCCTGCACGCCGTGCCGCAGCCGGCCGAGGGCGTCACGCTCGCGCCGAAGATCAGCGTCGAGGACGCGCGGATCGACTGGAGCCACCCCGCGCTGCGAATCGACCGGGTGGTGCGCGGCTGCGCGCCGGCGCCGGGGGCCTGGACGGAGTTCCGGGGTGAGCGGCTGAAGGTCACCGGGCCGGTCAGGCTGCTGCCGGACTCCACCGAGCTGGCGCCGGGAGAGGTCGCGATGGCGGGCAAGAACAGTGTCCGGGTCGGGACCGGCAGCCACGACATCGAGCTCGGGGAGGTGCGTCCGCAGGGGAAGAAGGAGATGCGGGCCGCCGACTGGGCCCGGGGCGCGCGCCTGGAGGCGGGGGAGCGCTTCGGGGGCTGACGCTCCGGTTTGGCGCTACTGTTCGTTTGAGATCGTCCGTGTTCGTTCGACTTCGTTGTCGTCCGATTGCGTTGTCGTCCGAGTTCGTTGCTAACCACCGTTCGTTGATAACCACCGCAGCACCTTGAGGCACCTGTGACCACCCCCAGCGCCAAGCGCGCCCCCCGCCCGCACCGCCGCCCGAAGAAGGACCCGGCCCGGATCGTCGCGTTCCGCGCGCTGCGTGCCGTCGACGAGCGCGACGCGTACGCCAACCTGATCCTGCCCTCGCTGCTCCGCGAGGCCGAGCAGAAGGGCATGGACCGGCGCGACGCCGCCCTCGCCACCGAACTGGTCTACGGCACCCTGCGCCTGCAGGGCACCTACGACGCGGTCATCGCCGCCTGCATCGACCGACCGCTCGGCAAGGTCGACCCGCCGGTGCTGGACGTGCTCTCGCTCGGCGCCCACCAGCTGCTCACCACCCGCATCCCCAGCCACGCGGCCGTCTCGGCGACCGTCGAGCTGGCCCGGGTGGTGCTCGGCGACGGCAAGGCCAAGTTCGTCAACGCCGTGCTGCGCCGGATCAGCGCCCACGACCTGGACGCCTGGATCGAGAAGGTCGCTCCGCCGTACGACAAGGACGCCGAGGACCACCTGGCGGTCGTGCACTCGCACCCGCGCTGGGTGGTCTCCGCGCTCTGGGACTCGCTCGGCCGCTGGCAGCCGGACGCCTCCGGGCGCGCCGCGATGGAGGACCTGCTGCGGGCCGACAACGAGCGGCCCGAGGTCACCCTGGTCGCCCGCCCCGGCCGGGCCACCGTCGGTGAGCTGGCCGACGCGCTGCCCGAGGCCGAACCGGGCCGCTGGTCCCCGTTCGCCCTGCGGCTCGCCGAGGGCGGCGACCCGGGCGCGGTCGCGGCGGTCCAGGAGAACCGGGCGGGCGTGCAGGACGAGGGCAGCCAGCTGGTCGCGCTGGCACTGGCCGCGGCGCCGCTGGACGGGCCGGACCGGCTCTGGCTGGACGGCTGCGCGGGCCCCGGCGGCAAGGCCGCGCTGCTCGGCGCGCTGGCCGCCGAGCGGGGCGCGGCGCTGGTCGCGAGCGAGAAGCAGCCGCACCGGGCCCGGCTGGTGGCACGGGCGCTGGCGGGCAACCCCGGCCCGTACACCGTGATCGCGGCCGACGGGACGCGCCCGGCCTGGCGGTCCGAAGGCTTCGACCGGGTGCTGGTCGACGTGCCGTGCTCCGGCCTCGGCGCGCTGCGCCGCCGCCCGGAGGCGCGCTGGCGGCGCCGGCCGGCGGACATCGCGGCCTTCGGCCCGCTCCAGCGGGACCTGCTGCGTTCGGCCATCGAGGCCACCCGGGTCGGTGGCGTGGTCGGCTACGCGACCTGCTCGCCGCACCTCGCGGAGACCCGGGCGGTCGTGGACGACGTGCTGCGGGCCGAGGGCGGCCGGGTCGAGTGGATCGACGCGCGCCAGCTGCTGCCCGGCGTCCCGGCGCTCGGCGACGGCCCGGACGTGCAGCTGTGGCCGCACCTGCACGGGACGGACGCGATGTACCTGGCGCTGCTGCGGCGTACCGCCTGACGGCGGGGTGCCGATGCCGCCTCCCCGGTCGGGGTCGCTTCCCCGGCCGGGGCCGTCGCCTCGGCGGGGAGGCCGGCCGGTCGGCTCCGGCAGGTGAACCGCCGCCTGTCCGGGCGGGGTTGACGCGGCGTCGGATGTCGGCTTCCATGGCTGCTGTGTAGCCGCTCGGCTGCATGATCTTTGGGGGGCAGGCTTCGTCGCGTCGAGCGGCGGAAGCCGGGGAAGCAACCCCACAAGACATGCGGCGCGATGCGGCTGTTTCGTTGTGTGGAGTCGGATCCTCGGCGCTGCCCTCCCCGGCCGTGGGAGGCGGCAGTGTCATCGGAGATTCGACGTTCGACGGGGGAGCCTGCCGGTTCGCGGGGTGACGGTGGTGCCGGGACGGACGGCCGCGCGCTCGATCTGATCGCCCTGATGTCGATCCTGGCGGTGTGCACCCTGATCTGCCTGCTGGCCGGTACGGGGGCGCTCCAGGCGGTCATCGGCGCGGCGGGCATCCTGTTCGCCGCCTGGCGGACACCGCGGCGCTCCGGGCGGGAGGAGGGGCGTCGGCGCGGGCCCCGTGGGTGAGACGGGGGCGGCCGCGGCCGTGGGCGGCTTGCATCTCCCGTAGGGGGAGGTAGCAGGGTGGTGGCCATGAACGGCGACGCGCTCTGGACGATCGGCGAGCTGGCCCGGCGCACGGGGCTGACGGTCAAGACCGTCCGCTTCTACTCGGACCAGGGGATCGTGTCGCCGGCCGACCGCAACCCGGCCGGCCACCGGCGGTACGGCCCCGAGGCCGTCGCGCGCCTCGAAGCAGGCCCTCTCTTTCGGACCACGCCGGGTGCACGACGCCGGAGCACGCACCTCGCCGCGTTGTCGTCGGTCGCCGATGCTCCGCATGGACTCCCTCCTCCGCCTTGCGATGCACGCACTCCGACGCCGCGCGCTGATCCGACGTGGTCCGAAAGAGAGGACCTAATCCACACCCTGCGGGAACTCGGGCTCGGACTGCCCGCGATCCGGCGGGTGGTGGAGCGTGAACTGACGCCGGCCGACGTCGCCGCCGCGCAGGCGGAGGCGATCGACCTCCAGATCCGGGTGCTGCGGCTGCGGCGGGCGGTGCTCGGGGCGGTGGCCAGGCTCGGTTCCACACCTGAGGAGTTGACGCTCGTGCACCGGTTGGCCCGGCTCACGGAGGATGAACGGGGACGCCTGATCGGGGAGTTCCTGACGGGGGTGTTCGGCGGGATCGAAGACGGCGGGATCGGGGGCGGCGGGCGGTTCGCCGCGGTGGCGCGCTCGTTGACGCCGGAGCTGCCGGAGGAACCGTCGGTCGAACAGGTCGAGGCCTGGGTGGAGTTGGCGCAGCTGGCGGGGGACGCCGGGTTCCGGGCGCTGCTGCGCGGGCTCGCCGAGGCGGAGGCCGCGGAGGCGGCCGGCACGGGGCTGCCGAGGCCCGGACTGGCGGTGGCGGTGCGGGAGTTGGCCGGGCCGGCGGTCGCGGCCGGGGTGGAGCCCGGGTCGGCGGAGGCGGCGGCGGTCGTCGCGGTGCTGGTGGAGCGGTACGGGCGGTGCTGCGCGGGGGCGGTGCCGGGGGAAGCCGGGGCGGTGCGCGACCGGTTGGCGGAGCGGCTGGGGGCGATGGCCGATCCGCGGCGGGAGCGGTACCTGGAGCTGCTGGCGGTGGTCAACGGTTGGGCCGCGCCGGAGAGTTGGGCGGCCGAGGTGGACTGGGCGGTGCGCGCGGTGGCGTGAGTCGGGGCTGCTCGGTGGCGAGGTGGCGAGGTGGCGAGGTGGTGGGGCCGTGGGGCCGTGGGGTGGTGGGTCTGTACGGCTACCGGCGGGTGGGGCCGGAGAAGGTGGTGAGGAAGGCGTGGGCCTGGGCGCGGAGGTGGTCGACCGGCGGGTCCTCGCAGATCACCTCCAGGCCGAGTCCGGTCGCCCGGCCCAGGTCGTAGTAGGACTGGTAGGCGAGGTACGGGCGGTGGTCGTCGGTGGGGTCGAGGCCGACGGCGAAGGTCGCGAAGTGGGGCTGCGGCCCGCCCGGGGCGGGGGCCGGCCCGCTGCGGGAGAGCTGCCACTCGAACTCGTACGGCTCGGGTTCGGCGGGCAGGTCCAGCAGGGCCTGGGCGAGCCGGCGGACCTCGTCCGGGTTCGCGAAGGGGATCGACTCCGACGAGGAGGGGGCCGAGGCGAGCAGTTCCCAGGCGTCGCCGTTGTGGCCGACGGTCAGGGCCCACTCGCCGCTCGGGTCCTGCCAGCGGCAGCTGATGATCGGGTCCACGGCGGTCAACCTCCCTGTGGCGCTGGATCGTTCGTACCTCATCATGGTGGCACACCGGTCGCTGCGGGGGCCTCGGCCGCGAGCCGTCCTCGGGCCCGTTGCCAGGCTTCCTGGAGCGTGCGGCAGCCGTGGCCCGCTCCGGGTGCGCCCTGCGGGGCGGGTCGGTCAGCCGGTCAGTCGGTGACGGGGGCCGGGTGCCAGGGGCGGTCGGGGCGGGTCTGGACCGGGGCGGAGGTGAGGCGCAGCGCGTACACCTCGCGGTCGGTGGCCTCGTACGGGACCTGGCCGAGGTACTCGTGGCCGGTCAGGTGGCACCAGGCGGGGAGGTCGAGCGGGGCGGCGGGGTCGGTGGTGTGGATGTGGACCGCCGCGCCGGCGGGGAGGTGCGCGATCCGGGCGCGCAGCCGGAGCAGGAGCTGGACGCAGAGCAGGCCGGTGCCGTCGATGGTGAGGTCGGGGGCGTTCGGGGCGTCGGGGGTGGCGGTTTCGGGGGCGGTCATCGGGGCTTCTCCTGGGTGATGCGCCAGAGGCGGCGGGGCAGTTCGCCCTCCTCGAAGGGGTGGACGTCGGTCAGGTGCCAGCCTTCGGCGAGCCTGTCCACCAGCTCGCGGGGGAAGAAGTGGACGGCGAAGCCGCCGTGCTCCCAGATGTCGTCCCCGTGGCCGGTGCCGGCGCCGTAGTGGGCGTCGCCGGTGTGGCGGACGGTGTGGACGAGGGTGCCGCCCGGGCGCAGGACCCGGCGGACCTCGGCGACGAGCGCCTCGATCTCCCCGGTGGAGAGCGCCATGCAGAGCAGCATGTGGGCGAAGACCGCGTCGACGGAGGCGTCGGGGAGGGGCAGCGGGTCGCGGACGTTGTGGGTGAGGACCGAGAGCCGGTCGGCCAGGCCCTGGTCCGCCGCGGTGGCGCGCAGCTGCTCCAGGCCGGTCGGGCTGAAGTCGGCGGCCAGCACGCGGAAACCCGCCCGGGCGAAGTGCAGCGCGTCGCGTCCGTGACCGGCGCCGAGTTCCAGCACCTCCCGGGCCCCGGCGGCGGCGAACACTCCGGCGGCGTACTCGGCGGGGGCGGAAGGCCGCTCGCCGTACATCCCCGGGTTGGCGGTGTAGGTCTGCTGCCAGTGCGCGCGTTGGGCGTCCGCGAGGGCGCGCTCCGGGCCGGGCCCGGTGTCGGGGGTGTCGGTCATGGTGCGGCCCTTCGCGGGGGTGGGGTGGTGCGGGTGGTGCCAGTGGTGCCAGATGGCACGGAGGTGCCCGTGGTGTGGGGCCAGCCTAGGACGTGGGCTCGGGTGGAGGGTGTGGCGGGGTGCGGAAGGGCGTGCGCGGGGGCGGTGAGGCGGGCGGATCAGCCGAGGTGCCGGCCGGGGGCGGTGCCGCCGAGGCGGGTGAGCAGGGTGGACAGCCGGCCGAGGTCCTCGGCGCTCCACTGCTCCGCCGCGAAGTGCTCGGCGGCGACCTTGCGGGCGGTGTACAGCATCTCGGCGAGCCGCTCGCGGCCGGTCGGGGTGAGGGCGGCGTAGGTGACCCGGGCGTCGCGGGCGGCGGCCTCGCGGGCGACCAGGCCGATCCGCTCCAGCGGTGCGAGGCCGCGGGTCACGCCGGAGGCGGTGAGCCCGAGGGCCTCGGCGAGGTCGACCCGGCGCATCCGGCCGCCGGGGGCCTGGGAGAGGTGGAGCAGCATGGTGAAGTCGGCCAGGCTGACGCCGTGCAGGCGGCTGAGGCCCGCGTCGAAGCGCTTGACCACGGCGGTCTGGGCGCGGACCAGCCGCAGGGCGGTGTCCAGGGGATCGGGGCTCGGGCTCGTTGCGGCCGGTGCGGTCGCGGCCCGGTCCACCTGGTCCGGCTGCTGCTGGTCTGAACGCTGATGGTCTGGACGCTCTGTCATTGCCACCTCCTTGACTGCTCAAGTATAGCGCTAGGGCGAGCCGTCAAGGAGGTGGCGGAGGGGGAGGGGAGGGGTGGGTCAGTGCGCGGTGTTGGCGGCGCGGCGCTGACGTTTGCCGAGCGGGGCCTGGGAGAGGTCCTCGGCCTGGGAGCGGAGGTTCTTGTAGCCGTAGCCGCGTTCGGTGAGCCAGTCCCGCGCCGACTGCTCGGCCCGCTCGGTGGCCTCCAGGATGTCCTCCTCGGCCTCGCCCTCGTCGAGGAAGCGGAAGGTGAAGGCGGCCCGGGCGGAGAGGTCGTAGCTGAGGTGGCCCTCGCGGGTGAAGGCGGCGCGCAGCACGTCGTGCTCGGGGGCGGCGGCGAGCAGTTCGGCACGCTGGTCGGCGGTGAGGCCGTCGAAGACGCCGCGCACCATGATGCGGAAGGTTCGAGTGGTCATCCCCCGACCATAGGCAGTGCGGGCCGCCGACCGCCAACGTGATTCCTGGGCCGGGCGCTTCTCGGTGACGGTCGGTGGTCGCGGGCCTCCTTGGGCGCCCGTAGGCGGTCGTCGGGTGGTTGCCGGTGGTGGTGGGCGCCGGTCAGGCGGGGGTGAGTACTTCGGCGAGCTCGTCCGCGTACCGGGTGAGCCGGTCGAGCCCGGGGCCTCCTCGGGCGAGCCGGAAGCCGTGCCGCCGACCGTGGAAGGCGGCCTGGACGGCGTGGAGTTGGGTCCAGCGGCGGAGGCGTTCGCGGTCCAGCTCGGCGGCCTCGGCGAAGACGTCGAGCGCGCGGAGGAGAGCGCGCTGCCGGTCCGGCGCGTCGAGCAGCGTCAGGGCGTGGACCTTGAGCAGGGTGCCGCCGTCGTAGGCGCGGTCTCCCACGTACCCCTTGGGGTCCACGGCCAGCCAGGGTTCGCGCTCCGCCCGCAGGATGTTGCGGGGGTGGAGGTCCCCGTGGACGAGCACGTCCGGCTGGGTGCGGGCGAGTTCGCGGACGGTGGCGAGGGCGGCGCCGACCGTGCGGGCCGGCAGGGGGTGGGAGAGGGAGGCCGCGTCGGTGCGCAGGTCGGCCTCCCATTCCGCGGCCTGCTCGCTCAGCCGGGGCAGGCCCGGGGGCGCCGGGACGGCGAGCCGCCGGCTGAGTCGCCCGGCGACCGTCGGCACCTCGTCGCCGTCCCGGACCTCCGCGAGCGTGGTCGGGCTCGCCCGTTCGAGCAGCATCGCGAAGCGCTCGTCGTCCCGTTCGTAGAGCCGGACGGCGCCCCGGCCCGCCCACACCGCGAAGGCGTCCGGCTCGTGGACGTTGCCCGGGTGGGGGAACGAGACCTTCAGTACGGCCACGCGCTCGGCCGCCTGCCGGACCGGGAGGATCAGGCCGACCCCGCCGTGGGTGGCGGCGCCGTCCGGCACGCAGCCCCAGCGTTCCAGCAGCTCGGCGGCGAGGCCGGGGAGTTCGGCGATCCAGGCCGCGCCGGGGGCTCCCTCACGGTCGATGGTGGTGCGGGCGAGCCCGCCGGGGATGCTGATCATCTGCTTCCTTTCGACGGTGGGGGGAGGGCGCTGGTGTGGCTTGCCGGTTCGGTCCGGTTCGGTCCGGTCCGGTCGGGCTCAGGGGGCGAAGGGGCCGAAGGTCGTGGCGGCGAGGCGGAGCACCGGTGCCGGGGTGCCGCTCCCGGCGCCGACGGAGTAGACCAGCCGCCTGCGCAGGTCCGGGGTGGTGAAGAAGCCGTCGGAGTACCCGAGGTCGTGCCCGGTCTTGCCCCAGAGCACCGTGCCGTCCCGCAGCGGGACGGCCATCAGCCCGGCGCTGTAGCAGGCCCGACCCTTGTCCGGACCGAACAGGCACTCGCCCGCTCCGCGTACGGGCACCAGCCGGCCGGAGGCGTCGCGCGGCAGGGTGAGCAGGTCGTGCAGCTGCTGCGGAGGCAGGAGTTCGCCGTCGAGCAGGGCGCGCAGGAACCTGTCCAGGTCGGCCGGGGTGGACACCATCGACTCCGGGTTGCCGCCCTGCTCGGAGACGTCCGTCGGGGTGTCGGCGCTGTCGGGGACGTAGCCGGCCAGGTGGGGCTCGGGCATCGCGGGCCTGCCCTCCGTCACCTCGGTGTGCCGCAGGCCGAGCGGCTTCAGGATGCGGGCCGTCACCTCCTCCCAGATCGTGTGCCCCGTCACCTGCTCGATGATCCGGCCCGCCACCCGGTAGTTGAAGTTGTTGTACTCCTGCTCGCTGCCCGGATCGAAGGCCGGGCCGGCCTCGGGCAGGCCGCGCTCCGGGTGGGGCCGGAGCGTCCGCTGGACGACCAGGTCGAGCGTCTCGATCGCGAAGCGGTTGGCGATCAGGCCGTCGCGCTTCTCCAGCTCGGTGCCCTCGAGTTCCGGGCCCTCGACGGCCTGCGGAAGTCCGCTGGTGTGGTCGAGGAGTTGACGGACGGTGATCGGCAGCGTGAAGCTCGCGGGCAGCGTGCCGGGCAGGTACTGCTGGACGGTGCCGTCCAGGGAGATCCGCTGCTCGGCGGCGAGTTGGAGCAGCACCGCGGCGACGAAGGTCTTGTTGATGCTGCCGATCCGGAACGCCGCGTCCGGCGCCACCGGCCGCCCGCTCACCGGATCGTCGGCGCTGCCGCGCCAGACCAGGCCGTCGGCCGTCACCCGGGCGACCGCGCCCGCCACCGGGTCGCCCGGCCGGGCGGCGATCGCGGCGTCGAGGGCGGCCGGATCGAGGACAGCCGGACCGAGGGCGGCCGGAGCAGGCGTGGCGGCGAAGGCGGGTGCGGTGGATGCGGACGCCGCCGCGAGGAGCAGGGCGGCGAGGCCCCGCGCGAGGGTGGCGGGTTTGCTGACGGCCATGTGCCCTCCGAAGCGGGTGGGACGGCTGTGGGGCGGAGCGATCCGCCCTGGAGAACACGCGGCTGACGGTCATTCAGTTGCACGCGACCGGTGCGAAGGCGGAGAGCGCGGGCACGGAACACGGTGGGGACTCCCTTCCACGGCGGCCCGGGTGGCCACCGTCGCGATGCCCCCAAGAGTGATCGCCGGAAGCCCCTTCGCGCATGTGCCGTTCGGCAGGAATCCGGCGGGAAAGCGACCGGGCCTCCCCTGCCGATCGGCAGGGGAGGCCCGGGGTGCGGACGCGGACCACACGGGAGGCGGGACGCGACAGCGGTTGGGGGAGCGCCGGCTACACCCGCGCCGGCAGCCGGGTGCAGACCGCCCCCGCCACCAGCGGAGCGGGCTCGGCACCCAGGACGCCGAGGGTGAAGGCGGTGGTCAGCGCGCTGATGTCGCGGGACTCGCGGAGCAGCAGGTGGTTGGCGCCCGGGGCCTCGTACCGCGCGAGGTCCGGGACGACCCGCCGGGCGCGCAGCGCGTACTCCAGGGACTGGGTGGCGCTGGCCGAGCTGTGGTCCCCGGTGCCGTGGACGATCAGCACCCGCCGCCCGGCCAGCTGGTCGACCGGGTCGCCGCTGGGCAGCCACGGCGCGATCCCGGCCACGCCGACCACCGACGGGTGCCCGGCGCACCAGAAGGCGGCGCGCCCGCCCAGCGAGTTGCCGATCAGCACGACGGGTGCGCCCGGGTAGAGCCGGGCCAGCTCGTCGAGCGCCCAGCGGGTGTCGACGGCGGTGTCGGCGTCCGCGTCGTTCCAGCCGCCGTGGCGGTAGCGCAGCAGGTGCACCGCGAGGCCGTGCGGCCGGCCGCGGTCGGTGAGCTCGGTGGCCAGGTCCCGCAGGCCCAGCTCGGCGACCCGCATCGGTGCGCGCCGACTGCGGAGGAACCCGCCCGGCAGCAGCAGGGCGACGCCGGTGACCGGCTCCTCGCCCCGTCGTGGGGTCAGCTCTGCGGTGCGCGGATGCTGCGCTCGGAACACGCGAATTCCCTCCTGATGTGTACAGGCGGATTCTACGGTTCCGAGGAGGGGTCGCGGTGCGCGAGCAGGGACCACAGGACCCAGCCGGAGACCCGGGTGCGCTCCACCATGACCTTCGCCCAGCGGGCGCCGAGCGGTGAGGTCCAGGTGTCCACGACCTCGACCCGGTCACCCGAACGGGCGAGTCCGATGACGGTCTCCTCGCCGAAGTGGTCGACCCGGACGTTGGCGGCGTTGGCCGACACCTCCCACCAGCCCGCACCGGGCTCGGGCGGCAGGTCGGTGCCCGCCGTGACGGCCGTCGGGATCAGCAGGATGCCCAGTGCGACCACGGTGGCCGCCGCACGGCCGATCACGGCCACGGGGACCTCCGTGCGGTGGTCCGCGCGGTGCCGCGTACGGGCAGCGGTGGTGGCGTCGGGATCAGGGGAGGCATGTACAGCAGAACGAGCCGACCGGGCGTGCGCGTACAGTCCGGCGCCGAGGTTGACCCGGTCGGCGCAGCACGACGTGCGGACCCGGTGCCGCCGGTGCGCCGGCGGATGCCCGACGCATGTCAACTGTCCGGCCGTAGCGCGGGGTTGGCGCGCCCTGGCGGACGGCCGTCGAGTCGGCCGGCGGCGGCTCGGGGTGCGGTCAGGGCCGGTAACACGGCCCGGTCACACGGGGCGGTCGCAGGGGTGGTCACTCCGGGCGCTGCTCCGCCAAGAGCTTCGCCCGGGTCTCCCGGACGAACGCCGCGACGACGTCCGCGTCGGCGAGCACGCGGGTGACGACCCGTCCGCCCCGGCCCGGTCCGGTGCGCTCCGTGATCCGCAGCTCGCGCGTGTCCTCGGCGCTGATGTCCTGGAGGTCGCTCCACGGCAGCGGGGCCGTGGGGTGGTCGTCGTCGGGGTCGAGGAGGAGCCCCGCGGGCAGCACGGCGAGCACCGTCCCGAACAGGACGTGCCCCTCCTCCTCGAACCGCTCGTGCAGCGGCGCGGTGTAGCGCGGCAGCAGGCCCGCGCGGATGGCCTCGGCCAGCCCCGGTTCGTAGCGGCCCGCCAGTTTCGAGACCACGAAGGGGGTTTCGCGGCCGCGCGCCAGGATGAGGACGCGGCCGAAGTGCTCGACGCTCAGGTTGCCGCGGAACTCCATCCGGGAGGGTATGTACTCGTAGCTCTCGATGGCGTCCCAGGGCAGGGCGCGGAAGTCGCCGCCGGCGTGGTGGAGGACGAGGCCGCCCTGGTAGCGCGCCACGGCGACCAGCCCGGAGCGCGGCGGGACCTTCTGGTAGGCCACGGCGGCCGCTGCCACGGCGGCGACCGCGAGGGCAGCGCCCCACCAGGTCCAGCCGGAGGCGGCGAGGACGAGGATGCCGGGCAGTCCCAGGCCCCACTTGCCCACGCCGTCGCCGATCCGGCGGCTCGTCCGGTACAGCCGCCGCCGTTCGCCCAGGCCCGCCTCGGCCGCGACCTCGTCGCAGCGGGTGGCACCACTCATCGCTGACTCCCCTCGGCTGTGGAGCGCGCCAGTCTAGTCAGGGTGGTCGGACAGCCGGTCGGGGCGGCCGGGCGGTCGGGCCGGGTGGGTGGTGAAATCCCTTGCCCGCAAAGGCTGGTAACACTGTTTCCAATCGGTTACGTTGTTACCCATGAGCACGCCCTACCAGGACGCGCAGCGGGTCGGCCAGGATGCCGTACGCGCCGTGATCCTCGACCGCGCCATCTCCCTCCTCGTCGCCGAAGGCCCCGCCGCGCTGACCGTGCGCCGGATCGCCGCCGAGATCGGCTCCTCGACCAAGGTGCTGTACACGATGTTCGGCGGGAAGGAGGGGCTGCTCGACGCGCTGTACCGGGAGGGCTTCGCACGACTGCGCCGGGCGCAGGAGCAAGTCCCGCGCGGGAGCGACCCGTTGGAGTACCTGACCGAGCTCGGCCGCGCCTACCGGGAGCGGGCGGTCGCCGAACCCGCCTACTACCGCGTGATGTTCGAGCAGCCGGTGCCCGGATTCCGGCCCAGCGCCGAGGCGTTGGCCCTGGCCGACGGCGCGTTCGGCGCCTCGGTGGCCGCCGTCGAGGCCTGCATGGCGGCCGGGGTCTTCCGGCCCGGCGACGCCCTGGAGGTCTCCAACCTCTTCTGGGCGGCCACCCACGGCGCGGTGAGCCTGGAGCTCGCCGGCCACTTCGCGTCGGCCGAGGCCGGGGCACGCTACGAGGCGCTGATGGCCGCACTGGGGCGGGCGTTCGGCGCCGGTTCGTGAACGAGTCCGGACACCGCAACACCTGACGAGAGGCCGAGACGATGAGCCCAGGCGACCCGATCCGCAACGGCACGATCGGCAAGAGCAACGGCAACATCAACATCAACAGCAACAACGGTACGAGGCGCAGCCGCTACGTCTCCGGGAACTTCGCCCCGGTGGCCGAGGAGGTCACGGCCTACGACCTGCCCGTCACCGGCCGGATCCCCGCCCACCTCGACGGCCGCTACCTGCGCAACGGCCCCAACCCGCTGGGCATCGACGACCCGGGCGCACACCTGTGGACCCTCGGCGCGGGCATGGTGCACGGCGTGCGGATCCGGGACGGGCGCGCCGAGTGGTACCGCAACCGCTGGGTCCGCTCCGGCGCGGTCGCCGACCGCCTCGGTGAGCCCCGGCGCGGCACGCCCGTCGACGAGCGGATGGACATCTCCCCCAACGTGCAGGTCGCGGGCCTCGCCGGGCGCACCTACGCGCTGCTCGAAGGCGGCATCCGCCCGTACGAACTCACCTACGAGCTGGACACGGTGGGGCCGTGCGGGCTGGGCGCCACGCCGGAGGGGTACAGCGCCAACGCCCACTCGGTCGTCGACCCGCACACCGGGGAACTGCACTCGCTGGCCTTCCTGTACGGCTCCGAGAAGGTGCAACACATCGTGATGGACGCGGCCGGCACCGTCCGGCGCAGCACGCTGATCGAGGTGCCCGGGAACCCGTACATGCACGACTTCGCGCTCACTGAGCGGTTCGTGCTGCTGTACGACACCCAGGTGGTGTTCAGCCCGGCGCACCTGGCCACCGGGGTGCCCTTCATCTGGGACGAGCGGCGCGCCGCCCGGGTCGGGGTGATGCCGCGCGAGGGCGGCGCGGTGCGGTGGTTCGAGCTCGCGCCGCACCTGGTCGGGCACACCCTCAACGCGTACGAGCGGACGGCGGACGAGCTGGTGGTCGACGTCGTGCGGCACCCGCCGGGCATGGACCTGCGGAACATCGGCGCGAGCCGCCCCACGCTCGACCGCTGGACGGTCGACCTGGCGGCGGGGACGGTCCGGGAAGAGCGGCTGGACGACCGGGTGCAGGAGTTCCCGCGCCTCAACCCGCGGCACACCGGCCGCCCCTACCGCTACGGCTACGCGGCCGCCGTCGAGCTCTACGCGCCGCTGACCGGCCCCGGGGACGACCGCCCGGACGAGGGCTTCAGCAACGCCCTGCTCAAGCACGACCTGAGTCGGGGGACCGTCGAGGCCCACGAGTTCGGGCGCGACGGGGCGGTGGGCGAGGCGGTGTTCGTCGCCGCCGAGTCGCCGACGGCGGAGGACGACGGGTACCTGATGGCGTACGTCCACGACCCGGACCGGGGAGCGGCGGACCTGGTGGTCCTCGCTGCCCAGGACTTCACCGGCGAGCCCCTGGCCCGCATCCACCTGCCGGTGCGGGTGCCCCTGGGCCTGCACGGCAACTGGGTGCCGGGCGGGGACAGGGTGCCTGGCGGGGACCGGACCGCGGGCAGGGGCGGGGACACGGGCTGGAGCTGAGGGGCCAAAATGTGCCCGCCGCGAGCACGGGCGGGATCGCGCCCGGCGGCACCGCGGGGGAGGGCGTCGGCGTAGGGGACGGGGGTCTCGACGGCGGCGAGGGCGGTGCGGGTGGGGAGGGCGGCGAGGGGGAGGCCTTGGGAGCCGGGGCGGAGCCGCCCCGGCGGGGTCATCGGGGCCGGGTGGCGCGGAGGGAGTAGGTCTGCGGGGCGGGGGCGCCGGCGGGGACGCGGAAGTGGGCGTGGGCGTGCTCGTGGAGGAAGTCCAGGCGCAGGCCCGCGTCGGCCAGGGCGGTGACGACCTCGCCGAGGCCGTGCTGCCACTGGACGGTGACGGTGGAGTCGAGCCGGGCGTCCGGGTCGGCGTAGGTGCCGGGGTAGTCGACGACGATCGGGGTGCGCTCGAAGTAGTCCTCCGCGAAGCCGCGCCCGTCGTCGGCGAGGACGTCGGCCACCGGGTGGTACTCGGCGAGGTAGAGGAAGCCGCCGGGGGTGATGAGCGAGGCGACCGTCCGGGCCCAGCGGGTGAGGTCGGGGAGCCAGCAGAGCGCGCCGAAGCCGGTGTAGACGATGTCGTACGTCCGGCCGTCGAGCGCCTCGGCGGCGGCGTAGACGTCGGAGGTGACGAAGCGGGCGTCGGCGGCGCCGATCCGGGCGGCGAGGTCGGTGGCGGCCGCGACGGCCGGGGCGGAGAAGTCGAGCCCGGTGACGACGGCGCCGCGGCGGGCCCAGGAGAGGGTGTCGAGCCCGAGGTGGCACTGGAGGTGGAGCAGGGTGCGGCCGGTGACGTCGCCGACCTCGGCGGGCTCGTAGTCCTGGAGGGTGTCACGGCCCGCGACGAAGCCGGGCAGGTCGTAGAAGGGGCCGGCGGCGTGGACGGGGACGCGCTCGTCCCAGTTCGCGCGGTTGGCGGTGCGCCAGTCGGGGGTGGTGGATGGCGTGGTCATGCCGGGCAACGCTAGTCAGCGGCCCAGGGGCGGGCAATCGATTTCCGCGCCCGGCGCGCGCCGTGGAGAGCAGGTGCCACCGGCGCCCCGGGCCCGGTATGTGCGGGTCATGGCCGGGGTTTTCCCTGCTCTTTGTTCCGGATCATGGCGCGCTCTGCGACGATCCGATGATCGTCGCCCCGACGCGGTGGGCGGCGCGTCGCAGGGGAGAGACCGGCATGGCCGTTCGGCCCGAGGACAGTGTCGTCCGGGCGAAGTGGGGAGTGTGGTCCGCCTGGGACCGGGAGACCTGGATGGTGGTCTCCGGCGGGGTGCTGGGGGCGCTGTTCGCGAGCATGGGGCTGGCGGTGCTGTTCGGCCCGGCGAACGGGTTCGGCGGCGACAGCCTCGCGTACATGGGGATCATCAGCATCCTGGGGCTGATGCCCTGCGGTGCGGGCTTCGTCTGGGCGCTGATCCACCCGAGGGCCGGGTTCCCGTCGGCAGCCGTCGGGGCGGTACTGGGGCTCGGGATCTTCGTCGGCTTCGCCGGGGACGGCCTCAACGACTCCTGGAAGGCGCCGCTGGACCGGCCGTCGACGATCCGCGCGGTGGGCAGCTGGACCAGCGGGGACCTGGTGGTCCGGGCCCGGCCGGACCTGGTGGTGGCGTACCGCCGGACGACCGGGGCCGTCGCCTGGCACTGGGCCCCGCCCGGGGAGGACACGGTGTGCGCGATGAGCCGGACGACCGGGCCTGACGGCACGGGCCGTGGCGGCGCCCTCGGCCTGATCGGCCACGCGCCGCACGACAAGCCGTGCTCCGCCGTCACCGCGCTCGACCTCTCCGACGGCAGGGAGGGCTGGACCGCCGCCGTGGACGCGCCCGCCCGGGACGGGGACGACGCGACTCCGGACGTGGTCGCGGTGGCCGGGCAGCAGGCCCTCCTCCAGGAGAAGGCCGGCTGGCGCGCCGTACGGCTGGCCGACGGCCGGGACGTCTGGCGCGGCGCGGCCGACCCGGGCTGCACCCCGCTGCAGGTCGCGGGCGGGCCCGGGGACGCCGTCACGGTCGCGCAGTGCGGCGCCGCGCCGCCCGTGCTGCGCTCGCTGGCCCCGGCGGACGGCCGGGAGCAGCAGCGGATCGCGCTGCCCGCGGCGGGCGGGCTGAAGAACCTCGCGGTGGTCTCGGTCGACCCGCTCGCGGTGTGGGTGGACGCCCAGGCCGAGCGCGGCACCCACGCGGTGCTCAGCTACGACCGGACCGGCCGGCAGCGGGCGGTGATACCGGTCGCCGGGGACGAGTACGACCTGGACGTGATGCTGGGCGGGCTGCACGCCTTCGACGAGTTCAGCGCCCGGCCGCTGTTCGGCGGGGTGGTGGTCGGGGACCTGTTCGTCGTACCGGGGGAGAAGCCCGGCGACATCGGCATCAGCGGCGGCAAGCACCCGAGCCGCACCGCCACCGGCCGGCTGCTGGCGTACTCGCTGACGGACGGCGGCAAGCGGTGGACGGCGGGGCTGGACGACCAGGTGACCGGCCTGGTGGTGGACGGCGGCTCGGTGTGGGCGATGACCCGGGGCCGGGTGACCAGGGTGGAGGCGGCGACCGGGCGGCAGAGCGCCGTGCTGGACGTCAACGACACCGCGTCGCTCTATCCGGTGGACCTGTCGGTGTCGGACGCGGAGCGGTTCACGGTGGTCGCGGAGGACGGGACGCGGGACGAGCCGCCGGTGCGGGCGATGAGCTGACGGGGTCCGCCGCCGACGGACCTGACCCTTTCGGGTGGTTGTGTCAGTCTGGTGGGGGAGCACCGCCGAGACCGGGAGACTCGTGATGGCCGAGATCAGGGTGAACGGGGTGGCGCTGCACTACGAGGCCCGTGGCGAGGGCCCCGGCGTCGTCCTGGTGCACGGTTCCTGGAGCGACGCGGACTCCTGGGCGCGGGTGCTGCCCGGCCTGGCGGAGTCCACCACCGCGGTCGCCTACGACCGCCGGGGGCACAGCCGCAGCGAGGACCCGCTCACCCAGGGTTCGGTGCACGAGGACGCGGCCGACTTGGCCGGGCTGATCCACGAGCTGGGCCTCGCGCCCGCCTTCGCCTACGGCGACTCCTACGGCGCCTTGGTCGTGCTCCGGCTCGCCGCCGCCCGGCCCGACCTGCTGCGCGGGATCGCCGTGCACGAGCCGCCGGGCACCGGCATCCTGCTCGCCGACCCGGACCTGCGACCGCTCGGCACCGGCTTCGCCGACCGGATCGCCGCCGTCCGGGAGCTGCTGGAACAGGCCGAGTCGGCGGCCGCCGCCGAACTGTACGTGGACAGCCTCGCCTTCGGCCCCGGCGCCTGGGAGCAGCTGCCCGCGCCGGTCCGGCACAGCTACATCCGCAATGCGCCCACCTACCTGGACGAGCTGCGCGACCCGGACGCGCTCGACCTCGACCTCATCGGGCTCGCCCGCTTCGGCGAGCCCGCGCTGCTCACCCAGAGCGACGAGAGCGCGCCGATGTTCGGCGAGGTGCTGGACCTCATCGACCTCACCCTGCCCAAGGCGGAACGCCACCTGTACGGCGGCGCCGGGCACGCCCCGCACCTGTCGCAGCCGGAGGAGTGGGTGCGGGTGGTGCTGCCGCGGGCGCTGCTCTGAGACTGCCGCGGCTTCCGCGATTGATATGACGGTGCGTCACCTTCGCTGGCTCCGTCGGGGATTCGCCCCTGGTCGAATCCCCGGATAACCGCTCGCCTTCGCCGTCGTCCCGGGCGCAGGCTACTTCCGTGCCCGCGTCAGTACGGACGCGGTGCGAGCGGAAGGACTCACATGACGAGCACGCGCGGCCGCATCGCCGCCCTGCTGGGCGCCGTCGCGGTGGTCGCCGGCACCACGCTGGCCACTCCCGCGGCCGCCACGGCCGACACACCCGCCACGGCCAGGCCAGGCGGCGGGATCACCGGGCAGGCGCCCTGCCCGGACGCGCCCGAGTTCACCTGCGGGACCCTCACCGTCCCGCTCGACCACAGCGGCGCCGTCCCCGGGACCCTCGACCTCGCGGTTGCCGTCGCCGGGAACACCGCGGCCCCCAAGGGCGACCTGCTGTTCCTCACCGGCGGCCCCGGCCAGCCCGGCGTCCCGCTGATGAAGCGGATCGCCGGCAAGATGGCGCCCGTCCTCAAGGACTACCGCCTGGTGATGTACGACCAGCGCGGCACCGGCGCCCGTGCGCTCCAGTGCCCGGGCCTCCAGGAGGACATGGGCTCCTCCGACCTCGCTGTGCCGCGCAGGCAGTCGATCGCCGACTGCGCCGCCGCCCTGGGCCCCAACGCCCGTTTCTACAGCACCGCGGACACCGTCGCCGACATCGACCGGCTGCGCGGTGCCCTCGGCGACCGGCGGCTGACCCTCGACGGCGTCTCGTACGGCACCCTCGTCGCCGAGCGGTACGCGCTCGCCCACCCGGCGCACGTGGCCCGGCTGGTGCTCGACTCGGTGGTGCCGCAGCAGGGCTACGACCCGCTCGACCTGGCCGCCCTGCCCGCCAGCGCCCGGGTGCTGCGGGCCGCCTGCCAGGCCACCGGCTGCACCACCGACCCGGCCGCCGACCTCGCCGCCACCGTCCGGCGGTACGGCAACGGGGCGCAGGTCCTGGATGCCCTCACCAGCTACGAGTTCACCGACCCGAACTACGGCGGGGTTCCGGAGGCGCTGCACGAGGCCGCCGGCGGGCAGCCGGAGAAGCTCCAGGCCTTCATCGAGACCGTCCACCGGGACGACGCGGCCCCGGCCGAGGCGCTCAGCCAGGGCCTGCACGCCGCCACCGTCTGCGCGGACTCGCGCTTCCCGTGGGGCAGCACCGACACCCCGGTCGCGGGCCGGGCGGCCGCGCTGGAGCGCACCCGGCAGCGGCTGACCGCCGAGCAGACCTGGCCGTACGACCCGGCGACCGCGACCGGGCTCGGCAGCCAGCTGGTCTGCCTGGACTGGCCGCGCGAGCAGGTGCCGCCGATCCCGCCGGCGCACCGCAGGCTGCCGAACGTGCCGGTGCTGCTGCTCGGCGGCGACCGGGACCTGTCCACGCCGAACGAGTGGCTGTACCAGCAGGCGGAGCTGGCGCACGACCCGCAGGTCGTGATCGTCCCGGGTGCGGCGCACTCGGTGCAGACCCGGGCGGCCGACCCGGCCGGGCGGCAGGCGGTGTACGACTTCCTGCTCAAGTAGCGGTGGCCGTCGGCGGGTTGCGGCCGACGGTGGACCGCCGCCGGCGGTGGGCCGTTCCGAGCAGGGGACGGAACGGCTCGCCGCCGCGCTACGGCCCGGCCGCGCCCCAGCCGTCGTCGGGCAGGGAGCGGTCGGGCTCGGGGCAGTCGAGGTGTTCGTAGCCCCACAGCAACGCCTTGTGCAGCGCCCACGCCTCCAGCGGCGGCCCGTCCTGGGACGCCCGGTTCGTCAGGACCAGCTCCACCCGGACCTCCTCGGCCGGCGAGAACAGCAGGTTCCGCTGGTCCGGGAGGTTCTCGTACGTCACCGTCTGCCAGCTGTGGCCGGTGGCGGTCAGCGCCGCCATCAGGTCGGCCTCGGAGACGTGGGTGTCGAGCGTCGCCGAACCGCCGCCCGGCTGCGGGAGGTCGAGCTCTCCCTGCCAGACCGGCAGGGAGAGCGAGTGGAGCCGGCGGCAGCGGCAGAACACCGTCCGCACGTCGCCCCAGCAGAAGGCGTGCGGCCACCGGTCGCCCCGGTGGATGCCGCCGCCGTCCCACGGATCGCCGTAGTGGACGGCGAGTTCGGGCAGCGAGGCGCCGTAGCGCAGCTCGCCGAGGCCGCCGGTGGTGGCCAGGACGGTGACGAGCGGGAGGAAGCCGGTCAGCCCAGGCACTCGCGCACCGCCTCGATCAGGCGGTTCGCCCGGGCATCGCCGTGGCCGATCATCCGGTTGGCGACATAGGCGAAGCCGACGCCGAACTCGTCGTCCCCGAAGGCGAACTGGCCGCCGGCGCCGTCGTTGCCGAAGCTGCGCGCGCCGAGCAGCGGGCGGAAGGCCGGGGAGTCGAGCAGCAGCCCGGAGCCCCAGCGGGCGCCCATGTCGAAGCCCAGGAAGCCCGCCCCGGAGGAGACTTCGCGCACCGCGCCGGTCACGGTGTCGGGCGAGAGCAGGCGGGGCGCGCCGTCCAGTCCGGTGGCCGCCGCCGCGTAGAGGCCCGCCAGGCCGGTGGCGGAGGCGACGGCGCCCGCGCCGGGCAGCTCGATCGCGTGCAGCGCCGGGTCGTTCCAGCCGTGCGGCACGTCCAGGCCGGGGAAGACCAGGGCGCCGTTCATGGTGACGATCCGGGTCAGCAGGTGCTCCGGGCCGGGCATCGGACGGCGGCCCTCGGCCTCCACCAGCCGGGCCAGGCGGGGGAGTTCGCTCTCCGGCAGGCCGATCCAGACCGGCAGGCCGAGCGGCTCGGCGATCTCCTTGCGCAGGAACGCGCCCGCGGTCAGCCCGGTGATCCGGCGGATCACCTCGCCGACCGCGAAGCCGAGCACATGGCCGTGGTACTCGTACGCGGTGCCCGGCTCCCAGAGCGGCTGCTGCGCCTCGATCGCCCGGACCACCGGATCCCAGGCGGCGACCTCCTCGAAGGAGAGCACCGCGTCCAGGGCGGGGATGCCGGCCCGGTGGCCGAGGATCATCCGGGTGGTGACGTCCTGCTTGCCGTTGCGGGCGAACTCCGGCCAGTAGCGGGCGACCGGCGCGTCCAGGTCGAGCCGGCCCCGCTCGGCGAGCAGGTGGGCGCTGATGCTCACCGGGCCCTTGGCACAGGAGAAGACGGGCACGAGGGTGTCCTGCGTCCAGGCCCGCCCGGTGCGCTCGTCGGCCGTGCCGCCCCACAGCTCGACCACCTTCCGGCCCCCGGCGAACACCGTGACGGCGGCGCCCAGCTCGGGGAACCCGGCGAAGTTGGCGGCGAAGACGTCCGCGACGGCGCCGAAGCGCTCGTCGGCCCAGCCCTGGTGCTGCTGCATGATGTGGTGCCCCGTTCTGCCCAGTTCCGCCCTCAAGATCGACCGAACCACGCTACGGGAGCCCGGCGCCCCTGACGAGGGGATTTCACCAGGCCGGGACGGGTGGGACGGATGTGGCAGACTCGCCGGTCGACGAGGAGGAGGACAGCGGGTGGATCGCGAGGCGCGGACGGCGCTCACGGCGCTCTGGGAGCGGCGGTGGCCCGGCACGGAGCCCGTCGGGTACGAGCTCGGCCGGGCGCGGGACGTCTGGGTGCGCTTCCACAGCCTGCCGGAGTCCAAGCGCTACCCCGACGACGAGCGCGAGTACGTGATCGTGCTGGAGCGCCACAACACCGTGCTGGACGAGCTGTTCGCGGGCGCCGAGGTGTACGTCCTCACCCCGCGGTGGTCGAGCCGGGAGAGCGCCCCCCGGATGCGCCGGGACGCGAAGCACTGGCGGACCTGGCTCCAGACCGACGACCCCGAGCCGGAGTTCCGCACCTACTGCCACGTCTTCGTGGAGCGGCGGCGGTGGCGGCGCGGCGGCCTGGACGGGCTGCTGCGGCGCGTCGCCGACGACCGGGAGGGCGGGGTGATCATTGCCGGCCCGGGCCTGCGGCGGCTGTACCACCCGTACGACGGCGGGGCGGACGTCTACCTGGCGTCGACGGAGGAGCGGGACCGGCTGAAGGAGCGGCAC
Organism: Kitasatospora sp. SC0581; assembly: GCF_048159585.1. Taxonomy (NCBI): domain Bacteria; kingdom Bacillati; phylum Actinomycetota; class Actinomycetes; order Kitasatosporales; family Streptomycetaceae; genus Kitasatospora; species Kitasatospora sp. SC0581. Next base: position 179,226 of record NZ_JBLRWA010000007.1, on the reverse strand, counting down.
GCCGGGTGGCTGTCGGGGCACCCGAACGGCCTGTGAGCGGCCGGGCCGGGCGGACGGCTTGCCCTCACCGTCGTCCGCCGCGCACAGTGTCCGGAGCGCGTTGACGATCACGCGCCCCGGCAGCCCGGCTGCCGCAGCGAGCGAGGGAGCGACACATGGCCGTCAGTCTGAGCAAGGTCGAGCAGAGCGCGCCCGCGCTGGTGAGCCTCTACAAGACGGCCGGCGCCTCGGTGGAGCGGCGCGGGCTGAACGGCCAGCGGGTGGCGGTGTACCTGGTGGTCGACTACTCCGGCTCGATGCGGCCCTACTACAAGGACGGCAGCGTCCAGGCGCTCGCGGACCGGGTCCTGGGGCTGTCGGCCCACCTGGACGACGACGGGACCGTGCCGGTCGTCTTCTTCTCCACCGAGGTCGACGCCCAGGCCGAGATCGCCCTGGAGGACCACGCGGGCTGGATCGACCGGATCGTCGCGGGCCTCGGCCACATGGGCAGGACCAGCTACCACCTGGCGATGGACGCGGTCATCCGGCACTACCGGGAGAGCGGGGCCACGGACCCGGCCTTCGTGCTGTTCCAGACGGACGGCGGCCCGATCAGCAAGCCCGCGGCGGAGAAGAAGCTCTGCGAGGCGGCGACGCTGCCGATCTTCTGGCAGTTCATCGGCTTCGGTGACCCGGACAGCCGGCAGTTCGACTTCCTGCGGAAGCTGGACGAACTGCCCGTCCCGGAGAAGCGGCCGATCGACAACGCGGGCTTCGTCCACCTGGGGCGCGACCCCCGGACGGTCTCCGACGACGAGCTGTACGACCTGCTGCTCACCGAGCTGCCGAGCTGGCTGGTGGCCGCCCGGGCCCAGGGCATCGTCCCGGACGGCCCGGTGCTGCGGCCGCCGCTCGATGCCGCGGCCGAGAAGCAGCCGCAGAGCCGGGGCTTCTGGGCCACGCTGACCGAGGGACTGGGGAAGCGGGGCCGCCGCGGTCGGTAACCCGACGGCGTCGGGACCAGGCGCTCTCTTCCGGATCACGCCGCGCGCCCGGCATGATCCGAAAGAGAGGGCCTAGACCGCGGGGACCATTCCGAGCAGCTCGCTCAGGCGGCGGACCGTGGCGGGCGACTCGCGGTGCAGGCCGGCGATGTCGAGGCCCTCGTCTCCCAGAATCATCAGCAGCGCCTGCTCCCCGATCGCCAGCACCACGACGTAGCCGCTGGTGCAGCGGGTGACCACGTCGCGCAGGCCGCCCACGCCGACCTCGGCCGCGGTGCGCCGGCCGAGGCCGAGCATGGCGGCGGACAGGGCGGCGGCCGACTCGGGGTGGACGACGGCCGTGTCGGCGGCCACCAACAGGCCGTCGGTGGTGGAGACGACACTCTCCGAGATGCCCATGACCCGGTCGCGGAGGGACTTCAACTCGTCGACCAGCACGGCGGTCGGTGTCTGGCTGCTCATGGTGCGCTCTTCTCGCTCTGCTCGGTCGTCTCGGTACGCGCGGTGTGCTCGGCGCGGTGTGCGTTCGGTGGACCGTCGGAAGCGGCCGCCGCTCCCTCGGATCGGGCGGGCAGGCCGCCGGGGCCGCCCGGACCACCCGCGCCGCGTCCGCTGCGGACGCGGCGCGGTAGCGGCCCGGTGTCGGCCGGCGGCGGTTCGCTCGTCGGCGTGCGCGGGGCCACGCTCGGTGCCAGGGGCCCCGGGTGAGCCGGTTCCCGGTGGAGCAGGTGCCGGGCGTCCATCCGTACGACGTCGAGGAGCACGGCGAACACACCGCGTCCCAGGGCGAAGCCGAGGTCGCGCGCGGTGCGGCGGCCGGTGGCGGCGGCCAGGATCTCCCGGTAGCGGACCGGGATCCGCAGCGCGCCGGACTCGGCCCGGGCGGCAGGACGGATCCGGATGCGGGCCAGTTCGCCGGGCGGTCCCCAGAGGCGGGTCAGCAGGGCCGTCCGCCGGGCGGTCTCCTCGAAGAGCCGCTCCGGCTCGATGCCCGGGCGCAGCGCGATCCTGGCAGGCGGCGCCGCCTCGGCCGTCTCCCAACTGCCGGGCGGGCTCAGCACCAGGGCGAAGGCCCCGTCGAAGGCGGCGGCGGCGCAGACGGCTTCGAGCTCGGCGGCGCCGATCGACCCCTGAGCCACCAGGGCCGCGCCGAGGTCGCCGCCCCAGGTCGGGGGAGCGTCGGTCGGTCGGCCGATGGACGCGGCCGTCTCGGCGGACGCCCACTCCTCCTCGCCGACGCGCCGGGACTTCAGCAGCAGGGTCGCGGCGGTCGGGGCCCCGGGGGTCTCGATCGCCGCGACCAGACCCTGCTCCAGGTGGATCGTGCCGCCCGGTGCGCTGGAGACGGTGACCGAGCCGGTGAACTCCGTCCGGCGCAGCGCGAGCAGCAGCGCGGGCACGTTGCGCGCGGTGGGTGGAGCCGGCGTCGTGGGAGTCGCGGGCACGGCGGGCGGCGCCGTGCCGTGGGACGGGTCGGTCATGCCAGCAAGTCCTGCGCGCGGTCGGCGGTCTGGCGGAGGGCCAGTGCCAGGTTGGTCCGTTCCCGGTCCAGCACGGTGGCCAGCAGCAGGGGGTCGCCCTTCCGGGACAGCACCTGGACGACCTGGTGATGGCGGGTGCTGGTGACCACCAGGCTCTCCAACTCGCTCTCCGCCCCTGCCTCGTACAGCCGCTCGCCGATCAGGTTGGTCAGCTCGGCGAGTTCGGCCCCGGTCCCGAGCAGCCGGTGGTCCCCGGCGGACTGGTAGCTGAGACCCGTGACGGCGTCGACGAGCGCGGCACCGACCACTCCGGGGGAGCCGAGCACATCGGAGAGGGAAGCGTCGAGTGCGCGCACCAGTACCCCTTCACGTTCTGAACCCCGGCAGCGTACTTTATTCCATCATTTTCACGAGGCGACCACAACCGGCGGCTTCTTGCTATTTTGTTCCCGCACACGGGAGTTCTGCCCGGAAGTCACGCAAAGGACGAACAGCGCATGAACATTGACGAGGCACTCAAGGACGCGATGGCCATCGAGGGGGCCATCGGAGTGGCCGTGGCCGACCACGAGAGCGGTATGTCACTCGGGTTCCTCGGCGGGGGGCAGCAGCTCGACCTGGAGATTGCGGCCGCCGCCAACACTGAGGTTGTTCGTGCGAAGATACGCGCCCTGGCCGCGCTGTCGATCGATGATGTCATCGAGGACGTCCTGATCACCCTCGGCACCCAGTACCACCTGATCCGCCCGCTGACCCGCGGTCACGGCTCGCTCTTCCTCTACCTGGCGCTGGACCGCTCGCGGGCCAACCTCGCGCTCGCCCGGCACGGTCTCAAGCGCATCGAGGCCGCTCTCGACATCTAGCCGGGGTCGGGGCCGGCCGCCCGGGTGTCCGCGCCCCGTCCGGAGGCCCTGCCCGGACGCCCTGCCCGAAGGCCCGCGCGGGCCGCGTTTCGCGCGCGGAATTCCGGACGGAGCGAATGCGCGGCGTGACGAAGCGGCTACGGAGATCCGTCCGCGGGAATCGGGCCGCGAATATCGCGGGTGTACGCCCGGCACGGAAATGCGTGACTTTCCGATGACTGGGCGTCATATTCGCCTCGGCCGTTCCGGCCGGCGGTGGAGCGCCGGAATACCGTGGTCGAACCGCCGGAGCGCCGGTGTTTCGGCGGTGCCGCGGGCCGGGCAACTCCCGGTGATCCCGACGGTTCTGATGCCCTGCTATGGTCCGGACCCGTGACGGACGGGGTGCGGAACCAGTACGAGGCGATGCGCGGGCACTTCCACCGGGCCGCGGGGCAGCACGGATTCACGCTCGACCCCGCCCAGGAGCTCCCGGTCGAACGACTCAGTCGGCTGGCCGGCGAGCTGGCCCACCCGGCCTGGCGGCTGCGCCGCAGTCCGCGGCACCTCTACCTCTGGGGCCCGGTCGGCCGCGGCAAGAGCTGGCTGGTGGACACCTTCCTCGACGGGCTGCCGACCCCGCGCAAGCGGCGGCTGCACTTCCACGACTTCTTCCGCCGACTGCACGAGGGTGTCGCCCACCACTCCGAGAGCCGGAGCGCGGACGGCGCGGCGGTGGACCGGGCCGTGGACGAGCTGCTCGGCAACTGCCGGATCCTCGTCTTCGACGAGTTCCACGCCCACGACGCGGGTGACGCGATGCTGGTCGCCCGTCTCCTCCGCACCCTGCTGGACCGGCGGATCACCCTTGTCACCACGTCCAACTACCCGCCCGCCGGGCTGATGCCCGACCCGCTGTACCACCACCTCTTCGAGCCGACGATCAGGCTGATCGAGGAGCGGATGGACGTGCTCGACGTCTCCGGGCCGGTCGACTTCCGGCGGCAGCCCCGGTCGGAGCGCGCTCACGGGTTCGACCTCGGCGCCCGTCTCCGCCCCGGCGACGAGCCCTCGGCCGGTCTCTCCCCGCCCCGGCCCGAGGAAGTGGGTCCGGTGGCCGCCCACCGCCGTGAGCTGTCGGCCCGGGCGGTCCGCGAGGACCACGTGTGGTTCGGCTTCCAGGAGCTGTGCGAGGGCCTCACCTCCGTCGCCGACTACCTCGCACTCGCCGACCGCTTCCCCACCGTCGTCCTCGACGGCGTCCCACCGCTCACAGAGGCGTCCCCCGACGGCCGTCGGCGCTTCGCCAACCTGGTCGACGTCTGCTGCGACCGCGACGTCCGCCTGGTCCTGATCGGCGCCGATCCGCTCGCCGGCCTCGCCACCGGCTCCACCCTCATGCGCGACCTCGACCGTACCGCCAGTCGCCTCGCCCTCCTCCGCCCGCCGGTTCGGGAGGCCGCCGGCTGAGCGCCCGCCGGGCGACCGGCGGGAACGGAGAAGTCCTGCCGGAGTGCCAGGACTTGCCCGGTCGATCACGCCGGCCCTGGAGGGGGGTTGCTCGCCCGGCGCCTTGGCGAACCGGCGTGCCAGGCCGGGTCGGAGTCCGGTAGCGTGCGCGAAGGAGTGCCGGGAAGCCTGGTCGGCGATCGAGGGACAGCTGTGTCCGCGAGCCGGTCCGGGGGTGGTGTGCGTGGCGCTCGACGCGAGGTCCGCCGGCGCGCCGCCGCCCCCCGTGCGGACCCGCTCAGGCCGTACGCACCGCTCACGGGGCTTCGGCGAGCTCCGGACCGACTCCGAGAACCGCGACACCGTCCGGCGTTCCGGCCGCCCGGTACCGTCCGACCCCGGAAGGGGCGGGGCGGCACGCCCCGGCGACGGCGACCCGGGGGTTCCGGCCGCGCACCGGACCGGGGGGAGAACCGTCATGACCCACCGTCCCTCACCATGGACCCGCACCGGCGGCGCGCTGCTCGCCGTCGCGGCGCTGGCCCCGGCGGCGGCCGCCTGGTACGTGTTCACCGTCGTGCTGCCGGACGACGCCGAGCGGTACCGCTCGTACACGGCCGCCGTGACCTGCCCGGCCGGGAGCCCGGGCGCGGGGGTCGAGGAGTGCGTGCGCACCGTGCCGTTCACCGTCAGCGGCACGGTCGTCCGCAACGCGGGCAAGAGCTCCGAGTTCCGGGCGACGCTGGACGGCGCGCCGTTCTGGAGCGGCGAGGTGGGGTTCGCCGACGGCGGGCCGCTGCTGGACGGACTGAAGCCCGGAGACCGGGTGGACGGCACGGTGTGGCGCGGCCGGGTGATGCGCCTGGAACGGGCCGGTGTCGCGCAGGCCTCGTACGACGAGCCCCGCGACGAGGGGCAGTTCACCGCCGGGGTGGGCACGTTCGCCGCGCTGCTGGCGGTGCTCGCCGCCGTCCTGGGCGCGCTGCGGTTCACCGGCCGCCCCGGCGACGTCACCCTCGACCTCGCCCGGTCGCTCGTCCTGTGGACGCTGCTCGCCTGCGGAGTGCCCGCGGTGCTCGCGTCCGTGACCGGCCTGCCGTGGTGGACGGTGCCGGCCGCGGCCGTCCCGGCGGCGCTGCTCGCGGCGGAGGCGGTGCGGCGCCGGAACCGGGGGAGGACCCCGGGGGGACCCCGCCGGCTGCCCGCTTGATCGACGACCGTCCCCGTTTGCGCCCGCCCGTCCCCGCGTGCGCTCGCCCGTCCCTGCTCGCACCGGCCCGTACCCGATCCCGGCCGTCGGACAATGTTTCGGCCGGATGAGGAACGGTGTCGCTACCGTCTACCGAGCCCGTGGCCTGGGCAGGCTCGGGCTGACAGTGCTAGCGAAAGGGGCCGACGATGGCCGCAGTTCACGAATCCGTCCTCGACGCGATCGGCGGGACGCCGCTGATCCGCCTGGCCCGGCTCGGCGCCGGGATCGCCGCGCCGATCTACGCCAAGGCCGAGTTCCTCAACATCGGCGGCAGCGTCAAGGACCGCGCCGCGCTCTCGATGGTGCTGGCCGCCGAGCGGGACGGCCTGCTGAAGCCGGGCGGGACGATCATCGAGGCGACCTCCGGGAACACCGGCATCGGCCTGGCGATCGTCGGGCGGCAGCGCGGGTACCGGGTGATCGCCGGGGTGGCCGACAAGTCGTCGGCCGAGAAGTCGGACATCCTGCGGGCGTACGGGGCGGAGGTCGTCCTCGCGCCGACCGCCGTGCCGGCCGAGGACCCGAGGCACCTGTTCAACGTCGTGCAGCGGCTGGCCGAGGAGATCCCCGGCGCCTGGCTCGCCAACCAGTACGACAACCTGGCCAATCCGGACGCCCACATCCGGACCACCGGCCCCGAGATCTGGGAGCAGACCGGCGGCCGGGTGACCCACTTCGTCGCCGGCGTCGGCACCGGCGGTACCATCACCGGCACCGGCGGCTACCTCAAGGAGACCTCCGGCGGCGCCGTGACCGTGGTCGGCGCGGACCCGGAGTCCTCCACGTACGGGGGCGGCGACGGCAGCCCGTGGTACGTCGAGAGCATCGGGCACTACCTCCACCCCGACACCGTCGAGGACCGCATGCCGCAGGCCCTGCGTACGGAGCTGATCGACTCCTACGAGCGGATCCCGGACCGCGAGGCGCTGCTGGCCGCCCGTCGCCTCTCCCGCGAGGAGGGCCTGCTGGCCGGCCCGTCCTCCGGCGCGGCGGTGGCGGCGGCGCTGCGGGTGGCGCGCCGGCTCGGGCCGGACGACCTGGTCGTGGTGGTGCTGCCGGACTCGGGGCGCTCCTACCTGTCCAAGGTGCACAGCGACGCGTGGATGCGGGAGTGGGGCTTCCTGGAGGAGGCGGCGGACGGCCTGCGGCCGCTGCTCGACGCCGCCGCGCCGCTGGTGACGGTGGCCGCCGGCGCGACCGTGGGCGAGGCGCTGGAGGCGCTGGGCGATGCGCCGGGCGGCGTGGCCCCGGCGGTGCTGGCGCGGGCGGCGCGCCCGTACGGGGTGGCCGCGACGGAGGTGGTCGGCTCGGTCTCCCGGGCCGCGCTCGCGGCGGCGCTCGCGGACGGCGCCGCCAAGCCGGGCGACCCGCTGGGCGGGCTGATCGGGCCGGCGCTGCCGACGGTCGGCGTCGGGCAGTCGGCGGCCGACGCGCGGACGGCGCTCGGGAGGACGCACCGGGCGGTCATGGTCCTGGTGGACGGGCGGGTGGCCGGGGTGCTGCCGAGGGAGGCGGTGGCCTAACCCCCTTCGACTGTCTCCTGGGCGCCCCCTTCGGCGGGTGCCAGGATCGCCGAGATCACCCGGTCCAGGGTGCGGTCGAAGGCCCGGTCCGGGTCGGCGGGCGGACCGGTGGTGGCGAACGCCTGGGCCAGGTGCGGGAATTCGCCGCTCGCCGCCGCCTGGCCGAGGTAACCGACCAGCTCCGCCTGCCACTTGGCGCCCGCCGCGGCCGTCTGCTCGTACTGGGCGAACTGGCCGACGAAGCCGTTGAACAGCGCCATCGCCTCCATCCGGGCGCCCCCGCCGAGGCCGGTGGGGGCGGTGACGGCGAGGAAGTGGTCGGTGTAGCGCAGGGCGTTGGGGCCGATGCTGGGGCGGACCAGCACCAGTGCGGGCAGCCAGGGGTGGCGGCGGGAGAGGCCGAGCTGCTGGTGGGCCAGGTCGGCGAGGTCGGCCCGGACGTCGCCGCTCGGCGCGGGCGGGAAGCGGTACTCGCCGGCGACCGCGTCGAGCATCAGGTCGAGCAGGTGCTCCTTCTTCGGCACGTAGTTGTAGAGCGACATGGTGCCCGCGCCGAGCGCCGCCGCGACCCGGCGCATGGAGACCGCGTCCAGGCCCTCGGCGTCGGCGATCGCGATGGCCGCGGCGGCGATCGAGTCCCGGCTGTGGGCCGGGCGCGGGCCGCGGCCGGTGCGCTCGGGGCGCAGCCAGATCACTTCGGGGGCCTCGGGGGGCGTGGGCCTGTCGGGCTGTTCCGACTGTTCCGGCTGGTCGGGGCCGGTGGGGGACTTGCTGGACGGCACTGGAAGATCACCTCGCCCTCCCATCTTAGATACGTACGGCGTACGTAGTACGATGGCGCCCAAGCGCGCTTCTACGTACGCTGTACCTAGAGAAGGGCAGAGCCATGTCCGACACCGCCCGACCCGCCGCCGGCGCGGCGCCCGCCATCGAGATGACGGGCGTGCGGAAACGCTTCGGCGCCACCGAGGCCCTGCGCGGCCTCGACCTCACCGTCCCGGCCGGCACCGTCTGCGGCCTGCTCGGCCCCAACGGCGCCGGCAAGACCACCGCCGTCCGCGTCCTCGCCACCCTGGTCGCCCCCGACCGCGGCACCGCCCGGGTCGCCGGACACGACGTCGTCCGCGCCGCCGAGGACGTCCGGCGCGCCATCGGCCTCGCCGGGCAGCACGCCGCCGTCGACGAGGGCGTCACCGGCCGCGACAACCTCCGGCTGTTCGGCCGGCTGCACCACCTCGGCGCCCGCCGGGCCCGGGAGCGCGCCGACGAACTGCTCACCCGCTTCGGCCTCACCGAGGCCGCCGACCGGCTCGTGCGCACCTACTCCGGCGGCATGCGCCGGCGCCTCGACCTCATCGCCAGCCTGGTCACCAGCCCGCCGGTGCTCTTCCTGGACGAGCCCACCACCGGGCTCGACCCGCGCAGCCGGCAGGCGATCTGGGACACCGTCAAGGAGTTGGCGGACGCCGGCACCACCGTGCTGCTCACCACCCAGTACCTGGAGGAGGCCGACCGGCTCGCCGACGACATCGTGGTGATCGACCACGGCGCCGCCATCGCCACCGGCCCGCCGGACCGGCTCAAGGCCGCGATCGGCAGCCAGGTCTCCGTCACCCTGGCCGACCCCGGGCAGCTCGCCGCCACCGCCGTGGTGCTGTCCTCGATGACCGGCGGCGACGCGCGGGTGGACGTCGCCGAGCGGACCGTCACGGTGCTGACGACGCCCGGCGTGTCCGTCCTGCTGCCCTCACTGGTACGGGAGTTGGACGGCGCGGGGGTCGTCGCCGAGGACGTCGCGGTGCGGGCGCCCTCGCTGGACGACGTGTTCCTCGCGCTCACCGAGGAGTCCGCGGACGCCGGGAGGGCCGCCTGATGACCGCCGCCGCACTCGCGCCCCCGCGCCCGTCCACCACCCGGCGGCTCGCCTCCGGCACCTGGACCTCGATGCTCCGCGTCCTGCTCAACTACCGCCACTCGCCGGGCCTGTTGGCCGCCTCGCTGGGCGTGCCGGTGGTGATGGTGGTGGTCTTCGGGTACGTCTTCGGCAGCGCCATGCAGGTCCCCGGGGGCGGCGGCTACCGGGAGTTCCTGATGCCCGGCCTGTTCGCCATGGTGGCCACCAACGGCGTCATGCCCACCATGGTCGGCGCCGCCCGCGACGTCGGGCGCGGGGTCACCGACCGGCTGCGCTCCATGCCCGTCTCCCGCACCGGACTGCTGCTCGGACAGGCCCTCGCCGACCTGCTGGTCAGCGTCGTCGTCCTGGCGCTGCTGGCGCTGGTCGGGCTCGCCACGGGCTGGCGCGTCCGGCACGGACTCGCCGACGCGGCAGGGGCGTTCGCACTGCTGCTGCTCTTCCGCTTCGTGATGACCTGGGTCGGCACCGTGCTCGGCCTGACCATCGGCAAGGAGGAGGCGGCCGGCCAGCTGTCCGCCGCGGTGATCCCGTTGGCGATGGTCACCAACACCTACGTGCCGACCGGCGGCATGCCCGGCTGGCTGCGGTTCCTCGCCGACTGGAACCCGGTCAGCTCCGTCGTCCAGGCCTGCCGGGAGCTGTTCGGCAACCCCTCGGCGGCCGGGTCCGCCTGGCCGACGCAGCACGCCGTGCTCGCCGCGCTGCTCTGGAGCGCCGTGCTGCTCGCGGGCTGCATGCCGCTCGCCGTACGGAAGTTCGCCACCCACGGGCGGTGATCCGCCAGCTTGCGGCACGCCCCCCTAATGTGCTGGACAGCGGGGCCGGTGTGGTCTTGGGTGGGGCGCCATGGAGTACACCCACCTCGGCCGCACCGGCCTGACCGTCTCCCGCCTCTGCCTCGGCACCATGAACTTCGGCCCCCACACCGAGGAGGCCGAGGCCCACCGCCTCATGGACGCCGCCCACGAGCACGGCATCAACTTCTTCGACACCGCCAACACGTACGGCCGCGACCGCGAGGGCCGGCTGCGCGGGCGTACCGAGGAGATCATCGGCCGCTGGTTCGCCAAGGGCGGCGGCCGCCGCGAGCGCACCGTCCTCGCCACCAAGGTCTACGGCGACATGGGGGACTGGCCCAACGAGAGCAGGCTCTCCGCGGTCGCCGTCCGCAAGGCCGTCGAGGCCAGCCTGCGCCGCCTCCAGACCGACCACATCGACCTCTACCAGATGCACCACATCGACCGGGCCACGCCCTGGGAGGAGATCTGGCAGGCGATGGAGGTCCTGGTCGCCCAGGGCAAGATCGTCTACGTGGGCTCCAGCAACTTCGCCGGCTGGCACATCGCCCAGGCCCAGGAGACCGCCCGCGCCCGCCACTTCCTCGGCCTGGTCAGCGAGCAGTCCCTCTACAACCTGCTCGACCGGGCGGTCGAACTCGAAGTCGTCCCCGCCCTCCAGCACTACGGCCTCGGGCTGATCCCGTGGTCCCCGCTGCGCAGCGGCCTGCTCGGCGGCGTCCTGCGCAAGGAGCGCGAGGGCACCCGGGACCGCAGCGGCATGGCCCTCGCGAACGAACTCCTCGCCAAGCACCGCGACCGCATCCAGGCCTATGAGGACCTCGCCGCCGAACTCGGCGCCGACCCCGCCGACCTCGCCCTCGCCTGGCTCCTCTCCCGCCCCGTCGTCACCGCCCCCATCATCGGCCCCCGCACCAGGGCCCACCTCGACGCCGCCGTCGGCGCGCTCGACCTCAAGCTCGACCAGAAGACCCTCGACCACCTCGACGAGCTCTTCCCGGGCCACCGCCCCGCCCCGGAGGACTACGCCTGGTAGTCCGCCCGCGCCCCGGCTTCGGCCCGGCTTCGGCCCGGCCCCGGCCGGTGCCTCCGTCGCGCCCCCGGCGGCCGTGGAAGACGGCCTGGCCGGGGGCGCGGCTGTGGTAGCAAGGCAGGCATGAGGGAGCGGGAGCAGGAGCGGGAGCGGGCGCGGAAGCGGGGCGGGGGCCGGGGGGCGTACCACCACGGGGCGTTGCCGGAGGCGTTGGTGGCGGCGGCGTTCGAGGTGCTGGACGAGCAGGGGCAGGAGAAGGTCAGCGTGCGGGAGGTGGCGCGCCGGGCCGGGGTGTCGGCGGGGGCGCCGTTCCGTCACTTCGCCGACCGGCAGGCGCTGTTGACCGCGCTGGCGGACCGGGTGCTGGCGGACTTCGTGCGCTGGCAGGAGGCCCAGGTGGCGGCCGCCGGGCCGGACGGCAGGTCGGTGATGCGGGCGATCGGGCTGGGGGTCGTCCGGTACGTGCTGCGCCATCCGCGGCGGTTCGAGCTGGTGCGTTCGCGGGTGTTCGCCGCCTCGCGGGACCCGGAGCTGAGCGAGCGGCTGGACGGCATCGACCGGGTGTTCACGGACCTGATCGTCGCGGACCAGGAGGCGGGCCTGCTGCGCCCCGGGGATCCGGCGCTGGTCGGGCTGGCCGGGCAGGCGCTGGTGTACGGGCTGGCGCAGATGATCCTGGACGGCTACCTGCCGGCCGCGGCGGCGGAGGAGCTGGCCTGCCAGGTGATGGACACCTTCGGCCAGGGGATCGCCAACCACCCTTCGCCGTAACCGAATTGTGCGCTGGACGAGCCTTGACCGGGCCATTCCGCGCTGATGTAATCACCGATTACATCGGCACGGGCACGGGAGGCAGAGATGTCCTTGTTCGCCAAGCCGCAGCCGGGCTACACCACGGCCGCCGCCACCGGCGACACCGTGGTGCTGCTGATCGGCATGCGGATCAACCGCTTCTGGGCCGTGCACCACTGGGGCCCGGTGATGTTCTCGATGCTCCGGATGCTGTACGAGCTGGGCCGCGCCCCCGAGCGCGGCCTGCGCGGCCGCGTCCTGCTGACCGCCTCGCCGCGCACCTACTACGTCGTCCAGTACTGGGAGTCGAAGGAGAAGCTGTACGGCTACGCGAGCGCGCCGGACGGCTTCCACCACACGGTGTGGGGCATCGTCAACCGCAAGCTGCGGCAGGGCAAGGCGCGCGGCCACGTCGGGCTCTGGCACGAGACGTACATCGTGCCGCAGGGCGGGTACGAGGCGATCTACTTCGACATGCCGCCGTTCGGCCTGGCCGGTGCCACCGGCTCGCTGCCGCTGGAGGCGCGCGGCCGGCGGGCGTCGCAGCGGCTGGCCTACCGGGAGCCGGAGTCCGGTGGGGTGGAGCCGGCCGAGCCGGGGACCGGCGCCTGAGTACGGCCGCGCAGGGAGTGTCGTGAGCCGCCCGGCCGCCGCGCCGTGAGAGCGTCGGGGGATGGTGGATCGGGGCGACGCGCGGCCGGAGGCGCCGGCGCGGCCGGTACGGGTGGTGCACGAGGTGCCGTACCGCGCGCAGTGGGAGTCGGCGGAGCTGGTGCGGGAGATCGTCGACGGGCGGCTGGACGCGTCCGCCGACCCGCGCTGGGGGCAGTCCGGAGCGGCCAGCGCGGAGGAGTACGCGTGGTGGTCCTGGCGGCTGTGCGGGGTGGCCTGCCTGCGGATGGCACTGGCGCACTGGTGGGGCGTGAACCCGGCGGCGATGGCGCTCGCGGAGGAGTGCCTGGCGGCCGGCGCGTACCTGCGGGACGGCGACGGCCTGCGCGGGCTGATCCACGCGCCGTTCGCCGGGTACGTCGAGCGGCGCTGGGGACTGGCCGCGCGGGCCCGGGAGTTGACGCCCGAGGAGGTGTCGGCCGAGGTGGTCGGCGGCCGGCTGGTGATGCTCTCGGTGCACCCGTCGATCCGGGAGCCGTACGGGCCGGAGCCGGTGCGGCGCGGCGGGCACCTGGTGCTGGCGGTGGGCGCCACGGACACGGCGCTGCTGGTCCACAACCCCTCCGGGTTCCCGGGGGAGTCGCAGGCCTTCGCGCGCGTGCCGTGGCGGTCGTTCGGGCGGTTCTACGCCGGGCGGGCGATCGTGCTCGGCCCGCCCGGGGCGCTCTCGTCCTGAAGGCGCGGACTGGCCCTGGCGTTGTCCTCGCCCTGGGGTCGCGGACTGGCCGTGGCTGCGCCCTCGCCCCGACGGCGCGGACCGGGCGGGCCGGCCGTCACTGGTTGTCCGGCAGCCCCATCGGGTTGATCGGCAGCTCGCTGCGACAGAGCGCCGAGATCGGCTTCAACGCCGCCGCCAGCCGGTCGAGTTCGGCGCGCGGGTAGTCGTCCCAGACCCGGGCGGCGGCCAGGTCGGTGGCGGCCTCCAGGGTCTGGTGGCGGATCCGGCCGAGCTCGGTGACCGTCCCCTCGGCGGTCAGCCAGCCGCGCTCGACCAGGCGCTCGGCGGCCGCCTCCCACTCGGCGTCCGTCCACCCGCGCAGCGGCTGGATCATCTCGCGCCGCATGTCCATCGCGCAGCGGACCACCAGCGCCTCGCAGCCGTCCAGCCCGGCCGCCACCAGGGCGGCCACGTGGCCGTCGCCGCGGTGCTCGCGCATCACGGTGGCGGCCTGCCAGAGCCGCTCGTAGAGGCCGCTCGGGCGGGGGAGCGCGGCGTTGGCGGCGGCCAGCACCCGGCCGGCGCAGTCCAGCCGGGTGGCGGCCTGCTCCAGGGTCTCGGCGACCAGCTCCACCTGGTTCTTGTCCACGTGCTCCAGCAGCCGGCCCAGGATCGTCGCCGAGGCCTTCAGTCGAACGGCCAGCGCCTCCTCCGGGCTCGCGTGGTTCCACACCTCCGGCAGGGCCCGCTCGACCATCGCCGGAGCGAAGTTGAAGAACGCGGCGGTGACCGGCGGGGCGTCCACCGCTCCGAGCGGGGCCGCGCGGGTGGCGAAGTAGCCGTGCAGGCGGCCGTGCAGACCGGCCTCCTCGAAGGCGGATCGGCCCTCGGGCAGGAAGTAGGTGACGGCGTGCACCGGCTCGAAGAGCCACCACAACGCGCGGGCGGGGTGGACGAGATCGGTCATCGAGGGACCTTCCTCGGACGGAGCCCCGGGCGGGCCGGGGCGCTCGGCTGGTCGGGACGACGGCCCGGCGGGAGCCGCGGCGGATGCGTGGACCGGTCACGCGGCAGGAGCGTGGACCGTTCACCTGGCAGGTGCGTGGACCGTACAAGGGCTGATGACCACGGGGAAGGCCCCGGTAACCCCCGAGGGGGTGTGATGACGGTCACGCGGGGGCGGCGCCGTGCGGTCGGCGGCGGTACGGCACGGGATGATGGGATGAGGTGCCCGCTCCGGGGGCGCCGAGCCCTCGCAAGCCCTCGTACGAAGGTAGTCGGTCATGGCCCAGATCAACCCCAGCATCCTGTCCGCGGACTTCGCCCGGCTCGCCGACGAGGCCGAGGCCGTCCGGGGTTCCGACTGGCTGCACGTGGACGTCATGGACAACCACTTCGTGCCCAACCTCACCCTCGGTGTCCCGGTGGTCGAGTCGCTCGCCCGCGCCACCGACATCCCGCTCGACCTCCACCTGATGATCGAGGACCCGGACCGCTGGGCCCCGCAGTACGTCGAGGCCGGCGCCGGCTCGGTCACCTTCCACGTCGAGGCCGCCGCCGCGCCCGTCCGCCTCGCCCGCGAGATCCGCGCCAAGGGCGCCCGCGCCTCGATGGCGCTCAAGCCCGGCACCCCGATCGAGCCGTACGAGGACCTGCTGCCCGAGCTCGACATGGTGCTGATCATGACCGTCGAGCCCGGCTTCGGCGGCCAGGCCTTCCTGGACATCATGCTGCCGAAGATCCGCCGCACCCGGGAGCTGATCGCCAAGCACGACCTGGAGCTGTGGCTCCAGGTGGACGGCGGCGTCGCGGCGAGCACGATCGAGCGCTGCTCGGAGGCGGGCGCGGACGTGTTCGTGGCCGGTTCGGCGGTATACGGGGCCGAGGACCCGGCCGAGGCGGTCCGCAACCTGCGGGGGCTCGCCGAGAAGGCGGCGGCCGACGCCTGGTGGGCCTGCGGGCACTGAGGGCTCCGGGGGCGGCGGCCCGTCGCCGGTGACGGCGCCGCCGGATGGCCGGGCACGGGTGGAGGAACCCCGCACCGTGGCGGATGATCGGTGACGGTGTCCTCCGTGATCGGTGACGGTGTCCTCCGAGGAGCCGAGGACCCCGCCCGGCCCCTCTCCGTACGGTGGTGGAACCGCGATGAGCAACCTCGACCTCAAGCCGGCCCCGACCAGCTGCGGCCGCGAGGCCGGCACCGGCCCGGCGAAGGACCTGCTGACGGCCCGTCAGTTCCCGCTCGGCACAGGCACGGTGGTCCGCCGCCTGCTGCCCAACCTCGGCCGCCGGATGGTCGGAGCCTGGTGCTTCGTGGACCACTACGGCCCCGACGACATCGCCGACGAGCCCGGCATGCAGGTCCCGCCGCACCCGCACATGGGCCTCCAGACGGTCAGCTGGCTCCACCAGGGCGAGGTGCTGCACCGCGACAGCCTGGGCAGCCTCCAGACCGTCCGGCCGTACGAGCTGGGCCTGATGACCTCCGGCCGGGCGATCTCCCACTCCGAGGAGTCCCCCCGCCCGCACGCCCGCCACCTGCACGGCGCCCAGCTCTGGGTCGCCCTCCCGGAGGCCGGCCTCCGCCTCGCCCCCGCCTTCGAGCACCACCCCGACCTGCCCGTGGTCACCGCCCCGGGCCTGCGCGCCACCGTCATCCTCGGCACCCTCGACACCGCCACCTCGCCCGGCACCACCCACACCCCGCTGGTCGGCGCCGACCTCGCCCTCACCGGCGGCGCGGACCTCCGCCTCCCGCTCGTCCCCGACTTCGAGTACGCCGTCCTCGCCATGTCCGGCCGCGTAGACGTCGACGGCGTCCCGGTCGAGCCCGGCTCCATGCTCTACCTCGGCTGCGGCCGCCCCGACCTCCCCCTCCGCGCCGCCGCCGACGCCGCCGTCCTCCTCCTCGGCGGCGAGCCCTTCGACGAGAAGATCGTCATGTGGTGGAACTTCATCGGCCGCACCACCGACGACATCGCCCAGGCCCGCGCCGACTGGATGACCGGCACCCGCTTCGGCGAGGTCCACGGCTACGCCGGCGCCCGCCTCCCCGCCCCGGAACTCCCCACCGTCCCCCTCAAGGCCCGCGGCCGCGAGCGCTGACCCGGCGGTTCACGCGGTCGGCGAGGGCGCCGTTCGCGGCCGGAACCGACGGGGACGGCGTCGGCTGGGGGGTGCGGGCAGCCTGATTTCCGTCGGCCGACTACTACAATGCGGAATCCAAGAACGCGGATATCAGGATCAGGGTGGGGGACGAATGGCGGCAACGGAAGACTCGGTCATGGTCGATCGCGACGCCTACCTCGATGTCCGCTCCCGCAGCGCGTCCGTCTTCGACCTCGACGCCAGACTGCCCGGCCAGGTTTTCCGGAAGAACGCGGGGGATTCGCTGTTCTGCGAGTTCGACGCGGTCCTCACCCGGGAGTTCTGGCCGGCGCTCTGCGCGATGGCCCGGTGGCACGGCGACGACCGCGTCGACCTGCTGGTTCTCAAGCCCGGTGCCGACGAGTTCTACCTTCCGGAGTGTGGGACGTACCCGGCGGTGTCGCTGTCCGTCGACGCGGGCATGGACGACTACTGGGAGAGGATCGGCTTCACGTCGGACGATGATTTCGCGGAGTCGATCGCGGTTTCCGCCAATGTCATCGCGGTGACCGGCCCTTCCGGACGGTGGGGGTGCTGGGGCGAGAGGGATCCCGAGGTCGCGGTTTTCCGGGGATTTCCGGATGCGGCCACGCGGAACGAATGGCGCGAGCGGTTCGGACCCTTCCTCGAGGTGTCGGGCGCACTGGAGTCGTATGTCTCGATGGCCTTTTGGCTCCATGGCATCCCGGACGCCTTCGCGGCGGCCCTGACCGCCAACTACGGACCTCCCGACGGTAGGACGCCGTAACATCACGGGGTTCCACCGGAGTTGCGGTGACGCTCCACAGCGTCCCTGGCAGGGCTCCTGTCGGCCCGGGGATGCGGGCGGGGGACGAGGCCGCCCGACCACGCGGGTGGTGCGTCGGCGGGTGGCGGGGTCCAGGCCGGGCATGAGCTCCTTCGTCTGCGCGACCGCCTGGCAATCCTGATGTTTGAAAGCCGGGAGATACCGCTGTACTGCCCGATTCCCCTGCGGGCGGGGCAGGGGCCGTGTGAGGATGTGCGGCGTGCCGCCAGCTCCCGAGCTCCGCCGTTGGCTCTCCAGCCAGCCGCCGGACGCCGTTCAGCATCTGCTCGCCTTCCTCGCCGTCGTGCACGGCCAACCCTTCGGTTACAAGGGTGAACCGACCGGACAGGTCCGTGCGAGTGCCGCGGGTATGCGCTCCTGGGTCGCCAAGGCCCCCGCGGATCTGCTCCTGCACATAGCCGACGTCGGGCGCGGGGTCGCCGACAAGATGGCTCGTCAACACGGCTTTGCGAAGCAGGGCTTACGGGACGCGGACGCCGAGCGTCTGAGGTCGGCGTTGACGAGCCTGCCGCCGTCGCTCGCCTGCCTCGCCCTCCACTGGTATCCGCTGTCCGATGAGGACACGCCCGAACGCGGCCGTGTCCTGGAGCATTGGGACACCCTGTGGGAGGCCGCTGTGACATCGGCGGACTGGCCCGAGCCGAAACGCGGCCGCCGTGCGAGCAAGGCGGAGCCGACCGCGCCCGGCGCGGCCTCGGAGGAGGCCCGGTACGGCGACCCGCACAGCACGCGGCCCGAAGCCGCAGACAGGGGGAACGTGGTGTCCGGCGACCTGGCGGAGCAGCTTGAGTCCGCTGCGCAGCGCCTGCGCGGGGAAGGCGAGGCGCTGGCCGAGCGGCTGGAGGGCCTGGCGGTGGACGTCCGCAGAGGAGTGGGGCGGCGGGACGCCGACCTGTCCGCGGCCGTGGACGCCTGGTTCGGTCTGCGGGCCGCCACCGCCGAGTTGGCGCTGGGACTCGGTGGCGACGTCCAGTGGGCGGTCGCGCAGACCCACGATGACCTCGACCGGATCCTGGCGGACGTCCGCTCGGCCAAGGTCGGGGAGGAGATCGCGACGGCCCTGGTGGAGCGCGAGAGGCTCGTCGCCATGCTGGGCGCGGTGACCTATCCGGGTGTGCGGACCGCGCTGCAGGTGGAGGTCGACGCCATCGACGCCCGGCTCCAGGAGCTTCGGGCGCTCGGTGCACCGCAGCTCGGGACCCGTCCGGCCGACGCCACCCCTCAGGCCGACGCCACCCGCCCGGAGGAGTCCGTCGAGCGGGCCGTGACAGGCGGTGCCGCCGGCGGGGAACCGCCCGCGTCGGCAGATGCGGGTGCCGTCCCCGCCGCGGTCGAGGTCGACGCACAGGCGCCGGACGCCGTCTTCGACGGGCCCGGGCAGTTCGCCGACACCCTCGACACGCCGGTCCCCGAGGAGGAGCGGGAAGGCCCGGAAGCCGTACGGGCGGAGCCCGCGGCGGGCGGCAGCGCGACCGGGCCCGAGCCGGCGCCGGTCGGTGCGACCCTCACGCCGGTGGGCCCGGCCGCGGCTCCGCGGACGGCGGACGAGCCGGGCGGCCGCCCCAGGCCCGCCGCCACTGCCACCGCCGTTGGAACCAACCAACTGCCGAGTCCGTCAAGGCCGTTGGCGGAACCGCGCGTCGTCCGCCCGATCGGCATCCCGAAGCAGGCGTCGGCCGAGGCCGAGCCGAAGACCGCCAAGGTGGTCGAGGCACCGGTGGCCGTCGAACCGGCCACCGACGTCTGGACCCGGACCGGCGACTGTCCCTCCCCGGTCGAGCAGATGGTGGCCGAGGGCAGGTTGGCCGAGGCGTACTGGCTGACCCGGGCCGCCCGGGAGCGCCAGGAGCGGTGCCAGTCCCTGGCCTTCGCCACGTCGGCGTTCGGGCTGGCCCCGGGGCAGCAGGCGGCGATAGCCCTGCAGGTCGGCGTCGAGGACAAGGCGCTGCCGACCGCCGAGGACCGGGACGGCTACCTCATCGCCCTGGCCGCCGCGGTGCGCAGCGGACTGCAGGCCGGCTGGGCACTGCCGATCGTCAACGACTTCGCACAGCTCCCCGGCCTGCCCGAGGTCTGGAACGAGCTCTTCCGGACGCTGGCGCTGGAGATCCGCCGGGGGGTCTCCGTCCAGCCGGGCGACGAGGTCCGGCTCGGGCAGGACGACACCGTCGATCCGGCGGACCTGCGCGATCGGGCGGAGGCCCTCAGGGCCCGTCTGGGGACCAGCAAGACGGCGTACCAGCTCGCGTCCCGGGTGCTCCAGACCCTGCTCAAGGACGACGCGGAGCTCGGGCACACCCTCAACCTGATCGTGGCGTGGTCGGTGGGCGGCGCCACCTCGGAGCAGCTTCGTCAGGACCTGGAGGGCACCTACGGGGAGGCCGACGCGATCGATCGGATCATCAAGGAGACGACGCGCCGGGTCAGTTCGCCCAACCAGCGGAAGACCAAGATCATCGCCACCGCCCTGGACCAACTGCGGGGACGGATCGGGGAGGTGACGACGCTGCTGCGCGAGGCGGTGCAGGTCGCCGAGATGCCGCCGCGCGGCGACAACCGGCGACTCGGGAGCGAACTGCTCGTCGCGCTCCGGGCGGCGGGGAAGTCGGCCCTGCTGCCGGGCCCCGGCGGCGAAGCGGTCCGGCTGCTGCTCGACTGGATCGGCGACGGAGTCTCCCGGGGCGCCTCACGGGCCCTGCCCGGTCTGCCCGGTACCGACGCGCTGCTGGTCCTGCCGCGCCTGGCCTGGACCGCGGCGGCCGACGGCCAGGACACGCCGGACCTCGCCGCACCGGACGTCCTGGACGCCCTGCTGGAGGTCCTGAAGCCGGCCGACCCCGGAAAGGCGTTCGGCGCCCACCTCGACCGCGGTGACCTGCACATCGCCGCGCGGCTCCTCGACCTCGCGGGAGCGGGTCGGCTGGGCGCCCTCCCCGCACCCGAGGTGAACCAGCCGGACGCGTGGCGGCGCCGGCTCGGTGACGCCGAGGCCCAGTGGCGGCTCAGGGCCGAGACGGCCCTGCGCAAGGCCGACGACCTCTTCGCGCACGTCCGGCTGCAGAACCTGCTCACCCCCGAGCAGGAGAGCCATCTGGCGGCCCGGCTCCTCGACCTCAAGACCTCGGACCGGAGCCTGCGGTTCCGTCATCTGCTGGAGCGGGTGCGGGACGTCGTCGCCCTGCTGGACGAGCGGGTGTCGGAGAAGACGGACCAGCTGCGCGAGCAACTGGTCGACCTGAACCTCGACGGGGCGGACCTCGCCCGGATCAGCGCCCTGATCGACCGCGGCGACGTCGCCACCGCGGAGGAGCTGCTCTCCTTCGCCCGCAAGGGCGACCGCATCCCGGAGCAGGTCGCGGAGACCGGCACCGAGCTGGCGGCCTTCCTGGAGGGCGTGCGCCACCCGGAGTCGCCCAGGGCCAGCAGCACCGGAGTCGACGCGCGGTGGTGGTTCGACCACTACGCGCGCGGGCGCTCCGGTCAGGCGGAGACCGACGCGGTCACCGGCGCCTTGGAGGCCTGGGAGTCGCTCGGGCGGCTGAACGAGCGCCGCAACTCCTTCCAGAAGCACGTCCCCAGCGTGCTGCGGATGCTCGGCCTGAGCGTCAAGGCCCCGGTCCGGCTGGTCGACCAGGACCGCAAGGACTGGCAGGTGATGACGCTCTCGGTCACCGCGGAGATAAGCGACAACGTCCCGGGCTACGTGTCCCGGATCGGCTCCCGGGCCAAGGGCAGTTACCGGGTCCTCATCGTCGGCACCGAGGAGCTCGGCCCCGACGCCCTGCTGCGCCACCTGCCCGAGTCCGCGCTCGGCGCCAACATCATCCTCTACCTGCAGCCGCTCGGCATCAGCGGGCGCCGGCGCCTCGCCCAGGCCTCCCACCAGAAGCCGCAGCAGGCGATCGTCGTCGACCCGGCCGTGTTCGGCTGGATCGCCGCCGGTGAGGCCCGCTCCTTCCGCGCGGTGCAGCGGGTGACGCTGCCGTGGGCCGCGTACCGACCGTACGAGCCGTTCCAGGCCGGCCAGGTCGCCGCCGAGGTGTTCAAGGGCCGCGACGACGAGAAGCGCACGATCATGGCCCGTGAGGGCGGCCTCTTCCTCTACGGCGGGCGGCAGTTGGGCAAGTCCTCGCTGCTCCGGCAGGTGGCCGAGAGCTTCCGGGCGGGGCACGGCGGCAACCAGGTCGCGGTCTACACCGACCTGCGGTTCGCCGAGATCGGGCTCAGCCGGCTCCCGCAGGAGATCTGGAGCGTGCTGGCCCAGCAGTTGAAGGCCGCCGGGGTGCTCGACCGCAGCGTCTCGGAGCACGCCAGCGCCACCGCCATCGGCGACCAGATCCAGCAGTGGCTGAACGAGAGCGAGGAGCGCCGCATCCTCTTCCTCGCCGACGAGGCGGACGCGTTCCTCAACGCGGACGCCCGGCCGGTCGAGACGGCGGGGGCGCAGTCGACCTTCCGGACCCTCACCGGCCTGATGAAGCTGATGGCCGACACCGAGCGCCGTTTCAAGATCGTGTTCGCGGGCCTGCACCAGGTGCAGCGCTACAACCGGCTCACCAACTCCATCACCGGTCACGGCGGCGAGCCGGTCCTGGTCGGGCCGCTGCGCGCGAAGGCCGCGATCGACCTGGTCGTCGAACCGCTGGCCGCGGCCGGGCTGTTCTTCGAGAACCCCGATCTGGTCTGGAGCATCCTGGCGCTGACCAACAACCAGGCCAACCTCGTCCAGATCGTCTGCGAGGGACTGGTCGAGGAGATGCAGGGCCGAGCCCTCTCCACCGAGGGCGGGCGCCCCCGGATCACCAACGCCGACGTGCAGAAGGTCGTCGCGAAGGGAGGCATCCGGGACAAGATCCGCGACCGGCTCCGCCTGACCATCGACCTGGAGGACCGGTACCGGGTCCTGACGCTGATCCTGGCCCTGCGCAGCCTCACCCTCACGGACGGCTACGCCCGCGGCTACACGCCCCAGGAGCTGCAGGAGGAGGCGCACCGGGTGTGGCCGGACGGGTTCCCGGAGCAGAACGGCGTGGACGAGGTCCGCACCGACCTGGTGGAGATGGAGGGCCTCGGGCTGGTGCTCCCGCTCCCGGGCCGGAGCAACAGCTTCGTCATGCGCAGCCCGAACCTCGTCAACATGCTCGGCACCCGCGACGAGCTCGAAGCGGAGCTGCGCACCAGCGAGTTCACCCAGAAGTACGACTACAACCCGCGCGTCGCCCGCCGGTCCATCGGCGTCGACAGCGGACGGGTCATGCGGATGAGCCCGCTGACCGACGAGCAGTGGCATGACGCGCTGTCCCGGCGCGCCGCGGTGATCACGGCCTCGGCGGCGCTCGGTGCCGACTCCCTGGCCAAGGCGGCGGAGCAGCACGTCGGGAGGGAGTGCCAGGTCGTGTCCGCGGCACCCGCGGAGCTGACCCAGACCGTCACCAGGTGGGCCCGGGAGCGCTCGCCGCACCTGATCTTCGTCGACCTGCGGGGTGTGCCCGCGGCGGACGTGCGGGCCGCCGTCGAGCGGCTCGCCAAGTACGCCTCGGCGGCGGAGGAGGAGGGCAAGGAGATTCCGCGCCGCCGCGCGCTGGCCGTCGTCGACCCGTTGACCGCGCTCGGCCCCGACTTCCCGGAGGTGTCCCGGGCGCAGCCGCAGCGCTGGAACGCGACCAGCCTGCGGGCCTGGCCGGAGCAGCCGTTCGTCTCGGTCGAGGAGCGCCGCAACCTGATCGAGGTGACCGGCGGCTGGCCCGCCTTCGTCGAGCGGGCCATCGCCCAGTACCTCCAGGGCGCTCCCCGGGAGCGGCTCTTCGACGCGACGCGGGCCCTGACGGACGACCCCGATTTCGCCCGGAGCCATCTGCGGCGGGTCGGCCTCTCCGACCGCCGGGTCGAGCAGATGGCCGGCTGGGCCGACATGTTCAGCCCGGAGGAGCACCGACAGGGCAGGGCCCACGCCGTCCCGCAGGACCTGGCGGTGGTGCTCGACGACGACCTGGACGAGGCCGAGGCGCTGCTGGCGGATCTGGAGGCGCTCGGGGTCCTGGACGACGACGGCGAGGTCCTCACCGTCGACAGCGTCACCTTCCGCGCGCTCAAGGCCGTGGCGGGCGGGCAGGGCGGGTCGGTGTGACCGAGCTCGTCGATCCGGTCGGCGGGCTGTCCCCGGAGGCGGTCCGGTACCTGCCGGGCGCACGGCGCCACTGCGCCGGGGTGCTCGCCGACCTGCGCGCTGGGCTGACCTGCGTCTGGCTGTTCCCGGACGCCGAGGTGGAGTCGGAGCGCGCGGACCGGGCCGTGGAGGAGGTGGTCCACGGCCTGGACGACGTCGTGGAGGTTCCCGGCAAGGAGACGGGGCCGCGCTCGGCCCCGGCCGCGGCCCCGCCGGAGCCGCGGGTGCCCTGGGAGCCGCCCGGCGGCGGGGGTGGGTCGGCCGCCCACCATGCCGGGGAGCACCCCGAGGACACGTTCGACTTCGACGACGGCTTCGGGGACTGGGACCCGTTCGGGATCTTCGGCGGTGGGGGTCTCCGGGCGTCCGAGGGCCTGCCGCCCCCGGCCGTCGACTCCCGGTTCCCGGACGGTCCGGACGGCCCGGGCACCGACGTCGCCGCGCGCCTGGCCCGCAGCCTCGGCCTAGACGGGGACCTGGTCACCGAGCTGGTCGGCGACGCGGACGGCCGGGCGCCCGTGCTCGTCGTCCGGGCCTGGACCGAGGCGGACCCGCACGGGGTCTCCCGGCTGCTGCGCCGGTTCCAGGCCGCCGTGAAGGAGGCCGGCCTCAGGCCGAGCGATCGTCCGCGGCTGCTGGTGGCCTCCCGGCTCCAGGACCTGGAGCCGGACACCACGGTGCTCCTCGACGGAACGGTGTCCAGGGCGCACTGGTGGTGGGGGGTGTGGAACCACCTCGACACCGCCACCGTGGTCGCCGAGGCGATTCCGCACGCGGGCTCCGGGCAGGCCCACGACCGCATGACGCCGACCAAGCTCATCCGGCACGCCCTGCGCCGCGAGACCGTGGTCCAGACGGCCGGGCCCGATCTGGGACTGGCGGTGGAGCTGGCCAGGGTCTGGAGCGGCAGGACCGGGGAGCTGGCTTCCGCCCTGGGCGAGTGCTGCCCCGGGGATGGCACCGTCGGGCCGGGCTCCCAGGGCCGGAGCACGCCCGGAGCGGCGTACGCGCCGCTCCCCGAGAACGGCCTGCGCGAGGCGTGGTCGGCCGGGGCGGTCGACAGCTGGGAGGGGCAGATCCGGCACAGCCCCCGCTCCGGTGCGGGGGGATCCGGTGGCACGGAGCTCGACAAGCTGGTCTGGCAGGCCCAGAACCGCGTCCTGCTGCCCCTCATCGACGACGCCCGCGTCGGCTTCGTCGAGCTGCTTCCGCGCATAGCGGTACGCGGTGTCACCCGGCTCGTCGACACCTACGTCCGGCGGTCCCTGCGCGACGCCAACGGATCGTCGGCGGATCCGGCGTCCATGGAACTCGGTGAGCTCTACGACGCGGCGGTGCACCGGGACATCACCCTGACCGACGACCAGTTCGGCCGGCTGCGCACGCTCCGGCTGGCACGCAACAAGCTCGCCCATCGCACGCCGATCACCGATGCCCTGCTCCACGACCTGCTGGACGCGCTCTCCGGCCCCTGACACCCGCGCTGTCGGACAGCCCAGTCGGCGCGTGCGACGCCGAGCGGCCACGGCCCGCGCTGCGGGGCCGTGGCCGGAGGGGGTTCGGAGGGGGCTATCGGGCGGTCGTGGCGGACGGGGTCTTCTTCCGGGCGCGGTAGGCGGCGGCCTTGATCTTGTTGCCGCAGGAGTCCATGCCGCACCACTGGCGGCGCATGCCCCGGGAGCGGTCGATGTAGACCCGGGTGCACTCCGGGTTGCCGCACTCCTTCAGCAGGGGGACGTCCGGGCCGCTGAGGAGTTCGACCGCCTGGCGCGCGACGGTTGCCAGCGCCTGCTCGGGGGTCGCCTCGTTGTGCCGTCCGGTCAGGGTGAGCTGCGGTGTCACGGGCGGTTTGCGCGCGGCGCCGTTGAGTACGGCGAGTGCCTCGCGGTCGAAGGCCTCGCCGAGTCGGCGGTTGGTGATCAGCCGGTAGACGGCCTCGCGGACGGTGGTCGCCTCGTGGACGTCCTGCTCGTCACCGGGCGTGATCGTGTCCACCAGGCCGCAGTCCAGGTACCAGGCGTTCAGGCGCTCCGGCGTCACGAACATCTCGAACCGGACCGTGCGCCGTGCACGGAGCGTAGCGGCGAAGTCCAGGGCGGGGTGCCCGCAGACGAAGACATGGTCAAGGTTCACATCACCATGCTGGCAGGTGACTGTGTCGGGGGGCAATGACGGGTGGCGCCCGCCGGGTCGAGCCGCAGCTCGCGGCCCTGCCAGCGTCGGCGCAGCCAGCGGTCGTGGCTCGCGAGGACGATCGCGCCGGGACCGGCGCCGAAGGCCTCCTCCAGTTCGTCGCAGAGGCGCGGGGAGAGGTGGTTGGTGGGTTCGTCGAGCAGCAGCAGCGGGGGCGGTTCGGCCACCAGGAGCGCCAGTGCGAGCCGGCGGCGCTGCCCGACGGACAGCCGGTCGACGGGTTTGTCCAGGTCCGCCGCGTGCAGCAGGCCGAGCGATCCCAGCGGCACCCGCTCGGCGCGCGCCGCGCCCAGCGCCTGCTCGTAGGTGTCGCGGACGGTGCGGTAGGGCCGGTCGAACTCGGTGTTCTGGGTGAGCAGTCCGACCGTCAGTCCGGGGTGCCGGTGCACCGTGCCCTCGGCCGTGAGGTGGCCGGCGAGTACGGCGAGCAGTGTGGACTTGCCCGTCCCGTTGCCGCCCGTGACCAGCAGCCGGTCGTCCGGGGCGACGTCCAGGCTTTCGAGCGCGAGCCGGCCGGGCACCCGGAGGTCCCGGAGCGACACCAGGGGCCGGAGGCCCTCGCCGGTGTCGGACGGCGTGTGGGCGTCCGCCGCCAGGGATTCGACGGCGAACCGCAGCGGGCGCGGCGGTTCGGGGACCTGCGCGCGCTCCAGCTCCTCCAGTCGGCGGGCGGCGTTGCGCACCCGTCGGGAGACCTGGTTCTGCACCCGGCCCGCCCGGTGGCCGTAGCCCATCTTCTCGTTGTCGCGCGGCCCCCGGTCCGGTGCGACCAGGTGCGCGGTCACGCCGGCCGCGTGGCGCAGCTGCGCCAACTCCTGCTGCTCCTCGGCGAATCGCCGCTCCCAGCGGTCCCGCTCGGCGCGCCGCTCGCCCAGGTAGGCGCTGTAGTTGCCGCCGTAGCGGACCGGTCCGTCCACCGCCGGGTCGAGGTCGATCAGGTGGGTGCAGACGGCGTCGAGGAACGCCCGGTCGTGGGCGGCGACGACCACGGTGCCGGGCAGTGCGCGGACCTGCTCCTCCAGGAAGGCGGCGGCGCCGTCGTCGAGGTGGTTGGTCGGCTCGTCCAGCAGCAGCGCGGACGGCCGTCGGACCAGCAGCGCCGCGAGGGCCAGCCGGCCGCGCTGCCCGCCGGACAGCGAGCCGAGCGTGCGGTCGTGCCCGAGCGGGCCGAGGGTCGGCGAGCCGAGGCCCAGCCCGTCGAGGACCAGGGCGGCACGGCGGTCGGCGTCCCAGGACTCCCGGTACCGGGCCTGTTCCAGCCGCCTGCCGTAGGCGTCCAGGAGTTCCGGGTGGCCGGGGTCGGACTCCGGGAGCCGGGCGATCTCCGCGCCGAGCCGGTCCAGTTCCACCAGGTCCTCGCGGGCCTCGCGCAGCGCGTCGTCCAGGACGGCGGCGACGGTCGCGGCGGGGTCGAAGGGCATCTCCTGGTGCAGGAAGCCGAGGTCATCGGGGCGGGAGACGCTTCCCGCGTCGGGTTCGTCCACGCCGGCGAGCACCCGCAGCAGGGTGGACTTGCCGGCGCCGTTCTCCCCGATCAGGCCGATCCGGTGGCCGGGGGCGGCGGTCAGGCCGACGCCGTCGAGGACGCGACGACCGCCGAGGACGCGGACGAGGTCATGGGCGAGCAGGGCGTTCTGGGACAGGGGGAACACGGGAAACCTTCCGACGTGAGGGGGTGGGCCCGCCCGGGCACCGAGCCTCGGGCGGGCCGCGTCACACGGCGGCGGGTCACACCGCGGGCGCCCCCGTCTCCCGCATCGTGCCGTCGGCCAGCCGGAGCCAGCGGTTCACCCCGATCTCGGCGAGGAAGCGCTCGTCGTGACTGACCACCAGGAAGGCGCCCTGGTACGAGTTCAGCGCGCTCTCCAACTGCCCGGCGCTGACCAGGTCGAGGTTGTTGGTCGGCTCGTCGAGCAGCAGCAACTGCGGGGCCGGCTCCGCGCACAGCACGCAGGCCAGGGTGGCGCGCAGCCGCTCGCCGCCGGAGAGCACCCCGACCGGCAGATGGGCGCGGGCGCCGCGGAACAGGAAGCGGGCGAGCAGGTTCATCCGCTCCGTCTCGGGCCGATCGGGGGCGAACGCGGCGAAGTTCTCCGCCACGGTGCGGTCGAGGTCCAGCAGGTCCAGGCGCTGCGAGAGGTAGGCGATCCGCCCGTCGTTGCGCTTGATCTCCCCGCTGTCCGGGGTGAGTTCGCCGGTGACCAGGCGCAGCAGGGTGCTCTTGCCCGCGCCGTTGGGCCCGGTCAGCGCGATGCGTTCGGGGCCGCGGACGCTCAGGTCGACGCCGCCGTCGGCGAACACCGGGCGGCCGGCGTGGTGGACCTGCAGGCCCTCGCCGAGGAAGAGGTTGCGCCCGGCGGGCACCTGGGTGTCGGGCAGCTCCAGCGAGAGCCGCTGCTCCTCGCGCAGGGCGCGCCCGGCCTCGTCCAGCCGGGCCTTGGCCTCGCCGACCCGGGCCGCGTGCATCTGGCCGGCCCGGCCCGCGGACTCCTGGGCGCCGCGCTTCATGTTCCCGGCGAAGATGCGGGGCAGGCCGGCGCTCTTGAGGTTGCGGGCGGCGTTGCTCTGACGGCGCTCGGCGCGTTCGCGGGCCTGCTGCATCTCCCGCTTCTCCCGCTTCAGCTCCTGCTCGGCGTTGCGGACGTTCTTCTCGGCGACCTCCTGCTCGGCCCGGACGGCCTCCTCGTATGCGGTGAAGTCGCCCCCGTAGAAGCGCAGTTCGCCGTTGCCGAGCTCGGCGATGTGCTGCATCCGGTCGAGCAGAGCGCGGTCGTGGCTGACCAGCAGCAGGCAGCCGTTGAATTCCCCCAGCACGTCGTAGAGCTTGTGCCGGGCCTCCGCGTCGAGGTTGTTGGTCGGCTCGTCGAGCAGCAGCACGTCGGGGCGCTTGAGCAGCTGGGCGGCGAGGCCGAGGGAGACGATCTGGCCGCCGCTGAGCGTGCTCAGGCCGCGGTCCAGGGTGAGGTCGGTCAGGCCGAGGCGGTCGAGCTGGGCGCGGGTGCGCTCCTCGATGTCCCAGTCGTCGCCGATGGTGGTGAAGTGCCGCTCGTCGACGTCCCCGGACTCCACGGCGTCGATGGCCCGGATGACCGCGGCGACGTCGAGCACCTCGGCGACGGTGAGGTCGGAGGTCAGGGGCAGGCTCTGGCGGAGGTAGCCGAGCCGCCCGGTGACCGACACCGAGCCGGTGGCGGGCTTGAGATCGCCGGCGATCAGCTTGAGCAGGGTGCTCTTGCCGGCGCCGTTGGGGGCGACCAGGCCTGTCCGGCCCGCGGGCACGGTGAAGGACAGGTCCTGGAAGACCGGGGTGTCGTCGGGCCAGGCGAAGGAGAGGTTCGAGCAGACGACGGCGGCGTTGGACACGTTGGACATGGGGATGACCTCGAAGGGATGAGGGCAGGAAGGTAGACCTCTGCCCTGGGCAGACGTGCGGAGAAGGGGTACGACGAAACGGACCACCTCGGCGGCGCTCCTGAAGCACCGGCCGGTGGCCGTCAGATCCGGATCTCACCCGGAGATGTCGTCGTCACCCGCCACGTCTGCCACTCCTCGATCACACGACTACAGGTCGCTGCGACTGTAGCAGGCACCGCCGACAGCCGGCAGCGGATATGTGCGCGCCCGGCGGGCGGCGGCCGGCAACTGCCCTCTGCCACGGCTCCTTTCGCTCAGGCTCCCGCACCGGCCGGTGCCGCCGGGGCCCCTTCGCCGTCTCGTTGACAGGCCGGGCGCGACCGTGCCAGCATCGTCACCGGCTGAACCGGTGACGGACATGAGAACAGCCCGACCCGGCATACACGGGAGAGTCGCCCCTGCGCACCGACTGCTTGAGCCAAATCTCGGCTGATCACCGCCACTTGCGGCGACTGTCCGAGGGGCATCGGCCCGCGGTCGTCAGCGATCGGACCGTCACCATCTCGACCGGACACATCTTGTATGTCGACCAGCCCTGCCCGTACGCCCCGCACACGCTCCTTCGCGGCTCGGCGCACGCCCACCTTTCCCCTGGACGGATACCCATGAAGAGATTCCTGATCGTGCTCGCGACCGGCGCGGCGCTGGCCGCGGTGCACCTGCCGGCGGCAGTGGCGGAGACCCCGTACGGCTCCCTGCCCGCGCCGTCCGGCTGTTCGGCGCCGGCCGTGCGGGCCCCCGCCGGTACGGCGGTGGAGTCCGTGACGGCGGCCCGCCGGGAGGGCGGGACCATCGACGGAACCGGGGTGGTGGGCGGCACGGTCACCGGCGTCCCCGCCTTCTGTGAGGTGACCGTCACCCTGACCCACCCGGGCGACAATGACCATGCGAGGGTGCGGACCTGGCTGCCCGTCAGCGGCTGGAACGGTCGCTTCCAGGCGCTCGGCGGAAGCGCCTTCGCCGCCGGGGACAACGGCGTCGGGATGGGCACCGCGGTCAAGAACGGCTACGCCGCGACCACCACCGACGGCGGGCTCGCCGATGCCGTGGACGCCGGCTGGGCGCTGAACGCGAAGGGCGAGGTCGACACCGCGCTGCTGAACAACCTCGCGTCCCGCTCCCAGCACGAGGCGGCGATCGTCGGCAAGCAGGTGGTCGCCGCGCACTTCGGCAGTCCGGCCTCCTACTCCTACTTCAACGGGTGCTCCACCGGCGGGCGCCAGGGTTACATGGAGGCCCAGCGCTACCCCGACGACTTCGACGGCATCCTCGCCAACGCGCCCGCCGTCAGCTGGGACGAGTTCGAAGTCGCCACCCTGTGGCCGCAGGTGGTCATGAACAACGAGAAGACCTACCCGTCCGCCTGCGCGTTCAAGGCCTTCACGGACGCCGCCGTCGCGGCCTGCGACCCGCTCGACGGAGCCGAGGACAAGCTGGTCAACGACGCGTCGCGGTGCGACTTCGACCCGCGCCGGCTGATCGGCACCACGGTGGTCTGCGACGGGAAGGAGCTGACCATCACGGCCGCCGACGCCGCCGTCGTCCGCAAGATCTGGGACGGTCCGCGCACCGCCTCGGGCCGCAGGCTCTGGTCCGGCGTCCCGGTCGGTGCCGACCTGGCGGGGCTGGCCGGCACCACCGCGCCCGACGCGGACGGCCAGGTGCGGGGCGCGCCGTTCCCGGTGCCCCGGCTCTGGGTCACGAACTGGCTGAAGAAGCAGCCCTCGTTCGACGTCTCGACGATCACCTACAACCAGTTCACCCGGCTGTTCGAGCAGTCGCGGACCGAGTACGGCCGGATCATCGGCACCGACGACCCCGACCTGTCCGCCTTCCGCGACGCCGGCGGCAAACTCCTGACCTGGCACGGCCAGGCCGACCAGTTCATCCCCGCCCAGGGCACCGTCGACTACCGCCGGCAGGTCGAGCGGACGATGGGCGGCGGCAAGCGGGTCGACGACTTCTACCGCCTCTTCCTCGCCCCGGGCACGGCCCACTGCGGCCTCAACAAGGGCGGCGGCACGACCGACGACCTCGCCGCCCTGACGGCCTGGGTCGAGCAGGGCAAGGCGCCGCGGACGCTGCCCGCCACGCTGCTCGACGCCACCGGGCGGAGCGTCGACCGCGACCTGTGCCGCTACCCCGAGGTGTCCCGCTACCGGGGCCACGGCGACCCGGCCGCCGCCTCCAGCTTCCGCTGCGTCCTCCCTTCCCGGCACTGATCCCCTCCGGTGCCGGTCCCCTCCGGTGCCGCCCCGGCCCGGCCCGCGCCCGACGGCGCGGGCCGGGCCTTCGTGCGTCGCGCGCGGGGCGGGCGGGGACGGCGAAGGGGCCGACAGCGGGTGCTGTCGGCCCCTTCGGGGGTGGATCAGTCCGTGCGGTGGATCACCGGACCCGCAGCGGCCCCGCGAAGGACTTGCGCAGGGCCGGCGGAGCGGCGACGGGGAGCAGCGCGGCGAGCATCCTGCCCTTGAGGGTGCTCGGCTGCCGCGTCAGCTGGACGTCGACCCGGGTTCCGTCGCCCTCGGGGGTCATCCGGAAGACCCAGCCGCCGCCCGGGCCGAAGAGCTTGGAGTCGAGGGTGGTGACGGTGACGGTGCGGCCGCCGGGCTCCCACTCGTAGCGGGCGCGCTCCCAGGCGGCGGCGGTTCCCTCGGTGACCTCGGCCCAGGTGGCGCCGAGCGCGTGGACCTCGAAGTGTTCGGCGTCGATCGTCGGCCAGGCCTCGGCGCGGGAGGGGCCGAAGTCGGTCAGCACCGCCAGGACGTCCTCCGTGCCGAGCGTGGAGACGAGATGGAAGCGTACGACTGCCATGGTGGGTGTCCTCATCGGTAAGTAACTGCTCCAGCCGGTGACGACAGATTTCCACGCGCTTGCGTCACCTGTCAAAGAGGTGACGAAATGAGGGCATGCGTGGGCGCGGCGCCCGAGGGGGAGAACGCCGCGCCGGGAGGTGCTACGCCTGGAGGACCCGGTAGCTCAGGGCGGTCCGCGGGAGGTTGGCCTGGGCCAGCGTTCCGCTGAGCCACCCGGGGCCGTTGCAGTCGGCCTCGGCGTACAGCGCCAACGTGGCGCCCCCGTTGGCGATCTGCACCGAGCGGGCGCCGGGCCACAGGGTGTGGCAGGTGCCGAGGTCGGTGAGGTCGACGGTGGTGGCGAACCCCTGCCCGTAGGTGGAGGAGTAGAGGCGCGCGCCCGGCTGCAGGGGCGGCCAGCCCGCGGCGCCGGCCGTCCCGGCGCCGAGGCCGACCAGGGCCGTGGCCAGGGCGGCGGTGACGGCTGCGCCGCGGAGTTTCGTCTCGGGTGTGAACATGCGATCCGCCTTCTCGGGTGGGAGGGAACTGCCGGATCGGCCGGTGGCTCGTCGGGCGGTTCCGGGTCGAGGGAAGATCATTGCATCTTCAACAAAGCGCCGCGAGGGCAGAATCGGCCAAGCGCGCGCAGGCGGGAGCGATGGGCGCGTTCTCGTCACCGCCTTGACAGGTGACGGCGTGGAATGCACCCTGAAAGCCGCCTCCGGCGCCGCTAAGGCGCCGCCCGCGATCGCCGATGAGGGAGAGTGGCCATGGCCGAGCGGCCCGCAGTCGATCCCGCCGCCGAAGCGCGGCACGCACGCTACGGAACCCTTCCCGAGCGCATCCGCTTCGAGGACATGACCGAGGAGGCGGCAACCGGCCCGGGCGGCGCCGCGAACGCCGCCCACGACCCCGAGCGCTCCTGGACCTTCTACAACTGCCTGGCCGTCGACCTGGCCCCGTAGCTCCGCAGCTCCGACATCCCGCAGGCGGACGTGTGAACCGACCACACCCACCGTGGCGGTGATCAGCGAGATCCACCGGGGGGTGCCCGAGGCGGAGTAGTGCCCGAGGCGGGGTGGTCAGGGGGTGGGGTGGCCGGTGAGGTGGGCGAAGACGTCGTCGAGGGTGGGGCGGCGCATGGTGAAGTCGGCGACGGGGATGTCGGCGCGGCGCAGGACGGCGGCGACGGTGGCGATGTCGTTGAGGCCGTCGTCGAGGGGGATGGAGAGCCGGCCCTTCTGGGTGTCGACGGTGGGTTCGGCGGTGAGGGCGGGGCGGAGGGCGGCGAGGGCCGGGGTGACGTCGGCGGGGGAGGCGACGGTCAGCTCCAACCATTCGCTGCCGACCTTGCGCTTCAGTTCGTCGGGGGTGCCGTCGGCGATGACGCGGCCGGAGTCGACGACCACGATCTGGTCGGCCAGGTAGTCGGCCTCCTCCAGGTACTGGGTGGTGAGGAGCACCGTGGTGCCGCCGTCGACGAGTTCGCGGACCTGGCCCCAGAGTTCCATCCGGCTCACCGGGTCGAGGCCGGTGGTGGGTTCGTCGAGGAAGAGCACCGGGGGTGCGGTGATCAGGCAGCTGGCGAGGTCGAGGCGGCGGCGCATGCCGCCGGAGTAGGCGCGGGCGGGGCGGTGGGCGGCGTCCGCGAGGCGGAAGCGCTCCAGGAGTTCGTCGGCCCGGCGGCGGGCCTCGCGGCGGCCGAGGTGGAGCAGGGTGCCGAGCAGGACGAGGTTCTCGCGGCCGGTCAGGACCTCGTCCACGGCGGTGTACTGGCCGGCCAGTCCGATCCGGCGCCGGACCTCGTGCGGTTGGCGGACGACGTCGTAGCCGGCCACCTCGGCGTGGCCGCCGTCCGGGGTGGTGAGGGTGGTGAGGATCTGCACGGTGGTCGTCTTGCCGGCGCCGTTCGGTCCGAGCAGGCCGAGGACGGTGCCGGTCCGGACGCCGAGGTGGATGTCGGCGATCGCCACGACGTCCCGGTGGCGCTTGTGCAGGCCCTCGGCGCGGATGGCCATGTCCATGTGGGGCTCCCGGTCGGTGGCGAGGAGGGGCGAGGCAAGAGGGGCAAGGGAGGAGGAAGGGGAGGGGAGGGTCAGGCGGTGAGGCGGACGGGGAGGCTGCTGTAGCCGTGGACGAAGTTGGAGTAGAGCCGGACCGGTTCGCCGAGCAGCTCGATCCCGCCGACGGCGCCGCGCAGGGCGGCGAGCATCGCCTCGACGTGGGTCCGGCCGAGGAAGGCGCCCAGGCAGAAGTGCGGGCCGTAGCCGAAGGCGACGTGCTTGTTCGGGGTGCGGGCCAGGTCGAAGCGGTTCGGCTGGTCGAAGACCTCCTCGTCGAAGTTGGCCGAGCTGTTCCAGAGCGTCACGACGTCGCCGGCCCGGATCGTCCGGTCGCCGAGTTCGACGTCGGTCAGGGCGCGCCGGCCGAAGTGCATGGCCGGGGTGGTCCAGCGCATGACCTCCTCCACGGCCGGCTCCAGCCCGACCGAGCCGTCCTTCAGCGCCCGCCACTGCTCGGGGTGCCGGGAGAGGGCGATGAGCGCGCCGATGGAGGACATCCGGCTGGACTCGTCGCCGCCGAGGATCAGGCTGTAGCAGTTGAAGACGACCTCCTCCTGGCTGAGCGGCTCGCCGTCGACGGTGCCGGTCGCCAGGGCGCTGATCACGTCGTCGCCGGGGTGCTTGCGCCGCTTGGCGGCGAGGTCGGAGAAGTAGAGCAGGATCTCGTTGCGGGCCAGCCACTCCTCGGTCGCGGTGTGCTCGGCGCTGGTGCGGGAGAGGGTCTGGGTGTTCCAGTGGACGAGGCGCTCGCGGTCCTCGACCGGGACGCCCATCAGGTCGCCGATGGTGTTGATCGGGATGTGGTCGGCGAGGTCGGTGACGAAGTCGAAGGAGCCGCGGGCCAGGCCCTCCTGGAGCAGCGCGGCGGTCCGCTCGTGCACGCCGGCCACCACCGGGGCCAGCACCCGGGGCGAGAAGGACCGGAGCATCAGGTTGCGGATCTCCCGGTGCCGCGGCCCGTCGGTGACGGCGAGCATCCGGCGGGAGGCGGAGTCCTCGCCCTGCAGCAGGGTGGCGAGCACGTTGCCGCGCTCGGAGGTGAACCGCTTGTTGTCGCGGTAGACGGCGAGCACGTCGGCGTGGCGGGAGACCGCCCAGAACGGCGGGCCCTGGTCGGTCGCCGGGTGCAGGTGGACGGGCTGTTCGGCGCGGAACCGGGCCCACATCGCGCGGACGTCGAGGTCGAGGTAGGTGTGCGGGTCGGTGAGGTCGATCGTGGCGAGGTCGACGGTGGCCAGGTCGACGGGCGGGGAGGCTCCGTCGACCGTCGGGGGCTGGAGGGGCATGGTCGGCCGTTTCTGTGACGGGGGCGGGTCAGGAGGACGGCGCCGGGACGGCGGGGTCAGGAGACCGCGGACCGGTAGCGGCGCAGGCTCAGCAGCACGGTGACGACGAAGACGGTCCCGAGCGAGGCGGCGATGGTGAGCGAGAGGCTCGGGGTGGCGGCGCTGCCGGCCGCGTCCGGGTTGCCCCACAGCCGCCGAAGGGCCGTCACCACGGCGCTGACCGGGTTCCACTCGGCGACCAGCCGCAGCCAGCCCGGCAGCCGGTCGACGGACTGGAAGGCGTTGGAGAGGAAGGTCAGCAGGACGGTGACCAGCCCGGCGACGACGTTGATGGTCTCCATGGTGCGGGAGAACATCCCGAGCATCAGGCCGACCCAGAGCATCGCGTACATGAAGGCGGTGAGCAGGGCGAGTCCGGCGAGGAAGGGCAGCACGCCGCTGTGCGGGCGCCAGCCGAACGCCAGGCCGGCCGCCGTGACCACGGCCAGGCCGATCAGCCCGACGACCAGGTCGCCGAGGGTGTGGCCGACCAGCACGGCCGGTCTGGAGATCGGCATGCTGCGGAACCGGTCGACCAGGCCGCCGCGCAGGTCCGCCGCGACGGCGACCGCGGTCGGGCCGATCCCGGCCAGGCCGACCTGGGCGGCCGCGCCCGCGAAGATGTACTCCTGGTAGCTGCCGCGGCCGGAGAAGGACAGCGAGCCCTGGAACAGGTAGCCGAGCACGATCATCGAGATGAGCGGGTTCATCACGATGCCGATCAGCCGCCCGGGTGCCCGGCGCAGCCGCCGCAGGCGCCGTCCGGCGACGGTGACGGATTCGAGGAGCAGGGCGAGCGGCGCCGAGCG
Organism: Kitasatospora sp. SC0581; assembly: GCF_048159585.1. Lineage (NCBI taxonomy): Bacteria > Bacillati > Actinomycetota > Actinomycetes > Kitasatosporales > Streptomycetaceae > Kitasatospora > Kitasatospora sp. SC0581. The sequence goes on along the minus strand of NZ_JBLRWA010000007.1, from coordinate 143,103 downwards.
GGGGCGGGGGGTGACGGCGGTCAGCATTCCGGGCTCCCGTCCAGGAGGCGCAGCTCGGCGTCGACGAGCCGTCCGATGACGGCCTGCGGCCCTGCGTGCATCAGGTACTCGTGGCCGGCGGCGATCCGGTGGACGACCACCCGTCCGTTCACGTGCTGCTCCCATCGGCCGGTCTGGTCGGCGAGTTGGTCCGCGGTCCACTCCTCGGCGGCCGCGAACAGGTGGAGGTCCCCGGTGAACCGGCCGGGGGTGAAGCGCTCCATCAGCGCGCCGTGGTGGCGCGACAGCCGCAGCAGCCGCAGCAGCGACTCCTCGTCGAGGTCGGCCAGCGGGCCGGCCTCGCGCCGCAGCAGGTCGAGCAGGGCGGCGCGGGTGCGGCCGGGGCCGGCCAGCTCGTCGCGCCGGTGGCCGAGCGCCTCCAGGGCGCGCAGCAGGAGTTCGCGGTCGTCCTGGCCGCTCTCGTCGCGGCCGGTGCGGCCGGGGTAGCCGTCCAGGTCGGCCAGGAAGTCGACCTGTTCGCCGGCCTCCTGGAGCCGGACGGCGATCTCGTGGGCGAGCACGCCGCCGTACGACCAGCCGAGCAGCCGGTACGGGCCGTGCGGCCGCAGCCGCCGGATCGTCCGGACGTAGTCCGCGGCCACCGACCGGATGGACTCGGGCAGCGGGGCGGCGGCGTCCAGTGCGGGCGACTGGAGGCCGTACAGCGGGTAGCGCGGATCGAGGTACCGGGCCAGGCCCAGGTAGGGCAGGCTGAAGCCGAGTCCGCTGTGCACCAGGAACAGCGGGGGCGCGTCGCCGTCCGGCCGGATCGGCAGGACGGGCGCGAACGCGTCCGCGGACTGTTCGGCGGAGGCGGTCGGGCGGGCCCGCTTGGCCAGTTCCGCGACGGTGCGGTGCAGGACGACGTCCGCCACCGCGAGCCGGAGGCCGGCCGACTGGGCCCGGCCGACCAGCCGGACCGCCAGGAGCGAGTGGCCGCCGAGGTCGAAGAAGCTGTCGTCGATGCCGACCTCGGGGAGGCCGAGGACCTCGGCGAAGAGCGCGCCGAGGGCTTCCTCGACGGGGTTGCGGGGGCGGCGCGCGGCGGCGGGGGTGAAGTCGGGGGCGGGGAGGCGGTTGCGGTCGATCTTGCCGTTGGGGTTGAGCGGGAGTTCGTCGAGCACGACGACCGCGCCGGGGACCATGTACCCGGGCAGGTGGTCGGCGGTGTGGTCGCGCAGGGCGGTGGGGTCGGGGGCGGTGCCGGGGGTGGGGGTGACGTAGGCGACGAGGGTGGGGCCGGTGGGGCCGTCGGTGCGGGCGATGGCGACGGCGGTGCGGACGGTGGGGTGGGTGGTGAGGACGGCTTCGATCTCGCCGGGTTCGACGCGGAAGCCGCGGATCTTGACCTGGGTGTCGGCGCGGCCGAGGTAGAGGAGTCGGCCGTCGGGGGTCCAGCGGACGAGGTCTCCGGTGCGGTACATCCGGGAGCCGGGCTCGTAGGGGCAGGCGAGGAAGCGGGTGGCGGTGAGGCCGGGGCGTCCGGCGTAGCCGCGGGCGAGTCCGGCGCCGGCCAGGTACAGCTCGCCGGCCACGCCCGGGGGCACCGGCCGCAGCCCGTCGTCCAGCACGTACGCCCGGGTGTTGCGGATCGGGCGGCCCAGCGTCACGACCCCGTCGCCCGCCAGCCCGGCCGCCGTGGACCAGATGGTGGTCTCGGTCGGCCCGTACAGGTTGGTGACCGTGTCGGCCCGGGCGGCCAGGGCGTCGGCCAGGGCGGGCGGGACCGCCTCACCGCCGATCAGGACGCGCAGGCCGCGCACCGACTCGGGGCGGTGGAGCACGAGTTCCTGCCAGAGCGCCGGGGTCGCCTGCATGATCGTGATGCCGTCGCGTTCGAGGGAGGCGGCCAGCGCGGCCGGGTCCAGGGCGACGCCCTCCGCGCCGACGACCAGCCCGGCGCCGGACAGCAGCGGCAGGTAGACCTCCAGGCCGGAGATGTCGAAGGACCAGGTGGTGACGGCCAGCAGCCGGTCGTGGGCCTCCAGCGGGAAGCGCTCCCGGGTGGACACCAGCAGGTTCAGCAGTGACCGGTGCTCGACCATGACGCCCTTGGGCCGCCCGGTGGAGCCGGAGGTGAAGAGCAGGTAGGCCAGCCGGGAGCCGTGCAGCGGGGCGGCCCGCTCGGCGTCGGTCAGCGGCCGGCCGTCGAGGGCGGCCAGCGCGGCGTCGACCTCGGGGTCGTCCAGCACGACCGTGGGCACGCCGGTGCGCGGAAGCCGTGCGGCGATGGCGAGTTCGGTCAGCAGGAGGACGGGCGCGGCGTCGTCGAGCATCAGCCGGACGCGGTCGGCCGGGAGCGCCGGGTCGACCGGCAGGTAGGCGGCGCCGCTCTTCAGGACGGCCAGCTGCGCCACCACCATCTCCGCCGTCCGGGGCAGCGACAGGGCCACCGGCCGGTCCGGGACGACCCCGCGGTCGACCAGGTGGCGGGCGAGCCGGTTGGCCCGGGCGTCGAGTTCGGCGTAGGTGAGGGCGGTGGTGTCGGTGAGGACGGCGACGGCCTCGGGGGTGCGGGCGGCCTGGGCCTCGAAGAGGGCGACGACGGTGGTGGCGGTGCCGGCGGGAGAAGCGTCGTCGGCCGCGGTGTCGTTCCACTCGGTGAGGACCTGCCGGTGCTCCTCCGGAGTGAGGACGTCCAGCCGGGACAGCGGTGTCCGCGGGTCGCGGGCGACCTGGTCGAGCAGTCGGACCAGCCGGGCGGCCAGGGCCTCGGCGGTGGCCGGCTCGAACACGTCGGCGTTGTACTCCAGGATGCCGACGAGACCGGCCGCGGAGTCGCCCGTGGAGTCGCCCGTGGAGTCGTCCGGGGAACCGCTCGCGGAGTCGTCCTGGCGGCGGCGCTCGGTGACGGCCAGGGACAGGTCGAACTTGGCGCCGTCCGCCCCGACCGGCTGCTCCGTCGCCGTCAACCCCGGGAGGTCCAGGGACGGTTGGGTGTTGTTCTGGAGGGCCAGCATGACCTGGAAGAGCGGGTTGCGGCCCATGGAGCGTGCGGGGTCGAGGACTTCGACGAGTCGTTCGAAGGGGATGTCCTGGTGTTCGTAGGCCTTGAGGGCGGTTTCCCGGGCGCGGTCGAGGAGTTGGGTGAAGGCGGGGTCTCCGGTGGTGTCGGTGCGCAGGACGAGGGTGTTCATGAAGCAGCCGACGAGGTCTTCGGTGGCGTCGTCGGTGCGTCCGGCGATGGGGGAGCCGATGGGGATGTCGTGGCCGGCGCCGAGGCGGGTGAGGAGGGCGGCGAGGGCGGCCTGGAGGACCATGAAGAGGGAGGCGCCGTTGTCGCGGGCGAGGTGGGCGAGGCGGTCGTGGGTGTCGGGGTGGATGTGGAAGGGGACGGTGCCGCCGCGGTGGGTGGCGATCTTGGGGCGGGGGCGGTCGAAGGGCAGGGCGAGTTCCTCGGGGAGGTCGGCGAGGTTCTCCGTCCAGTACGCCAACTGCTGTGCGGCCAGGGAGGTTTGGTCGTGGTCGTCGCCGAGGAGGTCCTGCTGCCAGAGGGTGTAGTCCGCGTACTGGACCGGCAGCGGCTCCCAGCTCGGAGCGGTGCCGGTGGACCGGGCCGCGTACGCCCGTGAGAGGTCCCGGGCCAGCGGGGTGGCGGACCAGCCGTCGGCCACGATGTGGTGGACCACCAGCAGGAGCAGGTGCTCCGCCGGGCCGGTGCGCAGCAGCGTCGCGCGGACGGGGAGCCGGGTCGCGAGGTCGAAGCCGCGGGCGGCCTCGCGGGCGGCTTCCGCCGGGGCCTCGGCGGGGGAGGTCTCCCGGGCGGTGAGTCCGGTCCAGGCCTCGGTGTCGAGGACCTCCTGGCGGGGTTCGCCGTCGGTCTCGGGGAAGACGGTGCGCAGCACCTCGTGCCGCTCGACCAGGTCGGCCAGCGCCGCGTCCAGCGCCGTGACGTCCAGTGCCCCGGAGAGCCGGACCGCGAAGGCCATGTTGTAGGCCGCCGAGCCGGGCTCCAGCCGGTTCAGGAACCACAGCCGCCGCTGGGCGGAGGACAGCGGCAGCGCGGCTGGGCGCGGTCCGGGCCGCAGCGCGGGCCGCGTGGAGCGGTCCCGGTGGAGGCGGCCGGCCAGCCTGGCCACGGTCGGCGCCTCGAACACGTCCCGGATCGAGACGGTCGAGCCCAGTGCCGTACGGATCCGGCTGACCAGCCTGGTCGCCAGCAGCGAGTGGCCGCCGAGGTCGAAGAAGCTGTCGTCGATGCCGACCCGGGGCAGGGCCAGGACCTCGGCATAGAGGGCACAGAGGCGCTCCTCGGCCGGGGTGCGGGGCGGCCGGGCCGCGGCGGGGGTGAAGTCGGGGGCGGGCAGCCGGTTGCGGTCGATCTTCCCGCTCGGGGTGAGCGGGAGTTCGTCGAGCACGAGGACGGCGGCCGGGACCATGTGGTCGGGCAGGTGGTCGGCGGTGTGGTCGCGCAGGGCGGTGGGGTCGGGGGCGGTGCCGGGGGTGGGGGTGACGTAGGCGACGAGGGTGGGGCCGGTGGGGCCGTCGGTGCGGGCGATGGCGACGGCGGTGCGGACGGTGGGGTGGGTGGTGAGGACGGCTTCGATCTCGCCGGGTTCGACGCGGAAGCCGCGGATCTTGACCTGGGTGTCGGCGCGGCCGAGGTAGCCGAGCTGGCCGTCGGGGGTCCAGCGGACGAGGTCGCCGGTGCGGTACATCCGGGAGCCGGGCTCGTAGGGGCAGGCGAGGAAGCGGGTGGCGGTGAGGCCGGGGCGTCCGGTGTAGCCGCGGGCGAGTCCGGCGCCGGCCAGGTAGAGCTCGCCGGCCACGCCCGGGGGCACCGGCCGCAGTCCGTCGTCCAGCACGTACGCCCGCATGTTCCAGATCGGACGGCCGATCAGGGTGTCGGCGCCGTCCGGCCCGGCGCACACCTCGCCCCGGGTCGCGACGGCACCGGCCTCCGAGGCGCCGTAGAAGTTGAGCAGCCGGGCCGAGGGCAGGGCCTGCCGGAACGCCCGGACGGTGGCGGCGGGCAGCTGCTCGCCGCTGCAGATCCAGACCGCGCAGCCCGCGACGGCGGTTGGCTCGGCGCTGTCCAGGAAGGCGTTCAGCAGGCTGGGCACGACGGTGAGCCGGGCGATGCCGTGCCGGGCCGTGGCCGCCGCCAGCTCGGGCACGCTCCGGGCCGTGTCGGCGTCGACCAGGACGGTCGAGCCGCCGGACAGCAGCGGTGCCAGCAGCTCGGTGATCCCGTCGATGACGCTGACCGGCGACTTCGCCAGGATCGCGGCCTCCCGCTGCTCGGGGAGCTCCTCGGCGAACCAGGTCAGCCGGTTGACCAGGGCGCGGTGCAGTCCGAGCACGCCCTTGGGCCGGCCGGTGGAGCCCGAGGTGTAGATGACGTACGCCGGGTGGTCGGGCAGCAGCGGGCAGGTGCGGTCCGCGTCCGTGGGGGCGGTGCCGGGGAGGGCGGCCGTGGCGCGCTCCAGTGCCGGGTCGTCCAGCAGCAGGCGGGGCAGGCCGGTCTCCGGCAGCTGTCCGGCGGTCGCGCTGTCGGTCAGCAGGAGGACGGGCGCGGCGTCGTCGAGCATCAGCCGGACGCGGTCGGCCGGGTACGCCAGGTCGACGGGCAGGTGCGCGCCGCCGGCCTTGAGCACGGCCAGCAGGGCGACGACCATGTGCGGCGACCGGGGCGCCGCGAGCGCCACCGTGCTCTCCGGTCCGACGCCCCGGCCGATGAGGTGGTGGGCGAGCCGGTTGGCCCGGGCGTCGAGTTCGGCGTAGGTGAGGGCGGTGGTGTCGGTGAGGACGGCGACGGCCTCGGGGGTGCGGGCGGTCTGGGCCTCGAAGAGGGCGACGACGGTGGTGCCCGGGTGGCCGCCGGCGGTGTCGTTCCACTCGGTGAGGACCTGCCGGTGCTCGCGCTCGGAGAGCAGGTCGAGCCGCCCCAGCGGGAGCCCCGGGTCGCGGGCGACCTGGTCGAGCAGCCGGACCAGGCGGGCGACCAGGGCCTCGGCGGTGGCCGGCTCGAACACGTCCGCGCTGTACTCCAGGAAGCCGTCGATGCCGGCCGGGGCGGCACCGGCGTCCTGCTGTTCGGCCAGGAAGAAGTTCAGGTCGAACTTGACCGAGTCGGCGGCCGGCGGCTCGAAGGCCGCCCGGACGCCGGGCAGGGCCAGCTCGGGACGGGTGTTGTTCTGGAGGACCAGCATGACCTGGAAGAGCGGGTTGCGGCCCATGGAGCGTGCGGGGTCGAGGACTTCGACGAGTCGTTCGAAGGGGATGTCCTGGTGTTCGTAGGCCTTGAGGGCGGTTTCCCGGGCGCGGTCGAGGAGTTGGGTGAAGGCGGGGTTTCCGCTGGTGTCGGTGCGCAGGACGAGGGTGTTCATGAAGCAGCCGACGAGGTCTTCCATGGCGTCGTCGGTGCGTCCGGCGATGGGGGAGCCGATGGGGATGTCGTGGCCGGCGCCGAGGCGGGTGAGGAGGGCGGCGAGGGCGGCCTGGAGGACCATGAAGAGCGAGGCGCCGTTGTCGCGGGCGAGGTGGGCGAGGCGGTCGTGGGTGTCGGGGTGGACGCGGAAGGGGACGGTGCCGCCGCGGTGGGTGGCGACCTTGGGGCGGGGGCGGTCGAAGGGCAGGGCGAGTTCCTCGGGGAGGTCGGCGAGGTTCTCCGTCCAGTACGCCAACTGCTGTGCGGCCAGGGAGGTCTGGTCGTGGTCGTCGCCGAGGAGGTCCCGCTGCCAGAGGGTGTAGTCCGCGTACTGCACCGGCAGTGGCTCCCACGCGGGGGCCGCACCGCGTGCCCGCGCCGCGTACGCCCGCGAGAGGTCCCGGGTGAGCGGTGCGGCGGACCAGCCGTCCCAGGCGATGTGGTGGACGATCAGCAGCAGCAGGTGCTCCGCCGGGCCGGTGCGCAACAGGGCGGCCCGCAGCGGGAGTTCGGTCGACAGGTCGAAGCCGCGGGCGGCCTCCGCCGGGGCCTCGGCGGCCTCCCGGACGGTGAGCCCGGTCCAGGCCTCCGTGCCCAGCACTTCCTGGCGGGGTTCGCCGTCGGTCTCCGGGAAGACGGTGCGCAGCACCTCGTGCCGCTCGACCAGGTCGGCCAGCGCCGCGTCCAGCGCGGCGGTGTCCAGGGCTCCGGAGAGCCGGACCGCGAAGGTCACGTTGTAGGCCGCCGAGCCGGGCTCCAGCCGGTTCAGGAACCACAACCGCCGCTGGGCGAAGGAGAGTTGCCCGGAACGGTCGCCCTGGACGGCGGGCCGCAGCGGCGGCCGGACCGCGCCGCCGGCCGCGAGCTCCCGGGCGACGCCGGCCACCGTCCGCTGCTCGAAGAGCGTACGGATCGGCACCTCGGTGCCCAGGGCGGAGCGGACCCGGCTGATCACCTGGGTGGCCAGCAGGGAGTGGCCGCCGAGGTCGAAGAAGTCGTCGTCGATGCCGACGGCGGTCCGGCCGAGCGCGTCCGCGAAGATCCCGCCGAGGATCTCCTCGACCGGGGTGCGCGGCAGCCGGCCCGCCGGGGCGGGGGCGCTGTCGGGGGCGGGCAGGGCCCGGCGGTCCAGCTTGCCCTGCGGGGTGAGCGGCAGCGCGTCGAGCACGACGACGGCGGCCGGGACCATGTACTCGGGCAGGGCCTCGGCGACCCGCTCCCGCAGCGCGGCCGGGTCCGGTACGGCCGGGGGCCGGGCGACCACGTAGGCCACCAGCCGGTCCTCGCCGTCGTCGGTGCGGACCAGGACGGCGGCCTGGGCCACCTCGGGCCGGCCGGTCAGCACGGACTCGATCTCGCCGAGTTCGATCCGGAAGCCGCGCAGCTGCACCTGGTCGTCGGCCCGTCCGGCGTAGTCGAGTTGGCCGTCGGGGCGCCAGCTCGCCAGGTCGCCGGTGCGGTACATCCGCTCGCCGGCGGGGCCGAAGGGGTCGGCGACGAAGCGTTCGGAGGTCAGGCCGGGCCGGTCCAGGTAGCCACGGGCCAGGTTGCCGCCGACGTAGAGTTCGCCGACCACCCCGGCCGGGACGGGCCGCAGCGCGGAGTCGAGCACGTAGACCCGGTGGGCCCGGGTGGGCCGGCCGATCGGGGGCCGGCCCGAGCCACCCGGCCGTTCGCCACCACTGAGCCGTTCGCTGAGCCGTTCGCCGCCACCCAGCCGTTCGCTCACCGTCGAGGCGAGGACGGCCTCGGTGGGCCCGTAGCCGTTGATCATCTGCAGCTGCCCGGACCAGCGGTCCACCACGTGCGGCGGGCAGGCCTCCCCGGCGACGACCATGGTCAGGTCGGCGGGCAGCCGGGTGCCGTCCGGGAGCGCGGCGGCGACCACCGGCGGCAGCCCGGCGAGGTTCACCCGGTGGCGGTGGATCAGGTCGACCAGCGGCCGGCCGGGGACCCGGCACTCCTCGTCGGCGACCACCAGGGTGCCGCCGCCGAGCAGGGACAGGCTCAGCTCCCAGACCGAGGCGTCGAAGCTGAACGAGGCGAACTTCAGCACCCGGGTGTCCGGGCCGACGCCGAAGCGCTCGATCAGGCTCGCCACCATCGCGGCGAAGCCGGAGTGGTCGACCGTCACGCCCTTGGGCCGGCCGGTCGATCCGGAGGTGTAGATGACGTACGCCGGGTGCCGGGGCAGCAGCGGGGCGGTCCGCTCGGCGTCCTGCGGGGCGTGTGCCGGGAGGCCGGCCAGCTCCGCCAGGGTGGCCGGGTCGTCGAGCAGCACCGTGCGGCAGTCGGCCCCGGCGAGCTGCGGGGCGAGGGCGGCGGTGGTGAGCAGGACGGCAGGCCGGCTGTCGGCCAGCATGAAGGCGATCCGGTCGGCGGGGTACTTGGGGTCGATCGGCAGGTACGCGGCGCCGGTCTTGAGTGCCGCCAGGACGGCGCAGGTCATCTCGACCGGGTCCGGTACGGCCAGCGCGATGATCCGCTCCGGTCCGACGCCGTGGGCGATCAGCAGCCGGGCCAGCCGGTTGGAGCGCTCGTCCAGCTCGCGGTAGGTCGTCTCGCGGTCCTCGAAGACCACGGCCACGGCCTCGGGCGCCCGGGCGACCTGGGCGGCGAACAGCGCGGGGACGACGGTGCGCGGGGCGGCGGCGGCCCGTCCGGCCCAGTCGCCGAGGATCCGGTGGTGCTCCTCGTCGGTGAGCAGGGGCAGCCGGCGGAGCGGGACGTCCGGGGCCGCCAGGACGCTCTCCACCACGTGGGCGAAGCGGTCCAGGATGCGGACGACCTCGTCGCGGTCGTAGCGGTCGGGGCGGAACTGGGCGCTCAGCGTCAGCCGGGTGTCCGGGTAGGCGAGCACCGCGAGGCCGCGCTCGCCGGCCAGCCGGGTGCGGGCGTTGCCCAGCCGCAGCTCGGGCACCAGCGCGTTGAGCCGGCCGACGTCGGCCTGCGGCTGGTTCTGGTAGCTGAACACGGTGTCGAACAGCTCGCCGGCCCCGGCGATCCGCTGCACCTCGGCCAGGCCGAGGTGCCGGTGGTCGAGCAGGGCGGTCTGCTGCTCGTCGATCCGGTGGAGGAGCGCGGCGACGGGCAGGTCCGGGTCGAGCCGCACCCGTACCGGGAGCATGTTCAGGAAGAGTCCGACCAGCGACTCGATGCCCGGGAGCTCCGGCGGCCGCACCGAGTTGACCGCGCCGAACACCACGTCCGGGGCGTCGGTGAGCCGGCCGAGCAGCAGCGCCCAGCAGCCCTGGAGGACGGTGTTGAGGGTGAGGTTCTCCGCGCGGGCCCAGGCGACCAGCCGGGCGGTGAGCTCCTCGGGCAGGGCGAGGTCGACGGCCTCGGGCAGCCCCGGGTCGCCCGGCCGGTCGGCCGTGCCGAGCCGCAGCGGCTCGCCCAGCCCGTCCAGTGCCTGCCGCCAGGCCGCGCGGGCGGCCTCGGTGTCCTGGGCGGCGAGCCAGTCGAAGTACGCCCGGTAGGAGGGCGCCGGGGGCAGGGCGGCCGGGTCGCCGCCGGTGGCGTACAGGGTGAACAGCTCCTGGGCGATCACGCCCATCGACCAGCCGTCCACCAGCAGGTGGTGCAGGGTCCAGAGCAGCCGGACCCGGTCGGGGGCCAGCCGGAGCACGGTGAAGCGCAGCAGCGGGGGCCGGGCCAGGTCGAAGCCGCGGGTCCAGTCCGCGTCGGTCAGCCGCTCGGCCTCGGCCGTCCGCTCCGCCTCGGTGGGGAGCCCGGACAGGTCGACCTCCTCCCAGGGCACCGGCACCGCGGCGGCCACGACCTGCCGGGCGTCCTCGGCGGACCGCTCTGGGAAGTGCACCCGCAGGCCGGCGTGCCGGGCCAGCAGCGCGGCGGCCGCGGTGCGCAGCGCGGCCGGGTCGAAGGGCCCCTCGATGTCGAGGACGGCCTGCATGAGGTAGGAGTTCATGCCCTGCTTGTCGAACTCCGTCTGGAAGATCAGGCCCTTCTGGAGCGGTGACAGCTCCAGCGCCTCGCCGTCCGCCGCCCCGTCCTGCTCGCCGGGGACGGCCTGTTCGGCGTGGGAGGCGTGGGCGGCCAGGGCTTCGAGGGCGCGGAACCAGGCGCGGGCGATGTGCTCGGCGTCGGCGTCGGCCAGTGCCTCCGGGGCCCAGAGCCAGTCGGCGACCAGGTGCGGCCCGTCCGGCCGGTCCTCGGTGACGGGCGTGGCCGCGAGCACGTGCCGCAGCGGCATGCTCGGGTGCACCCCGGTGCCGACGACGGCGTGCCGGGCGTCCGGCAGCCAGTCCCCGGCGCTCTCGTCCCGGTCGGTCCGGAACCGGCCGAGGTAGTTGAAGCCGAGCTCCGGCACGCCGTTCCGGGCCAGGGCGGTGACGGTCTGCGGGTTGAGGTGGCGCAGCAGCCCGTGGCCGAGCCCGTGGTCGGGCAGCCGGCCGAGCTGCTGCCGCACCCGGCGCACGGCCGCGTCGAGCGGCTCCCGCCCGGCGTCGCCCGGATCCAGCCGTACCGGGAAGACGCTGGTGAACCAGCCGACCGTACGGGAGAGTTCGGCCTCGTCGGTGAACGGCTCGCGGCCGTGGCCCTCCAGTTCGACGGTGACGGCGCCGGCCGGGCGGTCGCGGTGCCGGCGCCAGTCGGCGACGGCGAGCGCGAGGCCGGTCAGCAGCAGGTCGTTGATCTCCCCGCCGTAGACCCGGCGGGCGGCGGCGAGCAGCGTCGCGGTGGTGGCCGCGGGCAGCTCCAGCCGGAGCCGGTGGGCGGAGCCGTACACGTCCCGCTCGGGGTCCAGCGGACGGGAGCCGAGCGGCTCCGCAGCCGCCGACTGCTCGGCCCACAGCGGGAATTCGCGCACCCGCTCGGCGGTGCGGGCCTGCTCGCCGAGCAGCTGCGACCAGCGGCGGTAGGAGGTGCCGACCGGTTCCGGGGCGAGGCCCCGGCAGGCGGCGGCGAGGTCGGCGACCAGGACCCGCCAGGAGACCCCGTCCACGCACAGGTGGTGGGTCAGCCAGACCAGCCGGCCGGGGCGGCCGGGGCCGGCGTCGAGCAGGACGAGCCGGGTCACCGCGCCGTCCTCGGGGGCCAGCCCGGTGCGGGCCGCGGCGATCTGCTCGTCGACGGCGGCGGCCAGCGCGGCCGGGTCGTCGGCGAGCGCCGAGACGTCGACCCGGCGGACCGCGTCGGCGGCCCGGACGGCGCCCCTGGGCAGGGCCTCCAGGGACCACAGGCCCGGCGCCACCACGGTCAGCCGCGACCGCAGCGCGGCGTGGTGGTCCAGCAGGACGGCGGTGGCCGCGGTCAGCCGGTCGAGGTCCAGGCCGGCCGGGGTGGTGAGCACCTGGTACTGGCTGTACTCCCTGGTCCGCTCGTCCAGGACGCCGAGGTCCTCGCGCAACTGGTGGGCGATCGGCAGGAGTTCGACCTCGCCGGTGTCGTCCGGCGCGGCGGCCGGGCGGGCCGGTCCGCCCGGTGCGGCGAGCGCCGCGATGGCGGCGGGGGTGTGGTGGGTGCGGATCTGCAGCGGGGTGACGGTCAGTCCGGCCCGGCGGGCGTGGCCGACCGCCAGGATGGCGCTGATGCTGTCCCCGCCCAGCTCGAAGAAGTTGTCGCCGGGGCGGACCTCCGGCACGCCGAGGACCTCGGCGAACGCGGCGCAGACGATCTCCTCGGCCCGGCTGCGCGGCGTGTCCGGCCGGGCCGGGGCCTCGGCGCCGGCGGGTGCCGGGTCGGGCAGCGCCCGGCGGTCGACCTTGCCGTGCGGGGTCAGCGGCAGGGCGTCCAGGACCAGGACGTTCGGCGGCACCATGTACTCCGGCAGGACGGTGGCCAGGCGCTCGCGGACCCCGGCCGGGTCGAGCGCGGCCCCGGCGCGCGGGACGCAGTAGCCGACCAGCCGGGTGCTCCCGCCGGTGCCGCCGACCGCCCGTACCGCCGCGTCGGAGACGTCCGGCAGCGCGCGCAGCGCCGCCTCGATCTCGCCGAGCTCGATCCGGTGGCCGCGCACCTTCACCTGGTTGTCCCGGCGGTCCAGGAAGACCAGTTGCCCGTCCGCGCCGCGCACCACGCGGTCGCCGGTGCGGTACATCCGGCTGCCCGCCGGGCCGTACGGGTCGGGCACGAACGCGGCGGCGGAGCGGGCCGGGTCGGCCAGGTAGCCGCGGCCGACGCCGGCGCCGCCGACGTACAGCTCGCCGGGCGCGCCCTGGGGGACCGGGAGCAGGGCGTCGTCGAGCACGTAGAGCCGGGTGTTGCGGACCGGGCGGCCGATCGGGACGGCGCCGTGTTCCGGGAGCCCGTGGCCGAGGTGCGCGTGGGTGACGTCGTCCGAGCACTCGGTGGGCCCGTACGCGTTGACCAGCCCGACCAGCGGGTAGCGGCTCGTCCAGCGCCGGCACAGGTCGGCGGGCAGCGCCTCGCCGGTCGCCACCAGGTGGCGCAGCGCGGCCAGCACGGGAGCGCCGGCGCCCAGGTCCCAGGCGTCCAGGGCGGCGCGCAGCAGTGAGGGGACGACCTCCAGGACGGTGACGTCCTCGGTGTCGGCGAGGGCGAACAGCAGGTCGGGGTCGGCCGCGGTCTCCCGGCGCACCACCCGGACCCGGCCGCCGACCACCAGCGGCGCGAGCATCTGCCACACCGACACGTCGAAGGTGACCGGGGCGTTCTGCACCACGCTGTCGGCCGCGTCCAGCGCCAGGTCGTCGACCTTCGCCAGCAGGTGGTTGACCATCCCCGCGCGGTGCACCATGGCGCCCTTGGGCGCCCCGGTGGACCCGGAGGTGAAGATCACGTACGCCAGGTCCAGCGGGGTGCCGAGGACCGGCGCGAGGTCGTCGGCGGCGTCCCGCTCCCGCGCGGAGACCTCCAGCAGCCGGACCGGACGGCCGGCGGCGGCCGCCACCCGTTCGGCGAGCGGCCGGTGGGCGGCGTCCGCGACCACGGTGGTGATCCCGTTGTCGGCGAGCAGGGCGACGGTCCTGGCCTCGGGCGCGCCCGGGTCCAGCGGGACGTAGGCCGCGCCGGCGCCGATCACGCCGAGCACCGAGGCGATGAAGTCGGAGCCCGGGGTGACCAGCAGGGCCACCAGGCCGGCGTCGCCGACCCGGCGGGAGAGGGCGCTGGCCCGGCCGACCAGCTCGGCGTACGTGGTCGTGCCGCCGTCCTCGGCGACCGCCACGGCCTCGGGCCGCCGGGCGGCGAGTTCGCGGATCCGGGCCACCGCGCAGTCGAAGCCCGCCGGGCGCTCGGGCCCGCTCGACTCCCGCACCCAGGCGGCGCGGTCCCCGGTGTCCACGGCCAGGCCGCCGACCGGCTGCTCGTCCCCGGCCTCGGCGAAGCGGTCCAGGAACTCCACCAGCCGGGCGAGGTGGCCGTCGATCTCCGCGTCGGTGTAGCGGTCCGGGTTGCCGTTGAGGTGCAGCTCGATGCCGGCCCCGGCGGTCTCGACCACGGTGACCATCAGGTCGTCGATCAGCCCGGTCGACAGGTTGACCACCCGCGCCGTGCACGGCCCGAGGGCCAGCTCGGCCTGCTGCGGCAGCAGGTTGACGAACGGTCCGAAGGGCCGCCGGTCGTCGCTGCGCAGCCCCATGGCGCGGCGGATCGCGCTGACCCGGTGGCGCTGGTGGCGGAGCGCCTGGGCCAGCTCCCGGGAGGTCCGGCGCAGCAGCCCGGCCCTGGTCAGGGCGGGGCGGACGGGCACCCGCAGCGGCAGGTAGTTGGCCAGCATGCCGGGGATCGACCGCTCGTGGGCGGTCGGCCGGGCGGTCACCGGCAGGGTCAGCAGGACGTCCTCGACCCCGGTCATCCGTTGGGTGTACACCGCGACCGCCGCCATCACCGCGGTCGGCCAGGTGACGTCCGCGCGGCTGGCGGCCGCGCGCAGCCGGGCGCTGGTGCCGGCGGACAGGGCGGCGGTGCGGCGCAGGAAGCCCTGCGGCGCGGCCGTCGCGGGCTCCCGGTGGGAGAGGTCGGCGGGCTCGGGCGGCTCGGGGAACCGGCGCTGCCAGAACTCGGCGTCCCGCCGGGCCCGGGAGGAGCCGAGGTAGGCGGCCTCGGCGGCGAGCAGGTCGGCGAGCGGGGGCAGGGCCGGGCCGGCGTCCCCGCCGTCGGCCTCGTACAGTTCGGCCAGCCGGCGCCAGAGCACCACCTGGCTGAAGCCGTCGCACAGCAGGTGGTGGACGGAGAGGTAGAAGAGCGCCCGGTCCGGGCCCAGGGTGAGGACGGCGAGCCGGAACAGCGGGAACCCAGCGGGGTCGTAGGGCTTCGCCAGGTCCGTCCGCATCCAGTCCAGCGCCGCCGCGGACGGATCGGGCTCGGCGCCGAAGTCCAGCTCGTCGAGCGGGAGTTCGGCGACCTCGCGGAGGCGCTGGCGGGGTTCGCCGTCGACGTCGAGGAACTGGGCGCGCAGGCACTGCGCCTCCTCGACCAGCCGGCCCAGCGCGGTGCGGAAGCGGGCCCGGTCCAGCGGGCCGCGGACGTCCAGGTAGCCGGCCGAGTTGTACGCGTTGCTCCCGCCGGCCCCGTTGACGTCGAGCCAGATCTCCGTCTGGCCGGCGGTGAGCGGCAGCGAGGTCCCCAGGACCGATGTCATCACAGGCTCCCAACGGAGGTCGGGCCGATCGAGGCGAGGCCGGTACCGGGGGCGGCCGCCTCGGCGGCCAGGGCGTCGGGGCCGAAGGACTCCAGCACCCACGCGTCGTCGTAGACGGTGTCCAGGTAGCGTTCGCCGAGGTCGGGCGCGATGGCCACGGCGGTCAGCTCCTCGTCCGGCCGGTTGGCGCCCAGCCAGCGGGCCGCGCCGCTGAGCACCGTGCCGGTCGAGCCGCCGAGCAGGAAGCCCTCGCGCAGCAGGGCACGGCAGGCCCGGACGGTGTCGGTCTCGGCGACCAGCACGGTGTCGTCCACGTAGGACTCGTCGAGGATGGCGGGCCGGACGCTGGTGCCGATGCCGGGGATCAGCCGGCCGCCCGGCTCGTGGCCGAAGTTGACCGAGCCGACGGCGTCGACCGCGACGATCGTCACCCCCGGGTTGTTCTCCCGGAAGTACCGGGCGCAGCCCATCAGGGTGCCGGTGGTCCCGGCGCCGACGAACAGCACGTCCAGCTCCGGGAAGGCCTTGGCGATCTGCGGCCCGGTGGTGCGGTAGTGGGCGGTCCAGTTGCCCGGGTTGGCGTACTGGTTGAGCCAGTGGAAGTCCCGGTGCTCGGCGCACAGCCGGGCGACCAGGTCGAGCCGGGCGCCGAGCAGGCCGCGCTGCGGGTCGGGCTCGGTCACCACCCGCACGTCGGCGCCCAGGCGCTGCATCAGCCGCCGGGAGACGGTGGTGCAGCGGGAGTCGGTGACGCAGACGAAGGTGAGCCCCCGGCTCGCCGCGACGAGGCTCAGCGCCACGCCGAGGTTCCCGGAGGAGCTCTCCACGATGGTCATCCCCGGCCGCAGCGCCCCGGACCGGAAGGCGGAGTCCACCATCTCGCCCGCCGCCCGCAGTTTGACCGAGCCGGCGAAGTTGAAGCCCTCGCACTTGAGGTACAGCGGACGGCCGATCATCCGTCGGAGGTCGACGTACAGGTCCTCGACGTCGAATTCCTGCGGTGTCGTGATAACTGGCATGCGTCTACTCCCACCCGGTCGTTCCGTGGTAGCGGGTGCCCAATCGGTCCGAAGCGATGGCCCCATGGTTTCCGAACACACTGACGTCGCACTGATTCGCAACTGATGGGGCGAAGGCCCTGGTCAGAGGCCCGGGACGGGCCCCGGGGCGCCGCCGGGGGCGCCTGCCGGGGCGGCCCCGGGAGGCGCTGCTAGGCGCGCCCGACCTTGCCGGTGAGCAGTCCCTGGAAGAGGTTCAGCCGGTGGATGTTGGCGGCGCCCTCGAGGAACTCCATCGCCCGGGCGTCGCGCGCGAGCTTGTCCAGCAGCGGGTGCGCCAGCCGGGCCCCGGGCCCGAAGAAGCCGCAGGCCGCCAGCGTCACGTCCTCGGCGAGCCGGGCGGCGCGCAGTTTGGCGGCCGAGGCGAGGTGGCCGTCGGCCGGCCGGGCGTCGACCGTCGCGGCGGCGTCCAGCACCAGGCGGTGGACGGCGTCGATCCGGCGGCCGATCGCGTCCAGCCGCTCCTGCTCGGCGGTGCGCAGCGGGCCGCGGTGCGCGGTCACGTAGTCGTGGGCGGCGCGGGCGATCCCGACCGCGATCGCCGCGACGCCCGGGCGCAGCTGGTTGAAGATCTGGACGAAGGACCAGACCCCGCGCCGGCTGGCCGGGAGGTGGCGGCCGAGGACGTGTTCCTCGGGGACGGCCACCGACTCCAGCCGGACGGCGCTGATCCGCGCGCCGCGCAGCCCCAGCATGTCCAGCGGCTCGGCGTGGAACCCGGGGGTGTCGGTGTCGACCAGGACGGCGGTGATGCCGAGCGGGCCGGGCCGGGTGCGGGCGAAGACCACCGCGAGCCGGGCCCGCGAGGCGTTGCCCACGTAGCGCTTCTCGCCGCTGAGCAGCGCCCCGCCCGGGGCGGGGGTCAGCGCGGTGGTCAGGGCCGCCGCGTCCGAGCCGCGGTCCGGTTCGGTCAGCGCGAAGCAGGTCCACAGGGGTTCGCGCAGCATCCGGCCGTAGAACCACTCCTTCTGCCGCTCGTCGGCGCACAGGCCGACCGCGACGCCGGCCAGGAACGGGCCCGGCGAGGCGACCATCGCGCCGACGTCGGCGCGGGCGAGCTCCTCCATGACGACGGCGCGCTCCAGCGCCGAGTCGCCGCAGTGGCGCTGCCCGTCGATCTTCTCCGGCTCGTTCCCGTACGCGGCCGGGATGCCCATCGTCGCCAGGTAGCGCACGGCCGGGAGGTCCAGGTGCTGCCGGATCGCCTCCGGGTCGCGGTCGATCTCCAGCGCGAGCGGGCGCAGCCCGGCGCCCCACTCGCGGGCCCTGGCGCGCAGCGCGGCCAGGTGCCCGTCCGGCCCGGTCATCGCGGTTCCTCCCCGGTCACGTGGACCTCCGCCAGCAGCTCCGACAGGTAGCAGGGCATCCCGGGGCCGTCCCGCAGGTAGCCGCTGGCGCCCAGCAGCCGGACCTGCTCCCGGTCGGCCGCGGTGATCCGGGCGTGGACGTCCGCCAGCACCGCGGCGGGCAGGTCGCCCGGCCCGGCGCCGGACAGCACCGCCCGGACCTCCAGGTGGTCGGCCACCGCCTCGGCGACGGTGCCCTTCACAAGCTGCTGCTGCAACAGGTACGAGTCGCCGCTGCGGCGCCGGCCCAGGTAGCCCAGGCAGGCCGAGCGCAGCGACTCCGACAGGCCGAGCCGCACCCAGGCCAGGCCCAGGACGAAGGCGGCGCCGGCCTCTCGCTCGGCCGCGCCGCGCCGGGCCGGCGGCGCGGTCGTGACGGTGGCGGCGACCACCTCGCCGCCGGGCAGCGCGGTGCGCGACAGCACGGCCTCGTCGGCGGGGCGGCGCGGTCGGGTGGCACCGGCGACCCAGAGCCCGCCGGCCTCGGCGAAGGTCCGGGCGTCGGCCACGGTGTGCCCGCCCGGCCCGCAGGGCAGCAGGCCGGGTGTCAGGGCGGAGGCGAGCAGCCGCAGCGCCGGGGCGAGGCCCCGCTGCCGGGCGGCGTCCTGGCAGCGGGGCCACAGGTCCGTGTCCCGGTGCGTCACGGTGGTCACCGCCCGCCCCGTTCGATCAGGCAGACGGCCAGGTCGCCGGTGTCGGGCTCGTGGTCGACGACGGCGATCCGCTCCTCCCTCCCGGCCGCCCAGGCGGGGTCGGCGGCGAGGGCGGTGAGGGTGCCGGAGGCCGGGTGGCCCGGCGGGGTGCGCACGATCCGGCCGGGGTGGCCGGGCAGGTCGCGCGCCGGGTCGAGGGCGGCGCCGAGGACCAACGGGCAGCCGGTGGCGTCCAGTTCGGCCAGGGCGGTGCGGACGGCGGCCGGCACGTCGTCCGGTCCGGTGCCGGTGCGCTGCCACAGGGTGAGCCGGCCGAGGGAGCCGGTGTCGGTCAGCAGCAGCGCGAGGCCGGCGTCCCCGGCGAGGTCCCGTCCGGTCTCGTACGGGAAGGTGGCCTGGTCGAGCACGAACACCGCGACGCTGCGCAGGTCGTGCCGCCGGGCGTAGGCGTCGGCCAGCCGCAGCGCGGCGAAGGGGGCGTTGGAGCCGCACTCGGAGACGGCGAAGGAGAGCGGCCCGCCGGGGACGCGCTCGGAGAGGCTGGTGACGGCGGCGAGCCGGCAGTCCAGGTCCGGGGTGGCGTGGGCGACCACGGCCAGGTCGATCGGCGGCGCCTGCGCGACTCCGGGCTCGCGCGGGTCCCGCGGGTCGAGCGCGGCGAGCAGCTCCCCGGCCATGTCGGCGAAGGTGTTCCCGGCCGCCTCCCGGACCAGCTCCGGCCGGTGGTCGACGCCGTAGGCGGCCGTCAGGTCGGCGAAGTGGCGCAGCGAGAAGGCGTCGTCGATCCGTGCCCGGCCCGGTGGGAACCTCCGGTGGGTGATCGCGGCGAGCCCGAGCGGGAAGACGGCGGGCGCCTCCCAGGGGCCCTTCGTCGGTACGGTCCGGACCGGCATGCTCAGCCGCCCAGTTCCGTGGCCACGAAGTCGGCCAGCGAGCGGACGCTCGCGAAGTGGGCCATCTCCAGCGAGTCGGTGTCGAACTCGACGTCCAGCGACTCCTCCAGCCGCATCAGCAGCTCGAAGACGCCGGTGGAGTCGAGGCCGAGCTCGTCGAAGAGCCGGGACTCCTCGGTGAGTTCGGGCAGGTCGTAGTCGAGCACTTCGCCGAGGGCGGCGGAGATCTCGGTGACGATCCGCGCGCGGTCCGTGCCGGTGGCTCCGGTCATGGTCGGCACTCCTTCCGGGGGTTGGGGGTGGGGACGTGCGGCAACTAGCTGGAGCGGCCGAGGAGTTCGGGGGCGATCGGGCGCTGGTGGCGCAGCAGGTCCTCCGGGCGGTCGGGCTCGCGGACCAGGTGCGCCTCGCCGTCGAGCACCAGCACCTCGGCCGGGTAGCCGTGGCTGAGGAAGTGCACGGGGGAGGCGGTCGGCCCGTACGCGCCGGAGCGCAGCACGCCGAGCAGGTCGCCCGGCCGCACCGGCGGCAGCTCGGCCTTCTTGGCCAGGGTGTCGTTGGGCGTGCAGAGCGGGCCGGTGACGTTCCAGACCTCGGTGGCGGGCTCGTCGAGCCGGTTGAGCAGCAGCATCGGGAAGTTGCGCTTGACGAAGGAGCCGATGCCGACCGCCGCCATGTGGTGGTGGGTGCCGCCGTCGGCGACCGCGAAGCGCTCGCCCAGCGACTCCTTCACGTACCGGATCCGGGTGACGTAGGTGCCGGCCAGCGCGGTGAGGTAGCGGCCGAGCTCCATCACCAGCCGGGTGCCGGGGTGGCGTTCGGCGAACGCGGCGACCAGCGGGTTGATCCCGGCGGCGAGCTTCGGCAGGTCGAGGTCCCGTTCGCCGTCGAAGTAGGCGACGCCGAGGCCGCCGCCGACGTCCACCAGCTCCAGCTCGAAGTCCAGGGCGGCGCTCAGGCGTTCGGCCAGGTCGAAGATCCGCTCGGTGTTCTCGACGATGGTGTCCTCGACCAGGATGCGGGTGCCCATGTAGACCTGGACGCCCATCACCCGCACCGCCGGGTGGCGCGCCACCAGCCCCGGGTCGGCCAGCAGTTGGGCCTCGTCCATGCCGAACTGGCGGGGCTTGCCGCCCATGGTGAGGCCGGAGCCCTTGACCGAGAAGCTCGGGTTGACCCGCAGCGCGACCGGCGCCACCGTGCCGCGCTCGCGGGCGAGTTCGTCGATCAGCGCGAGTTCCTGGAGGGACTCGCAGACGATCGCCGCGATCTCCTCGTCCAGGCAGGCGAGCAGTTCCTCCCGGCTCTTGCCCGGCCCGAGGAAGAGGATGTCCCGGCCGGCCACCCCGGCCTGCCGGGCGGTGCGCAGCTCGGTGAGCGAGGAGACCTCGGCGCGGGCGCCGTGGGCGTGGAGCAGGGCGCAGATGGCGAGGTTGGGGTTGGACTTGAGGGAGAAGAACACCTGGAGCCTGGGGTCCAGGTGTTCGCGCAGGTCGCGCATCCGCCCGGTCAGGGCGTCCCCGTCGTAGAGGAAGAGCGGGGTGCCGTACCGCTGGGCGATCTCGGTGACGGGTGTGCCCTGGATCTCGAAGACGTCGCTCATGGCCGGTCCCCTCTCTCCCGCCGGTCGAGCCGGTCGGCGATCTCCGCGTCGATGGTGGTCAGTTCCTCCGCCGAGTCCGCGAGGACGATCCCGTACAGCCGGCCGTCGACCGGGGCGTCGCCGCCGGTGAACGCCGCGTTGACGGTGGCGAAGTTGTTCACCAGCAGGCCGGTGCCGCCGGCCGGGTCGAGCAGCAGGCCGTCGAGCAGCCGGCGCAGCTCGTCGAAGGCCAGCGGTGCGGTCAGCCGCAGCGGGTAGTGGCGGGCGACGGCGACCTGTTCCGGCTTGACGAACCGTTCCTGCAGACGGACCTGGTAGGTGGACATGTTGTTGCGGGCGTTGATCTCCACGACCGGGTAGATCCCGCCGTCCGGGTCCACCATGGCGTCCACCCCCACCACGCCGTGGAAGCCGTCCGCGGCCAGCCGCTTGCCGAGCAGGTCCGCGGCGGTGCGCAGCTCGTCGACCTGGTCGGCGCCGAGCCGGGCGGGCATCCGGTGGCCCTTGTGGACGCCGTCCTCGGTGAGCTGCTCCTTGACGAAGTCGAACGCCACCGAGCCGTCCAGGCCCACCGTGAACTGGTAGTTGAGGTCGGTGCTCTTGGCGACCCACTCCTCGACCACCATGGCGATCCGCGGCCGGCCGGAGGCCTCGACCTGCTTGGCGATCAGCCCGAGGATCCGCTCGCCGCGGCGCCGGCTGGTCAGCCGGGCGATGCCCTTGCCGGAGACGCCGAACGCCTCCTTCACCACGGCCCGGCCGTCGCCGAGCTCGGCGTCCACCGCCGCGAAGGCGTCGGCGAGTTCGGCGAGCGTCTCGCAGGCCCAGCCCCGGGGCTGGCGCAGGCCGAGCTCGTCGGCGATCCGGCGGCTGTAGACCTTGCTGTTGACGGCCTTGCAGGTGGCCGCGTCCGGCCCGGCCAGGCGCAGCCCGGTGGCCGCGGCGAGGCGCTCCTCCGGCTCGGACACGCCGTGGGCGGCGATCCGGCAGCCGTCGGCGGCCAGGCCCGCCAGTTCGGCGAGCAGGGCCGGGTCGGCCAGGGCGTCCTCGGTGACGGTGCGCTGCGGGTCCTGGGCGGCGGGGACGTGGACGCGCGGCAGGTCCAGGCCGAGCCCGGCCAGGTAGCCGAGGTAGTCGCCGTCCGGCCGGGTCTTGAGCACCACGTGGTCCCGGCCGCCGGCCAGCAGCAGCGCGAACTCGTCCATCCGGTTGACCACGGCGCTGGAGGTGGCGGCGGAGAGCCGGGGCAGGGTGTGCTCGCCGAGCGCCCACTGCTGCTCCACCTCGAAGTTGCCCAGGAACAGCAGCCGGGCGTCGGGGGAGCCGGTCAGGGCGAGGGCCAGCCGGTCGGCGGCATCGGGGGCATCGGCGGCATCGGGGGTCCGGCCCCCGTCGCGGGCGCCCATCAGTGCCTCACGACCATCGCGGCGAAGGACTGGCCGAGCCCCGCGGAGGTCATCAGGTAGGTGTCCCCGGGCCGCAGCAGGCCGAGTTCGAGCGCCGACTGGTAGTTGATGAAGGGGTCGGCGCAGAAGCAGTGGCCGGTCCGGCCGATGTTCTCCAGGAAGATGCGGTCCCGGTCGATGCCGAGCGCGTTGGCGGCGACCGTCCAGGAGACCCGGTTGACGTTGTGCGGCAGCACCAGGTCGAGGTCGCCGACGGCCAGGCCGGCCGCGGCCAGGGCGCCGTCGATGACCTCGGCCATCGCGTCCTGGTAGATCCGCTTGGCCTCGCGGGCGCCCTCGGCGTCGAGGTCGATGACGCCGTCCTCGCGGCCGTGGATGCGGGCGTGGTAGCCGAGCACCCGGTTGCGGTCGCCGCCGGCGCCCACCAGGACGGCGGTGACGCCCTCGCCCATGATCGAGACGTCCTCGACCCACTGGGAGAACGGGGTGAGCGTCTTGTCCCCGGCCAGCACCAGCGCGAGCGCGTCCGGGTCGCCGTCCGCCGCCAGCAGGGTTCCGGCCGCGTCCACCGCGAGCAGTCCGGTCGCGCAGCCGTGGTCGGCCACCGAGAAGACCTTCGCCCGGCGCAGCCCCAGCGACTCGCAGACCGTCCGCAGCGGGCTGACCGGGTACGGTGCGGTGGTGCGCAGCCCCTTGGCGCGCACCACGTACCGGATCCGGTCCTCCTGCCCGGCGAGGGCGTCGAGCTTGCCCGCCGCGGTGGCCAGCAGTTCCGCCTCGGACTGGTCGGGCGCCTGGCAGATCCGGTCGAGGCCGTACAGCCTGGTGAACCGGCGCACCTGCTGGTCGGTCAGCCCCAGCGGCTCCCGCAGCTGTTCGACCGAGACCGTCGGTGGCAGGTAGCTCGATACCGCTTCTATCGACGTCATGCGACGGGGCCTCCTCGCGACAAGGATCGGAGCCCCACCAGATTCGCCGGGAACGCTGACAGGCTGCTGACGCCCGGCTGATCGCCGGACGGCAGCCCGTTGCGCGGGTTGTCAGGCCTGCTTGACCTGGATGCGCCCGTTGCTGGTGCTCAGGTCGAGCTGGTAGCGGCCGGACGGGTCGTCGGAGACCCCGATGTCCTTGTGGCCGTTGCCGGTCTTCGCGGACACCTTGTACGTGGCGCTCGGCACGACCAGGGTGATGGCGCCGTTGGACGTCGACGCGGAGACGTCCTGCGGCTTGGTCGAGACGAGGTCGATCGCCCCGTTGTGGGTCTCGGTCTGGATGCGGCTGCCGTTCAGCCCGCGCCCGGTGATGGCGCCGTTGGTGGTCTTCACCTCCGTGGTGCCGTTCACCCCGTCCAGGCTGACCGCCCCGGAGTGGGTGGACACCTGCACGTTGCCCACCTGGGTCAGGTTGACCGAGCCGGAGTTGGTCTGGCCGCTGACCGGCAGGCCCGAGGGGACCTCGACGGTGTAGGTGACCGAGCAGTACTGGCCGCAGCCGCCCAGCACCAGGACGCCGTTCTCGACCCGGCTCGTCACCCCGGGCTTGTCGTTCTTGTAGCTGACCGACCGGTGCACGGAGACCTTGTCGAGGCCGTCCTTGCCGCGCAGGGTCACGCCGCCGGAGGTGGTGTCGAGCCGTACGGCGGTGATCTTGTCGCTCACCGTGGCGTCGTCGTCGAAGTTGTTGTCGGGAGCCAACCCGCACGCGCTGAGACCGCCCACGGCGGCCGCGAGGACGACGAAGGACGCGAGACGGCCGGACTGCTGGCGCATGTCATTCCCCAGATCTGAAGGACGTTCCTGGACAGGCCCCGTCGCGGGGCGGACCCCACGAAGCTATCCCGCTGGGAAAGCCGGGGACCATGGGGCTAACCCCCGTCTCCTGATGGGGAGTTCCCCCAAACGGTGGATGTCAGGCGAATGTCAGTTCCGGGTCAGCGCAGCCGTCCAGAGTCGAGGCATGACAGCGCTGACGGCACGGGCTCCCGAGCGGACCCTGGGCGTACTGGGCGGCATGGGCCCGGCGGCGACCGCGGAGTTCCTGCGGCTGCTCGCGGCCGACGCGCCGGCCTCCCGGGACCAGCAGCACCCCCGGTTGCTGCTGCTGTCCGAGCCGGGCATCCCGGACCGCACCGCCGCGATCCTCGGCGGCGACGACGAGCCCGGGCGGCGGGTGCGGGAGTGCCTGCGCACGCTGGCCGGCTGGGGCGCGGACCTGCTGGCCGTCCCCTGCAACACGGCGCACGTCTTCCTGGACGGCTTCGCCGCCACCTCGCCCGTCCCGGTGGTCGACATCGTCGACGCCACGCTGGACGAGGCCGTCCGGCTGAGCCCGGACGGCGGCTGGCTCACGGCGACCACCGGGACCGTGCGCAGCGGCCTCTACCAGCGGCGGGCCGCGGCCCGGGGCTACCGGCTGCTGGTGCCCGACGGCGGGACGCAGGAGGCGGTCCACGGGGCCGCCGAACGGGTGAAGGCCGGACGGGCCGAGGAGGCCGGCGCCGCCTTCCGGGAGGCCGTCGGACGCCTCTGGCGGCGCCGGCGGCTGCCGGTGGTGGCGGCCTGCACCGAACTCCCGCTCGCCTACCGGAGCGCGGGCCTGCCGCCGGAGCTGATGGTCTCCAGCCTGGCCGCGCTCTCCCGGGCCTGCATCGCCGAGCTGTACCGGAGCGTCCCGGTGCGGTCCTGAGGCGCGCGCGTACGCGTACGGCACGGCCCCGGCGTTCCTCCGCCGGGGCCGTGCCGTACGCGTGCGGGCCGGTCAGCCGCAGCCGCCCGCGTGGCCGTCGTCGACGGCCCGGGCGCCGAGCCCGACCGCCGGGGCGGCCGGCGGCGGCAGCGCCCCGTCGCCGCCGGCCCGGGCCCGCAGGTGGGCGACGAAGTCCGGCAGCCGGTCCAGCCCCCAGAAGCGGTTGAAGCCCTGGACGAAGAACGGGACGCCGAACACCCCGTCGTCGCAGATGTCCTTGAGCAGCAGGGCCCCCTGCCGGCGCAGCTCCGGGTCGTCGCTCGCACCCGCCAACTCCGCCGGGTCGAGGCCCAGTTCGGACCCGATCCCGGCGATGACGGTCCGGTCGCAGATGTCCCGGCCCTGCTCCCAGCGGGCCCGGTAGGCGGCCGCGACGAACTGCGGGCCGAGACCCCCGCGCAGGGCCCGCAGATAGGCCAGGTGGGGGACCTCCCAGACCGGGTCGCGGTCCACCGGCCAGCGGAACGCGATCCCCCGCGCGGCGGTGAGGCGCCGCACGTCCTGGAGGACGTACAGGTGCTTGGCGCGGGACATCGCGGTGTACGGGAACGAGCCGCCCAGCTCGGCCAGCAGCCGCTCGCTGGTGCCGTCCGGCTCGAAGAAGGGCCGCCACTCCACCGCCCCGGCGACGTCCGGGTGCCGCTCCAGCAGCTCGCGGTAGGCGAGCCAGGAGTACGGGCTGCGCAGCGAGAAGTAGAACCGCGGAGCCCTGCCGGACCCGCTCACAGCACCAGCCCGCCGTCGACGCCGAAGACCTGCCCGGTGATGTACGAGGCGCGGTCGGAGAGCAGGAAGGAGACCAGGTCGGCGACCTCCTCGGGGCGGCCGAGGCGGCCCAGCGGGATGCGTCCGGTGAGGTCGGCGCCCTCGGCGAGGGCGGAGGTCATGTCGGTCTCGATGAAGCCGGGCGCCACGGAGTTGACCCGGATGCCGCGCGGCGCGACCTCCTTGGCCAGCGCCTTGGAGAACCCGATGATCCCGGCCTTGGACGCCGAGTAGTTGGTCTGGGTGGCGTTGCCGTACACGCCGGCCACCGAGGACATCGTCACCAGGGCGCCGGCGCGGCGCTTCATCATCGCGAACACCGCCGCCCGGCAGACGTGGTACGTGCCGTCCAGGTTGACCCGCATGACGTCCTGCCAGGCCTGCTCGGTGAGCAGCACCAGCGGGTTGTCCCGGACGATGCCGGCCGAGGAGACGACCGCGTGGAGCGGCCCCAGCTCCTGCTCGGCGGCCTTGACGAAGGCCTCGGCCTGGGCGCGGTCGGCCACGTCGACCCGCCGGGCCAGCACCCGGGCGCCGGCCGCCTCGGCCTCCTTCGCGGTCTCCGCCGCGGCCTCCTCCCGGGACTGGTAGCAGAACGCCACGTCGTAGCCGTCGGCGGCGAGCCGGGCCACCACGCTGCGTCCGATGCCCCGGGACCCTCCGGTCACCAGGGCGACCCGTCGTGCGGACATCAGGACCTCCCGTCGGTCGTGCTTCCAGGGGCCCGGAGGAGTTCCGCCGGGCGCAGCGCCAGCGTCAACTGGCCGACCTCCAGCACCGGGTGGCCGTCCACGGTGCTGCGGCCGGAGGTGATGAAGGAGTCGCCGAGGGCACGGACCATGGTGACCTCGTGCACCACGACCGAGCCGGGGCGGACCGGGCCGAGCACCCGGACGTCCCGGGTCCTGGCCAGCAGCACGACCTGCCCGTCCAGCACGTTGGCGTTCGGCCGCTCCCAACAGGACAGCAGCACCGCGCACTGCGCCCAGGACTCCAGCAGCTGGCCGAGCGGGTAGTCGTACTCCTCGTTGGCGGCGTCCTCGGGCACGTCCCGGTAGGCGGGCTCGGCGAGGGTGACCGCCTTGTACGCGACGAGCCGGCGGCCCGGTTCGATCTCGGCGATCCGGTCGACCAGCAGCGCGGGGTGGCGGTGCGGGACGACCGAGGTGATGGCGGCGATGTCCTTCACAGGGCCTCCCGGGGGTAGAACAGGGTGATCTCGGCGGCGAGTCGGTCGTCGGCGTGGACCTGGGCGCAGACCCGGGCCCCGTCGTGGTCGCGCTGGATCCGGGCGTCGACGGCGATCTCGTCGCCGGGCCGCACCGGGCTCAGGAAGCGCGCCCGGGTGAGCTCGGCCCGGCCGGGGCCGGGGACGGCGGCCGCGGCCGCCAGCTCGTGGACGTACTGCACCAGGCCGAAGCCGGGGACCACCGGCAGGCCGGGGTAGTGCCCGCGCAGGAACGGTTCGGCCGCGGTCAGCACGACGGTGCCCCGGACGTGCCGCGCCACCGGTTCGCCGGCCGCGCCGGGGGGTTCCGGGCGGCCGTCCGGCTCCGCCACGGTCAACGCTGTGAGCATCATGGTCTGTCCCTCCTCTGTGTCGGGGCTGTCCGGGCCTGCCGACCGGGCCCCGCCGGGGCCGGGCCTGCCGTGTCCGGGCCCCGCCGTGTCCGGGCCGCCGCGGTCAGCCGCCCAGGAGCGCGCAGCCGACCGTGCCGTCCCGGTCGACGCAGGTCACCAGTGCCAGCCCGCCCTCGGGTAGCCGTCCCTCGCCGGCCGCGGCCAGCACCGCCGCCAGCTGGAGGCCGGTCGCGGCCGCCGAGGCGTCGCCGAGCAGCGGCCGGCAGCGGAGCCACTGCGGCTCCGCCCCGGCGGGCAGGGCCGCGCGCACCGCCGCCTCCTCGTCCGGTCCGCCGAGCGGGGCCGCCAGGCGTACGTCCCGGCCGTCCGCGCCGGCCTCGGCGAGCGCCGCGCGCACGCAGTCGGTCAGTGCCCCGGCGGCCTGCTCGGGCCGGTGGTAGGCGCGGAAGCGGGTGCCGAGCAGCCGTGCCAGGACCGGGCGGTGCGCCGCGCGCGCCTGCTCGGCGGACTCCAGCAGCCAGGCGACGCCGCCCTCGCCGAGCGGGGTCCGGCCGTCCTCGCCCGCGCTGTGCCACTCCAGCCAGGCGCGCTGGACCGAGTACTCCTCGGCGGCGCCGCAGAGCACCCGGTCGCAGTGCCCGCCGCGGTACAGCCGGGCGGCGTATCCGAGGGCGAGCAGGCCGGCCGACCAGCCGCCCGCGATGGTGCTGTTGGGGCCCTTGATGCCGTGCCAGATCGCGCACTGGCCCGCGGCCCGGTTCATCACGGTGTTCGGGAACCTGGCCGGGTCGACCAGGTAGGGGCGGTCGCCGGTGAGCGAGTCCTTGGTGAAGTCCATGATGCTCTGCACGCTGCCCGAGCCGGTGCCCAGGACCAGGCCGACCCGTTCGGGGCGGTCCAGCAGGCCGGGCCCGCAGCCGTCGAGCAGGGTGCCGAAGGTGTGCACGGCGAGCGCGGTGACCCGGTCCATGGTCCTGGTGCCCTTGCGGCCGAGGGCCGCGGCGGCGCTGAAGTCCGGTACCAGGGCGGCCTGTTCGTAGGGGCCGGGGTACGCGGTGCGGTCCAGTGCGGCGACGGCGCCGGTGCCCGCGCGCAGCCCCGCGCCGAAGGCCTGCGCGCCGACCCCGAAGGGCGAGACCGCCGACCAGGCGGAGAACACCGGCTCGGGCATCGCCCGGTCCGGGCCGGCCGGCCGGGCCCGGGCCCGGCTGTCGGTCGCCGTCATGCCCGGCCCCGGCCGAGGGCCTTGCCCGCCTTGCCGGTCAGGGCGTCGGTCAGCCGGTCGTCGAAGTCGACCAGGCTCCAGTCGCGGCGGTTCTCGATCACCGCCCAGCCGTGGGTGATCCGGCCGGTGGCGGTCGGCACCAGGACGCCGTCGCGCAGCACGTAGGCGTCCATCCGCGCGGTGTAGGTCAGCCGCTTGAAGACGCTCTCGACGGTGTAGACGGTGTAGAGCGTCTCCTCCATCAGCGCCTCGTCGAGGAGGGTGATCCGGGAGTGCGGGACGACCGGGATCCAGTCCTGCTCGTCCAGCAGGGTCTTGATGGAGACGCCGCGGTCCGCCAGGAAGAGGTCGACGACCTCCTCCATCTGCCGCAGGTACCCGGACATCTGGACCCGCTCGGTGAAGTGGCAGTAGAAGTACGGCATCCGCCACGCCCAGCCGAAGGCGTTGCGGCCCGCCGTCAGCTGCTCGAGCGGGTCGGTGCCGGGCTCCAGCGGGACGGGCGCCGCGCCCGCGCCCAGCCGGTCGACGGTGAGTCCGACGAGCTCGGCGGGCGGTTCGGCGACGGCGTGGCCGCGCGGGTCGGAGCGGAGGTGGACGGTGGCCTTGGCGGCGACGGCCTTCACGGTCTCGCCGGAGCGCTCCACGGTCAGCTCCACGCCCAGGCGCAGCCCGCCGCCGTCCTGGGCGGGCAGCCGGCGCACGGTGGCCGTCACCACGTCGTCGATGTGCAGCGCGGTGAGGATCTTGGTGTCGAGATCGGTGAGGTCGACGCCCAGGCCGTACCGCTCGAAGAGCTCCCCGGGCGGGAACCCGTGCTGCCGGGCGTGGTCGTAGACCGCCTCCTCGACCAGGTAGTTGACGTGCTTGAAGCCGATCCAGGTGCAGATGTTCGAGCCCTCGTAGCGGGGGCGCAGCCGCACCCGCGTGGTCGGGTCGGCGGCGGGGGCACTGCTGGTCATGGCAACTCCTGGGGTGAGAGGGTGGTGGCGTCGGCGTGCGGCGCCCCGGGCACGGCGGCGCGCAGGAACTCGCACACCAGCCGGGTGACCAGGTCGGGCCGCTCGACCATCGGGAAGTGCCGACAGCCCGGCAGCAGTTCGTACCGCGCCCCGGGCACCCGGGCCGCGAGGGCCCGGCCGTCCTCGGGCCGGGCGGCGGTGTCCCGCTGCCCGGACAGCACGAGCAGCGGCGAGCCGACGGCGCCGAGGTCGAGCGTGGGGGAGCGCAGGTAGGCCTCGAAGAACCGCATCCAGCCGTACGGCCCGACCTGGTCGCGCAGTTGGCGCGCCATCCAGTCGCGGTGGGACCGGGCGAACCGCGCGGTCTCGCCGACCTCCAGCGCCTCCTCGAAGACGCGGTGGAAGTCGTTGAGGTAGTACGAGATCACCGACCAGTCGAAGTCCTTGGGGCTGGGCCGGTAGAAGGGGCTGATCAGCACGGTCGGCCGGGGCGCGGTGCGGCCGGCCGCGGTCGCCTCGACGACCAGGTTCGCCGCGTACGAGTGGGCCACGACGGCGTCGAAGCGCTCGTCCAGCAGCTCGACCAGGAACCGGCCGGGGTCGGGCCGGGCGCCCCAGCCGTCGCCCTCGGACTGGGCGCGCCACGGCAGTTCGACGTCCCACAGCTCGAAGGCGGCCCCGGCCCGCCGGACCAGCGGGCTCCACACCGAGGGTTTGCCGCCCAGGCCGTGCAGCAGCAGCACCCGGACCGGGTCGGGGCCCTCGGCGGCCCTGCGCAGCCGGGGGGTGGGCGCGCTCATGCGTCCGGGTGCGCTCGGTACGCGCCGAGGATGAGCACCGCGTTGTTTCCGGCGAAGGCCAGCGCGTTGTTCTGCACGATGCGCACCTCGGCGGGGCGGGCCCGGTTGGGGACGGGGTCCAGGCCGCACTCCGGGTCGGTCTGCCGGTGGTTGATCGTCGGCGGGATGAAGCCCTCCTTGATCGCCAGCGCGCAGGCGGCGGAGGCGAGGGCGCTGGCCGCGCCCATGGTGTGGCCGAGCATGGACTTGATGGAGACGGTCGGCGGCGGGGTGGCGAACACCTGCCGGATCGCGCCCGCCTCCGTCACGTCGTTGGCCTTGGTGCCGGTGCCGTGCGCGGAGATGAAGTCGATGTCCTCCGGCTTCACCCCGGCGTTGCGGTGGGCCAGTTCGATGCAGGCGGCGAGGCTGTCGCGGTCCGGCGCGACCGGGTGGTGGGCGTCGCAGTTGAGCCCGTACCCGAGCACCTCGGCGTAGATCCCCGCGCCGCGGGCCAGTGCCGACTCCAGGCTCTCCATCAGCAGGATGCCGGCGCCCTCGCCGGTGAGGATGCCCTTGCGGTCGACGTCGAAGGGCTGGCTCAGCTCCGGCGCGATGGTGCCGAGCCGGTAGAAGCCGGTGAAGGTCTTGCGGCAGACCGCGTCGGCGCCGCCGGACAGGGCGACGTCCGCCTCGCCCGAGCGGATCGCGTCGAAGCCGGAGCCGATGGCGTAGTTGCCCGCGGCGCAGGCGGTCGCGATGGTGACGGCCTCCACGTCGGTGAGCTCCAGTTCGCGCACCACGCTGCTGGACAGCAGGCCGGCCGCCGACCGGCGGGCCACCACGGGGGGCAACCCTTCGGGGCCGTGGTGGAGTTGGTGCTCCGTCAGGGCGTCGAGGTCGCGCGACTCGCCGTCGGTGGTGCCGACCGAGACCAGGACGCGCCTGGCGCGGAGCTCCTCCAGGGCGAGGCCCGCGTCGGCCACCGCCATCCTCGCCGCCGCGACGGAGAACTGGCTGGCCCGGCCCAGCTCTTCGGGATCCCCGTGCTCGATCCACTGGGCCGGGTCGAAGTCGTCGATCTCGCAGCCGTTCGCGTGGGCGTAGCCCGTGGTGTCGAAGGACGTGATCGGTTTGACGCCGCTGCGGCCGCTGCGGAGCCCGCCGAGGAACTCGGCCGCCCCGGTGCCGATGCTGGTGACCGCGCCCAGCCCGGTGATGACGACCCGGCGCGGTTCCCGGTCTCCGCTGCCCACCATTGCTGACTCCGTTCTGTCGACTCGGCGCTGCGGCGGGCTACTTGGACAGGCTCTCCTGGACGACGGCGACGACACCGTCCAGGTTGACCATCCGGATCAGCTCGGCCTGGTCGATCTCGATCGAGAAGGTCCGCTCCAGCGAGGAGAGGATCTCGATGGCGCCCAGCGAGTCGGCGTTGTGGTCCTCCTTGAACCGGCTGGTGTCGGTGACCTCGTCGGCCTCCAGTTCGAGGATGTCGCAGACGATCTCCTTGATCTGGGCGCGCTGTTCGGTGGTGACGACCGCGGTGCTGGGCATTTCGCCTCCCGGTGAGGGGGTGGGTGCGACAGATGATGATCTGAATTCTTCTCGCCCGCGCTGACGGACAACTGACGTGCAACTGACGGTCGTTGATCGGCTTGACAGTGCTCGCCAACACCTGTCAGTCTCAACTTTCAGGTAGGAGGAAGAGGGTGGGGGTGCCGACAAGCGCGGAACTACTGGCCCTGCTCGCCGCCGTCGGGCACACCCAGCGCCTGCGGATCATCGGCGAACTGGCGCAGGGCCGGGTCCACGTCAGTGAACTGGCCCGGCGGCTGGGCATGTCCAGGCCGCTGCTCTACATGCACCTGGAGCGGCTCGAACACGCCGGCCTGGTCGCCGGCGCGCTGGAGCTCTCCGATGACGGCAAGGCCATGAAGTTCTTCGAACTCACTCCGTTCGACATCCGCGTCACGGTCGACACCGTCATCGCCGCCCTCCGGGAGGACCGGGCGCAGGTCGACGGGCGCAACGCGACGCCCGAAGGCAGCGACGCCTGAACCAGGCGCCGCCCGGAGGAAGGCGCGACGCCCGAAGGAACAGAAGGGACCCTCATGAGCGGCGGCGTGATCGCCATCGTCATCACACTGATCGTCATCGGCGGGATCAGCGTCAGCATCGTCTCGTACTTCACCCTCCAGCGGCACCGCGCGGACGCCGCCGCGATGGCCGCCTACCGGCAGCTGGCCGAGGAGACGCTGACCGGACAGAAGGCGCTCCGGGGTGAACTACGGGCGCTGACCGCCAGGTTGGCATCGGTCGAGGACCTGCTGCGAAGCGTCGACGAACTCTGAACCACCCGTCCCACCCGTCCCACCCGTTCCATCCGCGCCGTCCGGCGCCATCCCGTCCCATCCGTCCTGGTCACCCACGGAGTCGCCATGACCACCGCCACCGTGCACGGCATCGACGATGCCGTGCGACTGAGGAACGTCTGCCGTGGCTACGGCAACGAGCGCAACCGGGTCGTCGCCCTCGACGACGTGTCGGTGGGCTTCGGCCGCAGCACCTTCACCGCGGTGATGGGCCCGTCCGGCTCCGGCAAGACCACGCTGCTGCAGTGCGCCGCCGGGCTGGACCGGCCGGACTCCGGCTCGGTCTCGCTGGACGGCATGGAACTCGCCGGGCTCAGCGAGAAGGAGCTCACCAGGCTCCGCCGGGACCGGATCGGCTTCATCTTCCAGGCCTTCAACCTGCTGCCCGCGCTGAGCGTGGCCGACAACGTGGCCCTGCCGCTGCGGCTGGCCGGGCGCCGGCCCGGCCGGGAGAGCGTCGAGCGGGTGCTGGAGCAGGTCGGCCTCGGCTCGCGCAGCAACCACCGGCCCGGCGAGCTGTCCGGCGGCCAGCAGCAGCGGGTCGCCATCGCCCGGGCCCTGATCACCCGGCCCGCGGTGCTCTTCGGCGACGAGCCGACCGGCGCGCTGGACACCCGCACCGCGGTGGAGATCCTGCGGCTGCTGCGCCAGGCCGTCCACAACGACGGGCAGACCGCCGTCATGGTCACCCACGACCCGGTCGCCGCCTCCTATGCCGACCGGGTGCTGTTCCTGGCCGACGGGCGGATCGTCGACGAGCTGAGCGGCGCCTCGGCCGACACCATCGCCGAGCGGATGACCCGGCTCGGCGCCTGGGGCGACAGCCCGGACACCCCGGTGACATCCGGCGCCCATGGCACCCCCGTCGCCCGCGGCGGAGAGGCGGCCCGCTGATGTTCGCCCTGGCCCTGCAGACCCTGCGGTTCCGCAGGACGAGCTTCATCGCCTCCACCGTCGCGCTGTTCTTCGGCGCGGTGATCCTCACCGCCTGCGGCGGCCTGATGGAGACCGGCATCCGCCACCGGGTGCCCCCGTTCGCGGCCGTCCCGCCGGGCACCCAGCAGGCGGCCAGCCGGCTGATCTCGATGTCCGCGGTGTTCGGCGGGATCGCCGCGATGGTCACCGTCTTCATCGTCGGCTCCACGCTGGCCCTGGTGGTCCAGCAGCGGCTCGGCGAGATGGCGCTGCTGCGCGCGATCGGCACCCTGCCCGGCCAGCTCCGCCGGATGATCGTGGTGGAGACCCTGGTCGTCGCGCTCGTCGCCGTCGCCCTCGCCCTCGTCCCGGGCTACCTCGCGGGCGGGTGGATGCTGGAGCAGATCGCGGCCAGCGGCGTGGTCACGAAGGGGATCACCTACCACGCCGGCTGGATCCCGATGGTCACCGCGGGCGGCACCTCGATGCTCGCCGCGCTGACCGCGGCCTTCATCGCCTCCCGGCGGGCGGCGCTCTCCCGGCCCGCCGACGCGCTCGCCGAGTCCCGCCTCCAGCACCGCTGGCTGAGCGGCCCGCGGCTGGCCTTCGCGGTGCTCTGCCTGGCCGGCGGCACCGCGCTGGCGGTGGTGACCGGCACCGTGATGAACGGCGAGGTCGCCGCCAGTACGGCCGGCCCCTCGGCGATGCTCTGGGCGGGCGGGATCGCCCTGCTCGGCCCCGGGCTGACCAAGGTGCTCACCGGGGTGTTCCACCGCCCGCTGCGCGCGCTGTTCGGCCTGACCGGGGACCTGGCGATGGACAACGCCCGGGCCCGCCGGATCCGGATCGCCGGCGCGGTCAGCCCGGTGATGCTGGCCACCGGGCTGTCCACCGCGCTGATCTACCTCCAGACCACGCTCTCCGCCGGCCAGGGCGGCGACGGG
Source organism: Kitasatospora sp. SC0581 (assembly GCF_048159585.1). Taxonomy (NCBI): domain Bacteria; kingdom Bacillati; phylum Actinomycetota; class Actinomycetes; order Kitasatosporales; family Streptomycetaceae; genus Kitasatospora; species Kitasatospora sp. SC0581. Next base: position 108,878 of record NZ_JBLRWA010000007.1, on the reverse strand, counting down.
GTCGGCGCCTGGGTGGACTACCTGCTGGCCGGCAGCATCATCGCGTACGCGGTGATCTCCCTGGTCAACACCCTGGTGGTGGCCGCCGCCGAGCGCCGCCGGGAGTTCGCCCTGCAACGGCTGGTCGGCGCCACCCCCGGCCAGATCCTGGCGATGACCGGCATCGAGTCGCTGCTCGTCACCATCGTCGGCACGGCGCTGGGCACCTTCGTCGCCGCGGCCACGCTCGCACCCTTCCGGATGGCGCTGGACGGCTCCTGGCTGCCCCGCGGACCGGTCTGGATCTACCTCTCGATCGTCGGGTTCGTCGGGGCGCTGACCGCCCTCGCCAGTGTCTCGGCCACCGGCGCCGCCCTGCGGACGCCGCCGGCCGAGGCGCTCGCCACCCTGTGACCGGCCCCGGGCCCGGACCACTCCGGGCCCGCCCGGCCGGCCCCGCCCCACTGCACCCGGGGCGGCAGGAAGGACTCCAACTCGGTGAACTGGTCCGGGTGTCGGATGACCCACGACCAGTACCCGGGGATCGTGCGGGCGTACTCGCAGTAGTAGCGCCGGAGCGTGGTGAGCAGTCTGCGCTGGATGTCGTCGGTCACCGAGTCGCTGCGCCACACCAGCAGCATGTCGGTGCCCTCGGCGACGGAGACCGGGACGAGCCGCACCTCGCGGGTGACGCCGGTGGGCGGCGTCAGCGCGGCGGCCCGGACGTCCCGGACCCAGTTCATCGCCTCGTGGTGGCCGTCGACGTAGTGCAGCACCTCCAGGTCGGCCCGGCCGACGGCGGCGAACAGCTGCTTCTCGATCGGGTGGAACCAGTGGTCGCGGGTGTAGCGGACCCACCGCAGCGAGGCGAGCTGCGCCGGGCTCACCGCCTCCTGGCCGACCAGGTGGTGGTCGTGCGGGAGCGCCACCCAGACGGGCTCCCGCACGATCACCGTACTGGCCAGGGCGGGTTCGTCCGCCTCGGCCGAGGCGGCCAGCGCGACCCCGGGCACCATCGCGGCGTGCAGGGCGCCGCGGGACACCTGCGCGATGGCGGCGTCGGGGCTGAGCGTCTCGGTCTGCACCTCCTTGACCGGCAGCGCGGACTTGAGCGCGCTGCGCAGCGACGGCGGCGTCCACTCGGCGTTCCCGAACCGGAACACCTCCGAGAAGTGCGCGGCCGCCTCGGCGATCACCCGGTCCGCGTGCTGGACGAGTTCGGCCAGAATCGGGATGAGCCTTTCCCCCAAGGCGGTCGGAATGGTTCCGGTTCTGGTCCGTACGAACAGCTCGCCGCCCACGGCTCTTTCGATCCGCTTCAATTGTGCGGTGAGGCTCGATTGGGGAAGGCTCAATTGGGCGGCGGCTCTGGAAATGCTGCCCAGCCGGTCGATGGTGGTAACGATCTTGGCATGCCTCAACTCAACGTCCACTGGGCCCCCGTCCGCGATTCCGACTTCCTCGCGTAGCCACCAGGAAAAATCCAAGGCGGTCGCCACGCTAACAGAGTGATCCTTGACCGTCCACAGTCGGAAGCGGCGTGAACGGGCCGGAACGGGACGGGGGTCGGGAGGGGGGAATGCGCGGCGCGGCCGGTGATCGGAAACCGGTATTCCGGGATTTTCCGGAACGGGCATATGCCGAGCGGGATCAGGCCGGTACGGGTCCGGCGAAGTCGAGCACCCGCCGCGGCTCGCCGAGCAGGTCGGCCTGCCGGAGGATCGCCTGGTAGGCGTGGTGCAGCGCGCGGCCGGGCTCCAGCCCCAGGTCGTCGGCGAGCCGGCGGCGGGTGCTGTGGAAGACCTCCAGCGCCTCGGCCTGCCGGCCGTCGCGGTAGAGCGCGAGCATCAACAGCTCGCTCAGGCGCTCCCGTTCGGAGTGCTCGACGGCGAGCTGCCGCAGTTCGGACACCGGGACCCGGGCCGAGTCCACGGCGAGCTTGGCGGCGGTCAGGTCCTCGTACGCGCTGATCCGGCGCTCCTCCAGGTGCGCCGCCCGGATCCGGCAGCGCAGCCCGTCGCAGGAGTCCATCAGGGCGCCGCCGCGCCACAGGCCGAGCGCCTCCTCCAGGGTCGCGATGGCGCGGTCCGGGTCGCGCCGGGCGAGATCGCCGCCCGCGTCGGCGAGCCGCAGGAAACGGTGCGCGTCGATCGCGTCCGTCGGGACGTCGAGGAGATAGCCGCCGTTGGCGGTGCGGAGGGTTTCGTCGCCCTTGCGGCCGGTCACGGATTCCAGCAGCCGGCGCAGTCGGCCGACATTCGCCTGGAGGGCGTTGCGGGCATTGGCCATCGGCTGGTCGCCCCATAACTCGTCCACGATCTCGTCGAACGGGACCGGGATCCCCGGTGAGGTCGCCAGCAGGGTCAGCACGACGCTGGTCCGCTTCGACGCCATGGTGTAGTGCACGTTCTCGTGCGACAGGAGCAGCGGACCGAGAAGCTTGATTTCCACAGCAGCACCCCATGATTTTCCGAGCCGTCCAGGTGAGTCTGCGCGACGCCGGTGCGGACCGGGAGATACCAGCCGGGCGGGGCGGCCGGGGGCGGATGGTATGACACGCCCTGTGCATGACACCCGGAGGGGCGCCGGATCGACGGGGGAGCGATCCGGCGCCCGGCTCGGAGGTGGGGGTGCGGCCTCGCCGCGCCACCCGGGACGGGCCGACGGGGACGCACCGTGACGGCGGGCCCGTATCTGTCGACCTGTCAGAAGAATGCTACAGGTGGCGGGTTGAGCTGTCCATGGGAAGTCGGAGGTGCGGCTACGGCTGCCCGGCGCCCCGGCCGTAGCGGTCCAGCTCGTGGAAGAAGCCGTCCACGACGGCGAGTTCACCCCGCGCGGCCAGCTCGTCGTAGACGTACCGGCCGACCGCGAGGTCGAGCACGCCGAGCCCGAACGGCGAGAACACCACCGGCCGGTCGGTCGGCACCCGGACCTTTCCGGCCATCACCTCGTGGAGCGTGCCGTCGATGAAGTCCCGGTTGCCGGTGAGCTGTTCGGTCAGGTGCGGGGAGGTCTCGGCCTTCAGGCAGTGCTCGACGTCGTCCAGCACGTTGGCCGAGGCGAGCAGCACCTCGGGCGCCAGGTCGCGCAGCGAGACGTTGAGCACCACCGGGTTGTGGGAGAACCACGAGGGGTCGGTGAGGTGCGGCTTCGCGGCGACGGTCGCCAGGACCACCAGGTCCGAGGCGCGGACCAGTTCCTCGGCGCTCCCGTGCACGGTGATCCGGGGCGAGGCGCCGCCCTGCTCCCGGTCGGCCCGCTCCGGGTCCGCGCGCTCCAGGTAGGAGCGGAAGCCGGCCGCGTGCTCGGCGGACAGGTCGTGCACCCCGACCTCGTCGAACTCCCAGCCGGTGCGGGCCAGATAGGTGTGGATGTGCCGGGCGATCAGCCCGGTGCCGATGAAGCCGACCCGCCGCGGCCGGGGCCGGCCGGCGGAGAGCCGGTCGGCCGCGAGCGCGGCCGAGGCGGCGGTGCGGGCGGCGCTGATGATCGAGCTCTCCAGGCAGGCGATCGGGTAGCCGGTCGCGGGGTCGTTGAGCACCAGCACCGCGGAGGCCCGGGGGAGGCCCGCGGCCACGTTCTCCGGGAAGCTGGAGATCCACTTGATCCCGTCGACCGGCGTGCCGCCGCCCACCGAGGCCGGCAGCGCGATGATGCGCGAGGTGGGCCGGTCCGGGAAGCGCAGGAAGTACGACGGCGGGTTGACCGTGTCCCCCTCGCCGTGCACCCGGTAGGTCGCCGCGACCAGGTCGACGGTCTGCTTCTCGTTGCCGGACAGCACGCCGTGCACCTGCGCGCCGGGGACGACGGCGAACTGCGGGATCTGCCTCTGCTGCGTCATGAGTGGCTCCGTCTCGGGGGAGATCTGGCCACAGCAGTGTGGCTGACCTGCGCTGACACCGCGCTGATGACCCGTCAGGCGTTCGAATGGTCCGACAGGTACGGGTCAACCCGACCTGCGACTTTCGACCAGTGCCAAATGACCTGGTCGGACCTTACGAGGATGCCTAGAGTCACTCTCTGGTGGCGCCGCCCTCAGCTTCTACCAGCGGGGTGACGACCGACGGCGCCACCTCGGCCGGTATCCGGCACCTCCCCTGCCGGAAACACGTGGACCACCGAAGAGGAGTCACCAGTGCTCGACCGGGTTGTGATCGTAGGCGGCGGAACAGCGGGTTGGATGACGGCTTCGTACCTGAAGGCCGCGTTCGAGGACCGGGTGGACATCACCCTCGTGGAATCCGGCAACATCTCCACCGTGGGCGTCGGCGAGGCCACCTTCAGCGACATCCGCCACTTCTTCGAGTTCCTCGGACTCAAGGAGAAGGACTGGATGCCGGCCTGCAACGCGACGTACAAGCTCGCCGTCCGCTTCGAGGACTGGCGCGAGCCCGGCCACTACTTCTACCACCCGTTCGAGCAGATGCGCTCGGTCAACGGCTTCCCGCTCACCGACTGGTGGCTCAAGCAGGGGCCGACCAGCCGGTTCGACAAGGACTGCTTCGTGATGGCCTCGGTCATCGACGCCGGCCTCAGCCCCCGCCACCTCGACGGCGCCCTCATCGACCAGCCCTTCGACGAGGGCGCGGACGAGATGCAGGGCCTCACCATGTCCGAGCACCAGGGCAAGACCCAGTTCCCGTACGCCTACCAGTTCGAGGCCGCGCTGCTCGCCAAGTACCTGACGCAGTACGCCACCGACAGAGGCGTCAAGCGCATCGTCGACGACGTCCAGGACGTCCGGCTCGACGACCGCGGCTGGATCAGCGGACTGCGCACCGCCGAGCACGGCGAGCTCACCGGCGACCTCTTCATCGACTGCACCGGCTTCCGCGGGCTGCTGCTGAACAAGGCGCTGGAGGAGCCGTTCATCTCCTACCAGGACACCCTGCCCAACGACAGCGCCGTCGCCCTCCAGGTGCCGATGGACATGGCGAAGCGCGGCGTGCTGCCCTGCACCACCGCGACCGCCCAGGACGCCGGCTGGATCTGGACGATCCCGCTGATGGGCCGGGTCGGCACCGGGTACGTCTACGCGAAGGACTACCTCTCGCCGGAGGAGGCCGAGCGGACCCTGCGCGCCTTCGTCGGCCCCGCCGCCGCCGACGTCGAGGCCAACCACATCCGGATGCGGATCGGCCGCAGCCGCAACTCCTGGTCCCGCAACTGCGTGGCCGTCGGCCTCGCCAGCGGCTTCGTGGAGCCGCTGGAGTCCACCGGGATCTTCTTCATCCACCACGCCATCGAGCAACTGGTCAAGTACTTCCCGGCGCAGGACTGGAACCCGGTCCGGCGCGACCTCTACAACCGGGCCGTCGCCCATGTCATGGACGGGGTACGGGAGTTCCTGGTCCTGCACTACGTCGCCGCCAAGCGCACCGACACCCAGTACTGGCGGGACACCAAGACCCGGAAGATCCCCGACTCGCTGGCCGAGCGGCTCGAACTCTGGAAGGCCCAACTCCCGGACTCCGAAACGGTCTTCCCCTACTACCACGGCCTGCCGCCGTACTCCTACATGAGCGTCCTGCTGGGGATGGGCGGCATCGAGGTGGCGCACTCCCCGGCCCTGGACCTCTCCGACGGCGCCGCCGCGGAACGGGAGTTCGCCCAGATCCGGGAGAAGACCGAACGGCTCGTCGCGACGCTGCCCAAGGCGTACGACTACTTCGCCCGGATGCGCTGACCACGATCCCGGGAAAGGGGCCCGTTCGTCATGGACGTCCTCCAGCTCCTGACACGCGTCGTGCACGCGGCCGCCGTCCTCGGCGTCGTGCTGCTGATCGCCGTGGCGGGCAGGAGAGTCGCGCGCCGTCTCCGGCAGCCGGAGGTGATCGGGGAGATCACGGGGGGCCTGCTGGCCGGGCCCGCCGTGATCGCCCTGGCTGGCCGGCCCGCCCTCGACGCCGTGCTGCCGGGGCCGGTGTTCGACCTCGTCAAGACCGTCGCCGAGGCCGCCCTGGTGCTCTTCCTGGTCGGCCTCGCCCACAAACTGCGCCGCGGCCGGGACCGGCTGCCCCGGCGCGCCACCACCTGGATCACCGTCGGAGCGCTGGTGCCGCCGCTGGCCACCGGAGGCCTGCTGGTCGGGCTGATCGCCCTCACCGGCGACCGGGCGGCCCGCGGCGGCGCCCCGCTGCCGGCCTTCCTCCTGATGGTCGCGGTCACCATGGCCATCACCGCCGTCCCGGTGATGGCCCGCATCCTGGCCGACCGCGGGATGAGCGACGGCGTCCCGGGCCGGCTCTCGCTGGCCTCCGCCGTCGTCATCGACGCCTGCGGCTGGCTGCTGCTCTCCCTGGCCATCAGCCTGGGCGCCGGGGACCCGGCACGCTCGCTGCACTCGCTGCGCGCCCTGGCCATCGGCGTGGTCTGCGCGCTGGCCATCCGCTACGCGCTGGGCACCCGGACCGCGTCCCGGCTCTGCGGCCGCTCGCCCCGGGCGATGGCGGTCCTGGTCGCGGTGGCCGCCCTCGCGGTGGCCTTCGCCATGAAGCACCTCGGCATGACGTCGATCCTCGGCGCGGCACTGGCCGGGCTGGCGGTCCCGCACGACGACGGCGGCCCGTGGACCCGGGTGGTGTCCACGGTCTCCCGGTCGGGGCAGTTCCTGACCCCCGCCTTCTTCGTGGTCACCGGGGTCACCGTGCTCACCGGCGCCTTCTCCGCCACCTCCGGGGTGCTGATCGCCGGCACCGTCCTGCTGGGCTTCCTCGGCAAGGGCCTCGGCGGCTACCTCGGGGCCCGGGTCGGCGGCCAGTCGCCCCGGACCGCCCGGCGGATCGGCGCGCTGATGAACACCCGCGGCCTCACCGAACTGATCGTCCTCCAGGCCGGCTTCGCCTCCGGGGTGCTGCCCGCGCCGCTGGTCCTGGCCCTGGTGGTGATGGCACTGGTCACCACGGCGGCCACCGGGCCGCTGCTGGAGCTGTTCGACCGGATGGAGGGCCGCCCGGCGGCCGAGGGGATCAGCGCGACGGCCATGGCGCCGGTGGAGTCCGTCGAGACAGAAAGCGGTGCGAGATGACCGAGTACGCGGGCGACCGGGCCCGGTTACGGGCCGGGGCCTCCGGGGCGTCCGGAGCCGTGGGGACGGCGGGAGCCACCCCCGACGAGTTCCGGGCCATGATGAGCGGGTTCCCCACGGGCGTGAGCGTGGTGTCCGCCACTGGCCCCGACGGCGCCCCGAGGGGCATGACCTGCTCCGCGGTGTGCAGCGTCTCACTCGACCCGCCCACCCTCCTGGTCTGCCTGCGCGACGGCAGTCCCACGCTCGAAGCGGTCACCGACAGCGGCCTGTTCGCGGTCAACCTGCTGCACGAGGACGCCCAGGGGACCGCCGAACTGTTCGCCTCCGGCAACCCGGACCGGTTCCAGCTGCTCCCCTGGGAGCAGGCCCCGGAGGCGGCCGGCCCGCACCTGGTGCGCGACGCCCACACGGTGGCCGACTGCGACGTGGTGCTGGCCCAGCGGGTCGGCGACCACGTCACCGTCTACGGCGAGATCCGCCGGGTCGTACGGCGCCACCACCCGCGGCCGCTGCTGTACGGGCTGCGCCAGTTCCGGGCCTGGCCGCGGAGCTGATCCCGGAACGGCGGGAAGGGTGAGGACCCCCGGCACCGGACGGCGGCCGGGGGTCCAGCCCGCTGTGCCTACGAGGCGAGCAGGTGCGAGGCGCTCCGCGGCCGGGCCCCGCGGGCCGGCCGCTCGGACCGGTCGCAGCCCGTCGCCGCCGGCCGTACCGGCCCGCCGTCCAGCAGCGCCATCCCGAGCGGCGTCACCGAGTGCAGCACGGTGTTGCGCACCCGGCGGGTGGTGATCAGCCCGCTCCGGCGCAGCACCGCCGCGTGCTGGCTGGCGCTGGCCGCCGAGATGCCCAGCCGGTCGGCGAGCTGGCTGGTCGTGCAACTCGCCCGCAGCGTACGCAGGGCGGCCGCCCGGGTCTGGCCCACCAGGGCGCCGAGCGGCCGCGAGCCGCTGTCCCGCTCCTGCCACAGCTGGGCCCCCTTGCGGGCGTGCGGCGGGGCCGCGAACACCAGCACCACCTGCGCGTCCGGCCCCTCGGCGTCGATCGCCAGGCCCGGCCGGTGGTTGAGGAACACCGAGGGGGTGAGCACCAGGCCCCGGCCGCCCAGCCGGATGTCCTGGTCCGGCCCGCCGGGGATCTCCAGGACCGGCGCCCGCCAGGTCATCCGGGGGTGCGCGGTGGACAGCAGCAGCTCCACCCCGCCGGCCATCACGATCCGGCCGCGTGCCTCGCACTCGGCCACCAGGTAGGCGTGCAGGTGCTGCCAGAACGGCGCCACGGCCAGCTGCCAGGCCTCCAGCAGGCAGGCGTCCACGCCCGCCCCGGGCCGCTGCGGCAGCTCGGCGGCCTCGGACGCGTCGAACGGCCCGGACGGCTCGGGCGGCGCGTCGGGCGCCCCCGCGTACCGCAGCGCCTGCCGGAGCAGCGAGTCCACGTCGTGCTCGGGACGGCTGCGCGGGCGGGGCACCGGCCGCCGGGGGAGGCGCTCGTTCACCTGCTTTCGCCACCGGGCGTACGGCGCGCTCACGCCGCGGTCCAGCAGGTCGCAGGCGAAGGCCGATTCCACGAGCGGGCCCATGGTGCTCTTCAGTCGGGTTCTGGCGAGGTCGGCTGCGGTGAAGTGAATCCTCTGCACGATGAAGGTCCCCGTTTCCGTGTCGATGAGGGAGAAATCGACGTGGCCCGGCCGCCGCCACGCGGGCAGGCCGGGCCCTTCCTCGGATGGATCGGACGTCGCCGCTACGAGGCCCGGGCGGCGGAGGCCTCGCGCAGGCTGCGCGGGCGCATGTCGGTCCAGTTGGCCTCGACGTAGGCCAGCGCCTCCTCGCGCGGCCCCTCGGCCAGGGCCACCGTCCAGCCGTCCGGCCGCTCGGCGAACGCGGGCCACAGCGAGTGCTGGCCCTCGTCGTTCACCAGCACCAGGAAGGTCCCGTCCGCGTCGTCAAAGGGGTTCGACATGTCGCACACTCCATTCCGGGTAGGGCGCGGTGCGGCCCTCGGGTCATCGGCGCACGCGGGACAACCGGGTGGGCCCGCTCCGCACATGCTCCCTCGGCTCGCTGACATGGTGCTGACCGCACCCTGATGGGGCTCCGGCGAGCCCGCCGGAACCCAGGAGGGGCGGTGAACTCTCCTTGGTCTCAATGAATATGACACACCGTCCGTTCTGATACCGGCGTTCCGCACCGTTGCGGCCGGCGGCGCGGAGCCCGGCCGGGGAGCCGGTGCGGCCGACGTCCCGGACGGGCGCCCGCACGGACGTGCCCCCGAACGGACGGCCCCCGCACGGACGGCCCCCGCGCGGACGGCCCCCGCGCGGACGGCCCCCGCGCGGACGGCCCCCGCGCGGACGTGCCCTACCATGGCCCCGTGTTCCTCTTCCGTGACTAGGGCCCCGCGCGGCGACCGCACCCCGGTGGTGCGGTCCTTCGGCGTCCCGGTCCACCGGCGCGCGGCGCGCGCCAGCTCCAGAGGAACCCCTCCATGTCTTCGTCCTACGCGACGGTCCTGCGCACCCCCGGCGCGGTCCGGCTCTTCAGCGCGGCCCTGACCGGCCGCCTCTCCTACGGTGTCGTCCCGCTCTCGCTCCTGCTGGCCGTCACCGCCACGACCGGCTCGTACGCCCGGGCCGGCTGGCTGACGGCGCTGTTCGCCGCCTCCAACGTGCTGCTCTCACCCGCCCGGGCCGGGCTGGTCGACCGCCACGGCCCGCGCCGGACACTGCCGCCGATGGCGGCCGGGTACGCGCTGGTGCTGCTCGGCCTGGCCGCCGCCACCTGGCGCCCCGGCGTCCCGTACCCCGTCCTGCTCGCCCTCGCCGTGGCGGCCGGCGTGCTCGCGCCACCCCTCGGCCCGGTCACCCGGGCGCGGTGGAGCGCCCTGCTGTCCGATCCCGGGCTGCGCCGCCGGGCCTACAGTCTGGACACCGTCGCCGAGGAACTCCTGTACGTCACCGGCCCGTTGCTGGCCGGGGTGATCGCGGCGACGGCCCGCCCGGCGCTCGGGCTGGTGCTGGGCGCCGCCCTCGTCCTGACCGGCTCCCTCGCCCTGGCCGCCTCGGTCCGCGCCGTCGGGCCGGACCGCGCCGAGGCCGACTCCGCCGCCACCGGCGGCCGTTCGCGCCCCTGGCGGCCGCCGGCCCGGACCGGCCTGCCGCTCGCCGCGGCCGCCGGGGCCGGGGCCGGACTCGGTGCGTTCGCCCTGTTGGCGGTGGTCTTCGCCCGGCGGCACGGGCAGGCGGCCGACGCCTCCTGGGTGGAGGCGGCGCTGGCGGCCGGGAGCGCGACCGGCGGCCTCGCCCTCGGCGCCCTCGACTGGCGGGCCCCGGCCCGGCGGCGGCTCGCCGTCCTCACCGCGGCCTTCGCCGGCGCGCTGGCCCTGACCGCCCTCGCCCCGACGGTCCCGCTCCTCGCGGCCGTCGCCGCCCTGGCCGGCCTCACCGTGGCCCCGACCCTCACCACCGCCTACCTGCTCGCCGACGAACTCGCCGAGCCCGGCCACCGGACGCGCGCCGGAGCCTGGGTCAACACGTGCTTCAACGCGGGCAGTTCGGGCGGCACCGCGCTGGCCGGCCTGCTCGCCGACCACCTGCCGCTGCCCCTCTGCCTCGCCCTCGCCGCCACCCCGGCCCTGGCCGCCCTCAGCACCGCCCGGCCCCGTCCCACCACCCCGCCCGACCGCCTGCCCGCCTGATGCCGGGCCACCGCGCGGGCGGCAGCACCCGCCCGCGCGGCCTCCGGGGCCTGGGCGGCGCATCGGAGTACGGAGCGGCGCTCGAACCCGGCGGTCACGCCCCGCGCGCGATGAGTTCCCGTACGCCGTCCGCGACGGCCTTGCTGGTGCGCCACTTCCGGAGGAGGCGGTCCGCCGCCAGTTCCTCGACGACGGAGGTCAGCCAGGCGTCGTCGCCGAGCCGTTCGACCCGGCCGAGGTCGACGATGTTCCCCAGCAGCTGGTGCAGCAGCGTGATCTCGGGAGCCGGGTACCACCGCCGGTGGTGGACGAACCGGGGGCTCCACAGGTCGTAGGGGTGCCGGACCATGGCGCTCAGGCAGGAGCCGTGGGTGCCGATCGCCTCGTGGGGCGCGTGGTGACCGGTCAGGAGTCCGCCGGCCGGTGTGCTGAGGAACCGGCCGCTGGTGACCCCGAGCTTCAGGCTCATCAGGCGCTTCCACGGGACCAGGAAGGGCTCCCGTCCGGTGACGCGGTGCTCGAACCCCTCGGGGAGGACGGCGAGATACGCCTTGCTCTCGTGGTCGCCGATGTACCAGCTGCCGTCGACCCGAACCAGCGGGCCGAGCCCGGGACCGAGGTCGCGGCCGGCCCCGACGGGCGGCGCGGCGGTACCGGAGGCGGCGGGGCGGTCGGTGTTCATGGCTCTCCTCAGGACGGGCGAGCAGCTGCCCGCCGACCAGACTTCCCGGCACACCCCCCGCGGTCACCATACCGGCGGACAGCGGCCGTTGGGCGGGAGGACGCGCAACGGCCCGGAGGGTACTACCCGGCGTCGGACGGCTCCGAGGCGGCCGGGACGGTCTCCAGCGCCGTCATCCGCGGGAGCAGGAACAGCACCGCGACCAGCAGGACCAGCAGCAGCCCGCCGCCGACGAGCAGCGGGGTGCGGATGCTGACGACGGAGGCGATCCAGCCGCTGAGGGCGGCGCCGGCCATGATGCCGAGGCGGCTCAGCAGCATGTAGCAGCTGTTGACCCGGCCGAGCAGTTCCTTCGGTACGGCCTGCTGGCGCAGCGAGATCGCCTGGATGTTCCAGGTGACGATCCCGAAGCCGATCACGCCGTACAGCGCGGCGACTTCGGCCACCGAGGTGCTCAGGCCCATCAGGATCAGCGAGACGCCCATCAGCAGGAAGGCGAGGGCGATCCGGGTGCCCCGGCCGAGCAGCCGGCTGAGCCGGCCGGCCAGGGTGCTGGCGGCGGTGCCGCCGATGGCGCCGGCCGCGAGCACGATGCCGTAGGAGGCGGCGGGTGCGTGGATGACCTTGGTGACCATCAGGACCATCATGGTGGTGCCCATGAAGCAGGCCAGCGCGCCGAGGGTGGAGAGCACGGCGAGCATCCGCACGTCGCGGTGGCGGAGCAGCCAGTCGACGCCCTCGCGGATCTCGGTGAGCACCGGTCGGCGGTCGGCCCGGGTGCTGGGGGCGGTGGAGCGGCCGGTGGCGGCGACCAGGACGGCGGCGAGTGCGAAGGAGACGCCGTCCACGGCGAAGGGGTGGGCGGCGGCGACGGCGAACAGCGCGGAGCCGAGCAGCGGGCCGATCAGGTTGCCGCCGACCAGCATGTTGGCCTGCATCCGGCCGTTGGCGGCGTCGAGTTGGTCGGGGCGGACCAGCTCGGGGACGGCGGAGGTGGCGGCGTTGGAGAAGACCGTCTCGCCGCAGCCGAGCAGGAAGGCCAGGGCGGCGAGCGCGACCAGCGGCGGGTCGGCGAGGAAGACCCAGGCGGCGAAGCCGAGGACGACGACGGCGCGCGCGGCGTCGATGGTCCACATCAGCCGCCGCCGGTCGGCCCGGTCGGCGAGCACCCCGCCGTAGAGGGACATCAGCAGGAAGGGCAGCGAGGCGGAGACGGAGACCACGGAGACCGCGCTGGGGGAGTCGGAGACGGCCACCGCGAGCAGCGGCAGGGCGGAGTCCCGCATGCCGTCGCCGACCGATGAGATCGCCGACGCGGACCACAGCAGGTTGAACTTCCGGCCCAGTTGGGGACGGCTTTTGGACGGCTTCGCGGCCAGGTCTGCTGAGGTCACCGAGGCAGTATGTCATGTCCGCGGAGGGCCGTTCGGGCGGTTTCCGAAGTGCCCGGGGCGTCCCGAACTGTCCGTGTCGGTACGGGTGTCGGGCTCATCCGGAGGCGTCCGGAGTGTCCGGTGGGTTTCGGGCGGTTTCCGGTGGTTCGTCGGACGGCGGTGGAGGGCCGGGTGCGTTCAGCCCAGCCCCGAGACGCCCTTGACGAGGGTGGTCAGCCCGCCCGCCAGGGCCAGGCCCAGCACGACCAGCCGGGCGCGGGCCTCCGGCACCCGGGCGGCGAGCAGCCGGCCGATCGCCGCGCCGCCCGCGAGCGCGGTGGCCACCAGCCACCAGGCGGTCCCGGACAGCGCGGGCAGCCCCTTGCCCGCCAGGGAGAAGGCGTTCACCACCACGCCGTAGAACTGGGCGTTGGGCAGGAACTCGCGCGCCGTCCAGCCGGTGTTGACGGCGTACAGGGAGACGGCCGGACCGCCCACCCCGGCGGCCGAGTTCATGAACCCGCTGGTGGCGCCCGCGACCAGGGCGCCGCCGACCCCGCGCAGCGCGGCCGCCCGGACCCCGCGCAGCACCAGCAGCGAGGCCAGGGTGACCAGCGCGCCGATGCCGACGAGCAGTCCGGGCGTCGGAACCGTCGCCGCGACCCAGACCCCGGCCGGCACCGTGCAGGCCGCGGCGAGGATCAGCGGCAGCATCGCCGCCAGCCGTACCTGCCGCCAGCTGCCCAGCAGGCCGACGGCGCTGATGGCCCCGGCGGCGAGGTTCGACAGCGTGACGCCGTCGCCCGGCCCGAGCAGCAGCACCAGGACGGGCGCCGCGACCAGGGCGAAGCCGATCCCGGCGAGCCGTTGGACGGAGGCGCCCAGCAGGACGGTGCAGCCCAGTACGAGGTCGGTGGTCAAGCCGTCGGGCATCGGGCGCGGCCTCCCTCTCGGCGGGCTCCGCCGTCGGCGGGCGGTGCGTACCGATCATGCCGTACAGGCGGGTCGGGCGTGCCGTCGGTCTCATCGGGGACGGCCCGGAGATGTGGTCGGGAAGTATGCGAACTAGTGAGGCCGTGTCCGAACTCGATGCGATTTCCCGGCGCTTTCCGTCACTCGCGCCGGTGAACGCGGGGTGAGTGCGGGACGTGGGCGACCGGTGGCCGCTGTCCTGGGGGTCCTGTCCGGATCGGGCCTGCGCCCGTCGGTGAGGGGAGACGGAATCTTGAAGAGGACGAGAAGACGGACGCGCCGGGCCGCGCTGACGGCGGCCTTCGCCGTCGTGCTGGCCGGCGGAGGACTCGTGGCGGCCCCGTCGGCCTCCGCGCAGGGCGGTGTCGGGGCGGTGACGGTCCGGGTGGTCCGGGCGGTGGACGCCACCGGTGTGTGGACGCCCGCGCTGGAGCCGGGGATCGCGGGCGTGACGGTGACGCTCACGGATGACGCGGGCACCAGGACCGAGGGCGCCACGGGCACCGACGGCACGGTGACGCTGGCCCCGGCCGCGAGCACGGCGACCGACGGCAAGTACCGCGTCCGGGTGGTGAATCCGAAGCCGGGCACGCTCTTCCCGGCCTTCGCCTCGCGCCAGGGCCTGGACGGCGCGCCGAACCAGTTGAGCTCCAACGAGGAGTTCGTCGACCTCTCCGACGGCAGGAACGTCGCGTACACCACCGGGTTCTGGTACCCGGGCGACTACTGCCAGAAGAACGCCCCGCTGGTGACGACCTGTCAGAACACCGCCTGGCAGGGCGGGGCGCAGCGCACGCTGGTGTCGTTCCCGTACGGCGCGCGCGGCCAGGACGGCGTGGACGTCGACGTCACCGGCATCGCCACCGACGCGCAGACGGGCACGCTGTTCGGCATCGCGTGGAACAAGGCCGACCGGCGGGTGTTCTCCTCGGCGGCGGCCAAGCGCACCACCGACTATGGTCCGGGCGGCGCCGGCGGGATCTACGTGACGGACCCGGCGCGGAAGACCACCACGCTGTTCGCCACCGTCCCGGACGCCGGTGGCACGGCGCACGCGCCGGGGTCGGACGACGCGTTCCTGGCCGTGCCGGGCAAGGAGAGCCTCGGCGGGCTCAAGGTCACCGAGGACGGCCGGGACCTGTTCGTCGTCAACCTCAACTCCCGTGCGCTGTACCGCTACGACGCCACCGCGGCGACGGCCGCGGCGCCGACGGCCGTCTACCCGGTCCCGGACCCGGGCTGCCCCTCGGCCGGGGACTGGCGGCCGTTCGGCCTGGGCCTCCAGGACGGCGTCGGCTACCTGGGCGGTGTCTGCTCGGGCGAGTCGACGGGCCGGGCCTCGGACCTGCGGGCGGTCGTGCTGCCCTTCGACCCCGCCACCGGGCTGTTCCAACCGGCCGTCCTGGAACAGCCGTTGGACTACCCGCGGCAGTCGACCGTGGGCAGCGGCCCGTGCGACGGCGCGGGCTGGTTCCCGTGGACGGACACCTACCCGACCTCGCAGAACGGCCAGGCCTGCTCCGGTTACCGGGCCCAGCCGGAACCGGAGTTGGCCGAGGTCGGCTTCGAGACGGACGGCTCGATGCTGCTGGCCTTCCGCGACCGCCTGGCCGACCGGGCGACGGGCCAGTCGGCCTCGGGCGCCGCGGTCGGCGAGGTGCTGTCCGGCGGTGACCTGGACAAGGCCTGCGCGGAGAACGGCACGTACGTGCTGGACACCGACAACGGGTGCGGGCTCTCGCCCCGGGGCACCCGCTTCTTCGACACCAGCCGGTTCGGCGTCCACCACAACGCGGACTACGCCGGGATGGCGCTGTCCAAGGTCGAGAGCACCATCGGGATCTCCGGGTACGACCCGAACAACACGGCCTTCGGCTACGGAACGGCCTTCGTCCAGCGGGCGGACGGCCGGCAGGCTCCGGGGACCGGCCTGCGGCTCAACCCGGCGGATGTGCCCGCGCCGTTCGGCAAGGGCGCCTCGATGGGCGACCTGGAGGTGCTCTGCGACCGGGCGCCGCTGCAGATCGGCAACCGGGTCTGGTATGACCCCGGGCGCACGGGCATCCAGCGGCCGGGCGGGCGCCCGGTCCCCGGTGTCACGGTGCACCTGTACGACGGGGCGGGCGCGCTGGTCGGCACGACGAGGACCTCGGCGCGCGGCGAGTACTACTTCGACGACTCGAACGTCACCGGCGGCCTCGCGCCGCGCACCCGGTACACCCTCCGGCTGGACGAGCCGGCCGACTACGCCGAGGGCGGCCCGCTGTTCGAGTGGGCGCCCACCCGGCACGACGTCGGCGACGACCCGTTCGTCAACTCCAAGGGCGTCGTCCCGCGGGGCGGGAAGTACGCCGAACGGGAGCTGACCACCGGCGGACCGGGCGAGAACGACCACACCCTCGACTTCGGCTTCCGGCCGACGAGGGGCGTGCTGACCCTGGTCAAGGTGGACCAGGACGGCAGGCCGCTGGCCGGGGCGACGTTCCAGCTGTGGCGGGTCAGCGGCGGACCGGGGTGGCCGGGGTGGCTCGGCTGGCCGGGCCCCGGCCGCGAGCGCGGGGACACGCCGGTCGGCGAGCCCTGCACGACCGGGGCCGACGGCGTCTGCCGGGGCCGCGGCGGGCCGGGGACGTACTACTGGGTGGAGCTGAGGCCGCCCGAGGGCTACGCGGCGGACCGGACGGTCTTCGGGCCGCTGGTGCTCACCTGCGACAACCTCGGCGACGGGATCACGGTGACGGTGGTCAACCGGCTGATCCCCGGCCCCTGGCTGCCGCACGACCGGTGACCGGCACCGGGCGGCCCCGCGGGGAGCAGGAGTCCGCGGGCCCGCCCGGTGCGGCCGGTTCAGTGCTTCGGGACGGCGTCCGCGGACTCCGGCAGCGGGTAGGCGCCGGGGTCGACCGGCCCCGGGAGGTCGGTCGCCGGGCGGCCGGGCGCGGTCGGGTCCGGCAGCGAGGGCTGCGCGGGCGGGACGGGCACCTGGCTGAACGGGATGCCGGGCGGCGCCTGGACGGGGCTGGTGCGGCCGAAGGGCGGGGCGCTCCGGCCCTGGGCGGCGCAGCCCGCCAGCGTCTCCAGGCCGTCCGGGCTCTGGACGGCCGGCTGGTTGCCGGTGAAGCAGTTGCCCGGGTCGACGGAGGCCAGCACCAGGTCGGTGCCGTTGCCGGTGGCCCGGTTGCCCTCGACCCGGTTGCCGCTCGCCGGGTGCCCGGGCGGGTCGGTGATGACGATTCCGGCCGCGCGGTTGCCCTGGACCAGGTTGCGCTGCACCTGGTTCGCCGTGCCGCCGCCGATCCCGATCCCGATCCCGTAGGCGCCGTCGGCCTGTTGGGGGGTGTCGGTGGCGTTGTTGTCGGTGACGACGTTGCCCACGATCACCGCGCCGTGCTGCGGGGCGAGGGCTTCGAGGTCGTTGGAGTTGACGGTGACGCCGACCCGGTTCCCGGTGACCCGGTTGCCGACCACGGTGAGCCCGTCGGAGGCGTTGGTGATCTCGATGCCGACGGCGTTGCGCTCGACGGTGTTGCCCCGCACCAGGGTGTCGCAGGGCTTGCACTGGCCGACGTAGATGCCGGAGTCGGCGCCCCCGGAGGCGTACGAGTCCTCGATGACGCCGCCGCGGGCGTCGAAGGCGTAGATCCCGTACAGGCCGTTGTTGTAGGCGGTGACACTGCTGGCGCGGAAGCCCTCGACCACCGGGAAGCGCACGGTGTCCAGCGGGTTGTAGGCGGAGCCGCCGGCGCCGTGCTGCTGGAGCTTCTCGTCGGTGACGCCGGTGAACAGCACGCCGTTGGCGAGGTAGCCGTGGACGGTGAGGTTCTCCACCACCGAGCCGGGGCCGGAGGCGGTGATGCCGTTGACCAGCCGCAGCCCGCCGTCCAGCACCACGGTGTTGCGGTCGGTGCCGCGCAGCACGATCCGGGGCTTGGTGAGGCGCACGCTCTCCCGGTAGGTGCCCGGGTCGACCAGCACGGTGTCCCCCTCGCGGGCGACGTCCACGGCCTGCTGGATGGTCGGGAAGTGCTGCGGGACGCGGATGACCGTGCCGTCCGGGTGCTTGGCGTCGGAGGAGGACGAGCCGCCCGAGGAACAGCCGGCCAGCGCCAGGACGGCGGCGGCGAGCAGGGCGGGCAGGCGCCTGGCGATGCGGGCCCCGGGTGGGGGTGTCGTGCCGGACCGCGGGTGACGTGTGGTCAAAAGTTGCATACGGCGTGTTCTATCGTCTCCAATGTCGCCCATGCATGCCGAAACCGGAAAGGCGCAGGACCAGCCACCGACCGCGCGGGGCGCCGGGGTGGATCGAAGGGGGCTGCTCGCCGGCGGGGCGGTGGTGGCCGCCGGGCTCGGCGCGGGGGTCACGGCACTGGCCATGGGCACCGGCGGCGTCCGGGGGCACGGCCGCGGCGCCCGACCGGCGGCGGCACCGGAGCCACCGGCCGTCCCCTTCCACGGCGAACGGCAGGCCGGGGTGACGACCGCGCAGCAGCCGGCCACCCAGCTGCTGGCCCTCGACCTGGCGCCCGCCGCGACCTCGGACGGGCGGGCCGCCCTGCGCGGCCTGCTCGGCGAGCTGACCCGGGTGCTGGCCGGGGCGACCGGCGGCAGCCCGGCCGACGCCCGGCTGCAGGGCGGCCAACCGGCCCGGCTCAGCAGCCTGGTGGGCGTCGGCCCGGGCCTCGCCGCCCGGCTGGGGCTGAACGTTCCGCCGGCCCTGCTGACCGAGCTGCCCGCCTTCCCCGGGGACCGGCTCGACCCGGCGCGCGGCGGCGGCGACCTGGTGGTCCAGCTGTGCGCGGCCGACCGCTGGCCGCTGTCCGTGGTCGCCGAGCAGGTCGACGCGGCGGCCCGGGCGGCGGGCGCGACCGCGCGGTGGACGCAGTCCGGCTTCCTGGCCCGGACGGCCGGCGGCGCCACCCCGCGCAACCTGTTCGGCTTCAAGGACGGCACGGCGAACCCGGACGGCACCGAGAGCGGGCAGTGGGTCTGGGGCCCGCCGGGGCCGTACGAGCACGGGACGGTGCTGGTCTACCGCCGGATCCGGATGGACACCGCCGCCTTCGCCGCCCTCCCCGTCGACCACCAGGAGCAGGTGATGGGCCGCCGGGCCGGCGACGGCGCCCCGCTCACCGGCACGGCCGAGCACGACGAGCCGGACATCTACGCCAAGAACCCGGACGGCTCGTACCTCATCCCGGCCACCGCGCACGTCCGCCTGTCCAGCCCCCGGCTGGACGGCGGCGCCCGGATGCTGCGGCGCGGCTACAACTACGACGACGGCCCGGGCGACCGCGGCCTGCTGTTCTGCGCCTTCATGCGCGACCCGGCCCAGTTCACCCGCGTCCAGAACCGCCTGGCGGCGCGCGACGCCCTCAACACCTTCATCGAGCACACCGCCTCGGCGGTGGCCTACGTCCTGCCGGGAGCGCCGGAGGGCGGGACGCTGGGAGAGGGGTTGTTCGGGTGAGCCGGGGGCGGTGGTCGGCCGCCCCGCCCGCCGGCTGAGGCCGGGCGGCCGACCGCCGGTGCCGGCTACCGGCCGATCACCGGTGCCGCCTCCCGTTCGACCTACCAGTCGACCGGGAGGCGGGCCGGGCTCCGGGTGGTGCCGCCGAGCTGCCAGGCGAGCTCCGCGACCGGGGTGGTGAGGCGCAGGCCCGGCAGGGCGGTGGCGAGCCGGTGCAGGGACTCCCGCATCTCCAGCCGGACCCGCCAGGCGCCGATGCAGTAGTGCGGGCCGGAGCTGAAGGCGAGGGTCGGGGCGGGGAGCGGGAGGCCCAGGTCGGCGTCGAGGCCCTCGGGGTAGACGGCCGGGTCGCGGTTGGCGCTGCCGAGGCTGACGGCGACGACCGAGCCGGCCGGGATGGTCACGTCGCCGACCTCGACCGGCGCGGTGGTGCGGCGGATGGTGGCCTCGTCGTCGCCGAGCGGGATGTAGTGCAGCAGCCGTTCGGCGGTGCGCTCGGCGGTGTCCGGGTCGGCGAGGCGCGGCCAGTGCTCGGGGCGTTCGCCGAGCACGTAGACCAGGGCGTTGGCGAGGGCGCCGGCGACGCTCTCGTTGCCGCTGGCGGTGAGCCCGGCGACCAGGAAGACGAGGGACTCCTCGGGGACGCCGCCGTCCTGGTCGGCGGCCCGGACCAGCCGGCTGACCAGGTCGTCGCCCGGCTCGCGGCGCCGGCGGGCAACCAACTCGCCCATGAAGGAGCCGAATTCGGCGAGGGTGGCGTCGTGGTCGGGGTCCGTGCCCGGTTGCTGCCCGCCGTCCTGAGCGCCGTCCTGACCGCCGGCCGGCTCGCCGCCCTGGTCCTCGCCCTGGGCAAGCAGGGCGCGGGTCCAGCGCTGCAGCCGCTCCTCGTCCAGGTGGTCCGGCCCGTCCCCGTCGAGCCCCATCAGCCGGGTGGTGACGGCGAACGGCACCGGCCGGGCGAAGGCGGGGACCAGGTCGGCCGTCGGGCCGGCGGCGACCAGCCGGTCCACGGACTGCTGGACGGCGGCGGCGACCCACGGCTGCCAGCCGGCGATGGCGCGCGGGGTGAAGGCCCGTTGGGCGGTGCCGCGCAGCCGGCGGTGGGCGGGCCCGTCCTGGTTGAACAGGGACGCCGGGTTGGCGGCCACGTCGGCGGTGGCGCCCGCGGTGCCGACGTCATGCAGGTCGGCCCGGGTGACCCGGGGGTCGCCGAGGACCTGCCGGACGTCGTGGTAGCGGGTGATCAGCCACGCGGGGGTGCCGTCCGGGAGGGTGGTGGGGTGGGGCGGCTGGGCGGGGGTGGTGGGGAGCCGGTGGAGTGGGGGGAGGGTGGTCCCGGTGTCGGCTGCGGCGGAGTCCATGGGTCCCTTCGCGGGGTTCGGAGGTCCGACTGGTCGAGGGGAGTCAGAGCATCCAATTGTCATATGTTCATGAGGAATTGGGCGCTTGCGGAGCTTCTCCCCTTACGTCCCGATGGTATGCCCTCGGTGCCCCCAGCCGGGTGCCGGATCGACGGGCAGCAGCGGCCGGAGCGCGCCCAGCACGGCGCCGATGCAGGCGTCCCGCAGCTCGGTGCGGGAGCAGCTCTCCTCGGTCAGCCAGTCGATGACCAGCACCCGGACGAACACCAGCCAGCTGCGCAGGACCTGCGACACCGCCAGTCGCGCCCGCTCGTCCGCGAGCGGGAGGACGCCGAGCAGCCGGCCGCGCAGGGCGTCGAGCTCCTCGGTGATGATGGTCTGGATCACCTGGTCCCCGGCCAGCACGCGGTTGGCCGCGAGCACGGCGTGCCGGTTGGCGATGAAGTAGTCGAGGTGGGCGTCCATGCCCTCGACCAGCTGCTCGACCAGGGTGTCGCCCGGGTCGAACCGGCTCCTGGCGAGCAGGTCGGCGGAGGCCTCCCGGTAGACCGCGGCGAAGAGTTCGTGCTTGCTCGCGAAGTGCCGGTAGAGCAGGGCGCGGGAGACCCCGGCCCGCTCGGCGACCTCCTCCATCAGCACCCCCTCGTAGGGCCGTTCGGCGAACAGCCGGGCACCGACGGAGAGCAGCTGGGCGCGTCGCTCGGCGGGGGAGAGCCGGCGGCGCCGTTCGTGGACTGGCATGCGGGCCAGGCTACTTGACACGTGTCTACTTGCCGGCGCTAGCGTGGTGGGCAACGTAGTAGACACGTGTCAACCAGACCTCTGTGAGGGGTGGACGGGCCATGGCCAAGGCGTTGCGGGTGCTCGCGTGGACGATGGGGATCGCCTGCGTGGCGATCGGCTTCCTCCACATCCTGCTGGGGAACTCCGCGATGCCCGGGATCGCGGACGCCGGCCCGACGGTCGGCAGCTTCGGCCGCTTCATGGGCGCGGTCTTCGCCGGGTACGGGGCGGCCTGGATCCACGCCGCCCGGCAGGCGCCGGTGCCCGCCCGGCCGGTGCGGTGGCTGGCGGCGGTCCTCCTGCTGGGCGGCCTCGCGCGGGTGCTGTCGCTCGTCGCGGACGGCCGTCCGCACTGGTTCCAGCTGGTGCTGATGGGGATCGAACTCGGGCTCGCACCCGTGTACTTGTGGCTCGCCGAAGCGGACGAGCGGGCGCACGCGGACGGCCGGGCCTGAGCGCCCCCCGGTTCACCCCGTCCTCGGAGGGCCGGTCGTCAGCGGCGGCTATGCTGCTCCTGCGATCGAACGTACGTCCGTGAGGAGGGTCCGGAGCATGAGCGGCACCGTGGTGGCGGTCAGCAGCAACGCCGAGTACTCGTTCACCAAGCCGAACAGGGACGGCATCACCCTGCTCGCCGGCCTGGGCGTCGAAGGGGACGTGCACGCCGGGGTGACGGTCCGGCACCGGTCCCGGGTCGCCCAGGACCCGACCCAGCCCAACCTGCGCCAGGTCCACCTGATCCACCGCGAACTGCTCACCGAACTCGGCGAGTCGGGCTTCGACGTCACACCGGGCGCCCTCGGTGAGAACATCACCACCGAGGGCGTCGACCTGCTCGGCCTGCCGGTCGGCGCGGTGCTGCGGATCGGCCCGGAGGCCGAGGTGGAGATCACCGGCCTGCGCAACCCGTGCGCCCAGATCGACGCCTACCGGCCCGGCCTGCTCAAGCAGGTCGTCGGCCGTGCCGAGGACGGCACGATCGTGCGCCGCGCCGGCATTATGGGCGTCGTCCGCACCGGCGGCCCGGTCCGACCCGGCGACGCCGTCGCGGTCGAGCTGCCGGACGGCCCGCACCGCCCACTCGACCGGGTCTGAGGACGGCGCACCTCAGGGCGCGTTGTCGTCCGGGTGCTCGTCGACGCGGCGCAGGTCGTAGAGGTACGACCGGCCGGCCTTCCAGCTGCGCCACGGCCCGGTCGGCGGGAGCTCCCGGTGTCGGTCCTCGCCCAGCAGCGGACCGGAGTTGGGCACGCCCTCGGCGTCGACGACGCACCAGCCCCGCTCCGGCGTCCACCGGCACCACAGGTCCAGCTCCCGCCGCTTGTAGGACGGGCGGCCGTTGGCGGTGCCGTTCAGGTCGAAGCGGTAGACCAGTCCGTCCAGGCGGCGGACGAACTCGATCGCGGACACGGCTGATCCCCTCCTGGAATGATCCGGCGAGATACCCCCACCCCGTAAAGGTGACGGCCCCCGGGGGCCGTCGGAGGAACCGTCACCGCTGAAACGCGGTCAGGACCTGACCAGGCGGGCGATGGCCTGGTTGGCCTCGCGGATCTTGGTGCCCGCCTCCTGGCCGCCCTCGGCGATGGCGTCCCGGACACAGCATTCGATGTGCTCTTCGAGGAGTTGGAGGGCGAAGGACTGGAGGGCGCGGCTGGCGGCGGACACCTGGGTGAGGACGTCGATGCAGTAGGTGTCCTCCTCGACCATGCGCTGGAGGCCACGGATCTGGCCCTCGATGCGGCGGAGCCGCTTGCGGAAGTCGTCCTTGTGCGAGCTGTAGCCGGCCATGGCCGTCTCCGGTTCCTGTGCGGTGAGGCGTGCGCTCACTCTACCGGGGGCGTGCCGAGGGGGAGTCGGCCCGGACGGGCGGGGTGGCGCCCTCCCGTCCGGGCCGACGTCGGAGGCTCAGGCCTCCACGCGGCCGACCAGCTCGTAGCCGGCCTCGTCGACGGCGGCGGCCACGGCGGAGTCGGCGAGCGGCAGGGTGCTGCCGACGGTGACCCGGCCGGTGGCGAGGTCCACGGCGACCTCCTCGACGCCGTCGAGCTTCTTCAACTCGGCGGTCACCGAGGAGACGCAGTGGCCGCAGGTCATGCCCTTCACCTGGAAGACCGAGGTCCGGCCGGACTCGGCGGCCGGGGCCGCGCCGGCGCCGGTGCCGCACGAGCCGCAGCAGGAGGTGGCCTCGGCGGCGGCGGACTCGACGGTGACGGTGGTCTCGCTCATGGGTGTGCTCCTGTCGTGGTGCCCGGCGCCGGCCGGACTGCCCGGGCGGCTGCTTCCTTTCGAACATACCATACCCCCCTAGGGTAATCGCTAGAGCTGCCGGAGCACCTTCCGCCGCCCGGACTGGGCCGTCAACGACCCGCTGTGACAGTCCTGTTGCGGGTGCCGGGGCAGGGTGGAGGAGCTCCCCCGCATCCCCGGACGACCGACCCCACCACCTGAGGTGAACCCATGGACCACACCACCCGGCGTGCCCCGCGCGGCCTGCGCGACATCCTCGCGGCCGGCGAACGGAGCTACTCCTTCGAGTTCTTCCCCGCCAAGGACGAGGCCGGCGAACGCGCCCTGTGGGCGGCGATCCGGCGGGTGGAGGCGGTCGCGCCGACCTTCGTCTCGGTCACCTACGGCGCCGGCGGCTCCTCGCGCGACCGCACCATCGGCACCACCGAACTGATCGCCGCCCAGACCACCCTGCGCCCGGTGGCCCACCTCACCGCCGTCGGCCACTCCACCGCCGAACTCCAGGCCGTCCTACGGCGCTACGCCGACGTCGGCATCCGCGACGTCCTCGCCCTGCGCGGCGACCCGCCGGGCAACCCCAACGGCCGCTGGGAGCCCCACCCGCAGGGCCTGCGCTACGCGGCCGAACTCGTCCGACTCGTCAAGGAGTGCGGCGCGTTCACCGTCGGCGTCGCCGCCTTCCCCGAGCGCCACCCGCGTTCGGCGGACTGGGACGACGACATCCGGCACTTCGTCGCCAAGTGCCGGGCCGGCGCCGACTACGCCGTCACCCAGATGTTCTTCGACGTCGAGCACTACCTGCGGCTGCGCGACCGGCTGGCCGCGGCCGGCTGCGCGACCCCGGTCATCCCCGAGATCATGCCCGCCACCGACGTACGCCAGATCAGCCGCTTCGCCGAACTCAGCGGCGCCTCCTTCCCCGCCGGACTGGCCCGACAACTGGAGGCGGCCCGCGGCGACCGGGCGACCGCCCACCGCATCGGCGTCGACCACGCCACCAGGATGGCCGAACGCCTCCTCCACGAGGGCGCGCCCGGCCTCCACTACATCACCCTGAACCGCTCCACCGCCGCCCTGGAGATCCACCGCAACCTCGCCCTCACCACCCCGACCCCCCGCCCCCTGACCCCCACCGCGGCCTGACCCCTGCGGTGAACGGCGAAGCCGAACCAGTCCGGCGCCGGCCTCCTCGGGTGAGGAGGCCGACGCCGGAGGGCGCCTCGCTACGAACGGAGTCCATCATTCGCGCGTTCCGTAGCAGCCGCCGACTCGGCGAGTGCACGGACGACGAGCAATGCCGTCCCCTCGTCGTGGATCCCTGTCGATTCCCTCTGCTCCACGATCATTTCCGCTGCCATGTGCGCCGTGGCATGCGCCAGCGAGTACTCGCCCAGGACCAGATCCCGCCCGATGATCCCGATGACAGCGTCGAGAGCGGGGACGACGTCGTACAGGTTCTTTCCATCCGCCCACACGGCTTCTCGGGCCCTCGGATCCTCACTCATGAACGAGATCTTCTCAAGGACCACGGGGCCGACCGACTGTGGGCCGGCAGGCGCGCGAACCCTGTCCTCCACCGACTCCACCGCGGCCGGCGGCGTGAGCGAACCGGCTCGGCCGGGATCCCGGCCGAGCCGATCTCGGATCCGGTAGGCACAGCAGGGCCCTGCCCTGCCTGCTTGACCTTCGATGAGACACGGTGTGATCCGTCAGGCTTCGGTGAGGATCGCTCAGGGTTCGTCGCAACGGGACGGTCAGCGGGTGCGGTAGGCCTCGGTGATGGTCTGGTCGAGGGTGTTGCCGTCGGTGTCGGTCAGTTCGGCGCGCAGGGAGACGGCGGTGCCGGCCGGGGGGTTGTGGACGGTGACGGCGCCGGCCTCGACGGGGAGGCGGGTCCAGGAGGCGCCGCCGTCGGTGGAGGACGAGACGGTGAGCGAGCGGACGCGGCCGTCCGCGGCGGCGCCCTGCACGGTGACCGGGATGCGCAGCGCGCTGCCGGCCGTCGCGGTGCCGCTCGGGTCGAGCCCGGGGGCGAACCGTACGACGCTGACGGGGAGCGCGGTCGGGGCGGCGGTGGTGGCGGAGGCGAAGGTCCAGGACGCGGTCACCCGGGTGGTCGCGCCGGCCGCGGCCTTGCGGGTCACGGTGGCGGCCAGACGGTAGCCCGCCGTGCCCGGGGCCACGGTGAACTCGCCGCGCCCGGCGGCGTCGGAGGCGGCGCCGACCAGCACCCCGTCGCGGTACAGCGAGGTGTAGGCGGTGTCGAACGACGGGGTCCACGGCACGTGGCCGTCGCCGTCGGCGAGCAGCGGGACGTCCGCGGTGATCCGGTCGCCGTCGCGGGAGACGGCGGGGCGGTCGGTGAGCGCGGGGCCGAAGACGGGGCCGTCGAAGGTGCGGGTGGTCGTGGCCCCGGCCCGTACGGCGACGCGGTCTTCGGTGTAGTAGGTCGGCCGGCTGCCGTCGGTGCGGGGGACGGTGACGCCGATGTCCCAGGTGCCGCGTTCGGGTGCGATGTGGAAGGTGGCGGTGCCGGGTGTGGTGACGCTTCGGGATTCGCCGATGCTTGCTCCGTCGCTCGGCTGGAGGCTGACGAGCGCGGTTCCGGCGCCGCCCGGTCCGGCGGCGCCGCGGATGTTCACGGTGGCCAGCTCCTGTGCGGAGTAGTGCTTGCTGAGCCCGGTCAGCGCGCGGGTGCCGGTGGAGGTCCGGCCGAGCAGGTAGCCGCCGGTGTCGGTGTCCCAGTTGACGTCGAACCACTGCTTGACCGCCCCGGCCTCGGTCTGCGGCCCGAGGTGGGCGACGCGCAGGTTCGGCGACCCGTTGGCGACGTTGACGGTCCTGGTGGCACCCTCGTGTGTGACCTCGACGAACATCCCGCTGTGCCGGAAGCGCGCGGACCCGTCCGGGGGCCGGACGTCGACGAGGGCGGTGGTCCGTGCGTCGACGGTGACGGTGGTGTCGTGGTCGAGGTCGAGGCGCGGCTGGACGATCCAGTCCGTCCAGATCGTGCCGCCCGGTTCCAGGCCCGAGGTCAGGTTGCTGTCCAGCACGTACCGGCCCTTGGGCAGCCGCACGGTGGTGACGCCGGAGGGGGCGTCGAGCCGGACCGAGGTGTCGGCGCCGGGGCCGGAGATCCCGGTGACGCTGGTCCGGTACGGCGCGGTCGCCTGGCCGGCGCGGTCCAGGTGCCGGACGGTGAGGGTGTACGTCTGCGGCTCGGCGGCGAAGGCCGGGCCGCCGAGGGCGGGAGTCGAGGCGCCGACCAGGGCGACGGCGACGGCCAGGGCCCGGAGGGCGTTCCGGCGGGGAACGGAGCGGGGAGCGGAAGCGGTGGTCATGTCCTGTACTGCTCGGAGGGGCACCAGAGTTCCTGTGAGCCGGGCCACATCGACGGTGGGTCGGGGCCTGTGACGCACGTCACCGGAACCCGGGTGTCGGACCGGGCAGGGCAGAGTGTGGAAGCACTCATGAGAACGCGTCTGCGCCGCGGCGACCCCGACGTCCTGGGCGAGCTCTACGACGAGCACGCCCAGGTGCTGTACCGCTACGCCCTGCGCGTGACGGGCGACTGGGCGGAGGCCGAGGACGTCGTCTCGACGACCTTCCTGGAGGCGTGGCGGGGCCGGGAGCGGCTGCACCCCGACGGCGACGGCCTGCGCCCGTGGCTGCTGGGGATCGCGACCAACGTCATGCGCCGCAACGCCCGCGCCCGGCGGCGCCGCGACCTCGCGCTCGCCCGGATCCCGGAGCGCGGCGCCGTCCCGGACTTCTCCGACGACCTGGTCGCGCACCTCGCGGACGTCGAGGAGCTGCGGGCCGCGCGCCGGGCGCTCGCCCGGCTCCGGCGGCGCGACCGGGAGGTCTTCACGCTGGTGGTGTGGGCCGGACTGGACTACGCGAGCGCGGCCGAGGCGCTCGGCACGCCGGTCGGGACCGTCCGCTCGCGGCTGTCCCGGGCGCGGGCCCGGCTGCGCGAACTCACCGAGGCCGAGGCCAGGGCGGAGGCGAAAGTGAAGGCGAAGGTGAAGGCGAAGGCCGAAGCCAGGGCCCGCGCCGCCGCCCCCGCCCTGCCCGTACCGGGCCGCCTCCCCGCGCTCCGGCCGTCGACCCAGGAGAGCCACGGATGAACGCCACCCCACGGCGAGCCGCGCAGCGCCCGGCGTCCGAGGAGTCGGAGCGCCGTGAACTCGCCGGGCTGCTGCCTCCGCCGACGGTGCCCGGCCTGGACGCGGATCGCCAACTGCTGTTGAGGGAGGCACTGTTGCGCCAGGCCGCCGAGCCGCAGGGCCGCCCCGCTCCGCGAGCCCCGCTCCGGCGTCCGGCCGGGCGCTCGGTCCGGCGCCCGGCCAGGCGTTCGGCCCGGTTCCGGATCGCGGTGCCTGCGCTCGCCTGCGCCCTGGCGGTGGTCGGCGTCGTGGCGTCGGACCTCGGGGGCGCGGGAACGCCCGGGCGCGACCACGCGGCGGTGGCGGGAGGCGGTCCGACCGGCGGCTCCGAAGCCGTACGGCTGCTCGACCGCATCGCCCTCGCCGCCGCCGGATCGGAGCAACCGGCGGTCCGCGCCGACCAGTTCGTCTACATCGAGAGCAGGGTCGCCTACGCGGCGCAGAGCGCGGGCGGCGGCCCCGTGACGATGGCGCCCGCGCACACCCGGCAGGTGTGGCTGTCCGCCGACGGCAGCCGCCCCGGCCTGCTGCGCGAGGAGGGCGGGCCGGACAGCCGGCTCGGCGAGGACGGGCCGGTCCTCCACCTCGACCAGCCGGGGGCGACGGCCCGGCCCGAGGCGTTCGGCGGGGGAGGCGGCCCGTCGGTCGGCGAACCGACCCACGCCTTCGTCGCCGCGCTGCCCACCGACCCGGACGCCCTGTTGCGGCTGGTCAGGGAGCAGACCCGGGGCCAGGGCCAGGACCCGGACCAGCGGGCGTTCACGGCGATCGGCGACCTGCTGGCCGAGACCTGGGCGCCGCCGCAGGTCGCCGCCGCGCTCTACCGGGCGGCCGAGCGGATCCCCGGGGTCACGGTGGTCGGCTCGGCCGTCGACGCCGCCGGGCGTGAGGGCGTCGCCGTGGCCCGTACGGCGTACGGGCGGCAGACGCAGTGGGTCTTCGACCGGAGCACGTACGGGTTCCTCGGCGAGCGCACGGTCCTCGCCGAGGACGGCGAGGTGGGCCCGGCCGGGACGGTGGTCGGCACCTCCGCGGTCCTCGCCCGGGCCGCCGCCGACCGCGTCGGTGAACTCCCGCCGCCAGTCCGGTAGTCCGGTGCCGGCCCACCCCGCCGGGTTCCTCCACGAGGGCCCCCGGTGCGGTGGGCGCGGCCCGGCCGAGGGCCGCTCGCGGGTGAGGCGGCCGAGGGCGGCGGTCAGAACGTCACGACGATCTTCCCGGCCAGGCCGCCCTCGCGGAACCGCTCGTGCGCGGCCCGGATCTCCTGGAGCCCGTACGTGGCGTGCACCCGAGGCCGCAGGGCGCCGGCGTCGACGAGCCGGGCCAACTCGGCCAGCCCGGCGCCGTCCTCGCGCACCTGGTGGACGGTGGTGCGCACGCCGCGGGCGGAGAGGTCCGGGACGGGGCCGGCCTGGGTGGCGATCGAGGCGTAGCGGCCGCCGTCCGCGACCGCGTCGGTGACGAAGGCCCCGAAGGTGTCGAAGACCGCGTGGTAGCCGCCGCCCCGGAAGGCGGCGGGGTCGGTGGAGACGAGCCCCGCGCCGTGCTCGCGGGCGAAGCCGGCCTGGGCGTCCCGGGAGACCAGGGCGTCGACCTCGACGCCCCGCGCCCGGGCTATCTGCAGGGCGAGCCCGCCGACCGCGCCGGCGGCACCGGCGATCAGCAGCCGCTCGCCGGCGGACACCGCCAGCCAGTCCAGCGTCTGCAGGGCCGTCAGCCCGGGCAGCGGCAGCGTGGCGGCCTCGACCAGGCTGACCGCCCGCGGCGCGACGGCCACCGCCTCCGCCGGGAGGGCGACCAGGTCGGCCCAGGTGCCGCGGGTGGTGTCGAGCTGGTGGGACATGGCGATGACCCGTTCCCCCGCCTCCAGCGGGCTGTCGCCGCCGTCGGCGACGACGCCGGCCAGGTCCCAGCCGAGCGTCGTCGGCAGCGGGGGAGCGCCCTCGCCGATGGCCCCCTCCCGGGTCTTGTCGTCGACGGGGTTGATGCCGCTCGCGACGGTCCGGACCAGCACCTCCCCGGGCCCGGGCACGGGCCGGGGGGTCTCGACGAGGTCGAGGACCTCGGGGGTGCCGAAACGGTGGATCTGGATGGCGCGCACGGAGGGCCCTTCACGAGGCGGGTGCTGACGCCTGGTGAAACCCCGCCGGTGGACGCCGGATTCCCCGCCCTCGCGGGCTGCCTCCCGCCTCCGGGCCCCGTTCCCCGCCGCCCCGGCTCCGTTGACTAAACCCTACCCCCCTAGGGTATGTTCTCGGTCATCCTCACCGGGGTCGTCGACCGGCACACCCACCGTGCCCGTCCTGCGAGTTGACGATCCCCGGCGATCGCCGCGAGGCACCGCCCCCGGCCGATACCCCTCACAGACAGGGAGCAAGAGATGGCAACCGACAGCACCAGGCCCGACCCCCGGAGGTGGCGCGCACTGGCGCTGATCGCCGCCGCGCAGTTCGTGGTGATCATGGACACCTCGATCATCGGGGTGGCCCTGCCCAGGATGAAGGACGCCCTCGGCTTCGGCCAGGAGGACCTGTCCTGGGTGTTCAACGCGTACGTGGTCGCCTTCGGCGGCCTGCTCCTGCTCGGCGGACGGCTCTCCGACCTGCTCGGCGCCCGCCGCCTGTTCAGCGCCGGCTGGGCGGTCCTCGGCGCGGGCTCACTGCTCGCCGGCCTCGCCGGGAACGTGCCCACCGAGCTGGCCGGCCGCGGCGTCCAGGGCCTCGGCGCCGCCCTCATCGCCCCCTCGGCGCTCACCCTGCTGATGACGCTCTTCGGCGGGAACCCGAAGGAACTGACCAAGGCCTTCGCCCTGTACGGCGCGGCGGCCCCGGCCGGCGGCACCGCGGGCGTCTTCCTCGGCGGCCTGATCACCCAGTACGTCAGCTGGCCCTGGGTGTTCTACATCAACATCCCGGTGGCCGCGGTCGCGCTGCTCGCCACTCCCGCGCTGATGCCCTCCGCGCCCCGGCGCCGCGGCGGCATCGACCTCGTCGGCGCGCTCACCGTCACCGCCGGACTGGCCGCCGCCGTGTACGCCGTCGTCCGCGCCCCGGAAGCGGGTTGGGCCTCCGCGTCGACCCTGCTGACCCTGGCCGGCGCGGCCGTGCTGCTGGCCGCCTTCCTGGTCGTCCAGGGCAGGCGCCGCGAGCCGCTGATGCGGCTGGGCATCTTCCGGGTGCCGAACCTCGGCGCCGCCAACCTCGCCCAGTTCCTGCTGGCCGCGGCCTGGGTGCCGATGTGGTTCTTCCTGAACCTCTACCTCCAGCAGGTCCTCCACCTCGGCGCCTTCGCCAGCGGCGCGGCCCTGCTGCCGATGACCGTCGCCATCATGGGCATCATGATCACCCTGGCGCCCCGGCTGATCGCCCGCTTCGGCCCCAAGGCGCTTGTCGTCACCGGCATGCTCGCCCTCGGCGCCGGCCTGGCCGGGCTCTCGCAGGCCCGCCCGGACGGCAACTTCTGGACCGACGTGCTGCCCGCCTCCCTGCTCGCCGCGACCGGCATGGCGCTCGCCTTCATCCCCTCCCTCGGCACCGCGATCTCCAGCGCGCCCCCGGAGGACGGCGGCCTCGCCTCCGGCATCGTCAACACCGGCTACCAGGTGGGCTCGGCGCTCGGCCTGGCCGCGATGACCGCACTGGCCGGCGCCCGGACCCCGGACGCCACCGTCCAGGGTCTGACCTCGGGCTTCTCCGCTGCCTTCCTCGGCGCCGCGGCGATCGCGGTGGCCGGGGGCCTGCTCGCGGCGGCCACCCTGCGCACCCCGCGCCCCGGGCGCGCGGACGCCGCCGGGACGAAGTCCGCGACGGCCGCGTGAGGACGCCCACCACCCCGCCCGCCCCGCCGGGGGCCGCGTCCACCGACGCGGCCCCCGACGGCCGTACCCCCACGCGAAGGAGCCCCCGATGACACACCACCCGGCCCCCGCCACACGCCCGTCGGCCCTGCTGCGCGCCGTACGCCACCCCGTCACCCGCTGCCTGATCGCCTGCCTGGCCGCCGCCGTCGCGGCGGCCGTCACCGCCGACCCGACCCGTGGCACCCCCGCCCCCTGCCGCCCGGGCCGCTGACCACTCGCGCCCGCACTCGATCCTCCCCGCCTCACGTACGCTCCTCAGTCGTGGACTTCACCCCCGAAGCACTCGCCGAGCTCGCGCGGGCCGGAGACGCCGCCGCACTGCGGCAGGCTCTGCCCGTAGCCCTGCCCTGGTGCACCGTCCTGCCCGACGGGGACCTCGACACCCTGATCACCGAACTGGTCGACACGGCGCGCGGCGCGGTGGCCCCGGACGACCTCGCCCCGGTGGAGCTCCTGCTCACCCAGTGGCAGCACAGCGCCGAGGTGTACGCGGACCCGGCCCTGCTCGCCGTCCTCACCCGCGAGCCCGAGGCCGACCTCGGGCCCGTCCCGCCGCCCGGGGCGGACCGACGAGCCGCGGACTGACCTGCGCGGGGCTCAACGGGCCTCCTGCGGACCGCCGTTCGCCTCCGCCACCGCTGCCGCGCGCAGCGCCGCCGCCAGGCGGCGGACCGGGTCGGTGGGCGGCTGCGGGAGGCGGGCCAGCAGCAGGCGCCGCACCTCCTGCGGGCCGCCGCGTACCGGCAGGACGCGTACGCCGGGCGGTGCGGCGGCGGCCATGGCGGGGGAGACGGTGGTCAGCCCGCCGCCGGCCGCCACCAGGTGCAGCTTGGCGAGCCAGTCGCGGGCGGTGTGGGCGATCTCGGGCCGTTCGTCCAGCCCCGGCCACACCCCCATCAGCCGGTCGGCCCCGGCGGACGGCCCGGCGATCCACCGCTGCCCGCGCAGGTCGGCCACGTCGACGTACTCCCCGCGGGCCAGCGGGTGCGCGGCGGGCACGGCCAGGCACAGGGCGCGCTCGGTCAGGGTCTGCAGCACCAGGGGCGGCGACTCGGTGTCCGGGGCGCGGAACGGCGGGGCCGAGGAGAGCAGGGCGAGGTCGATGCCGCCCGCCCGCAGCGCCCGCGCCAGCGTCGCCGTGCCGCCCTCGCGGCTGGTCACCCGTACTCCCGGGTCGCTGCGCCGCAGCGCGGCGAGGGCCTGCGGGACGAGCGTGGTGCCGGCGGTCGGCACCCAGCCGAGCCGGACCGTCCCGCCCTCCTCCGGCCTACCGGACAGTTCGCGGGCCGCCGCGTCGATCTCCTCCAGCACGACGGTCGCGTGCCGCATCACCACCCGCCCGGCGGCCGTCACCCGGACACCCTCGCGGCGCCGTTCCAGCAGTTCCGCGCCCGCGGCCCGTTCGATCGAGGCGATCTGCCGGGACACCGCCGACTGGGTGTACCCCAGCGCCTGCGCGGCCGCCGTGAAGGTGCCCTGCTCGGCCACGGCCCGGAACACCCGCAGCGCGGTCAGCGAGACGTCCGTGAAGTCCATGACGTCTACGCATAGCAGAGGTGCGAGAGTTTCGTTGGACTCATGGAGGCGCCGGTTCCTACCGTGGTCGGTATGAGCGATCCCCGCACCGCCCTCGTCACGGGGGCCAACCAGGGCCTCGGCCGGGCCCTCGCCGAGGGACTGGCGGCCCGCCTGCGGCCGGCCGACCTGGTCCTGCTCACCGGCCGCAGCGAGCAGCGCGTCACCGAGGCCGCCCGCCAGGTCGCCCGGTCGGCCGGCACCCGCGGTCGCGTCGAAGGGCGGGTCCTGGACGTCACCGACGCCGAGGCCCTCGCCCGCCTCGCCGACGAACTCCGGCAGCGGCACGGCGGCGTCGACATCGTCCTGTCCAACGCCGTCGCCCGGCTGCTCCCCGGCGAGTCGCAGTCCGAGCGCGCCGACGAGTTCATCGACGTCTCCAACACCGCCACCCACGCCGTGCTGCGCGACTTCGCCCCGGTGCTGCGCCCCGGCGGCCGACTGCTCGTGGTGGCCAGCAGCCTGGGCACCCTCGGCCACCTGGACCCCCGGCTGCGGCACCTGTTCGACGGCGCGACCCTCGACCAGGTGGAGTACGCCGTCGAGTCCTGGCGCGCCGCGATCCACCACGGCACCGCCGAGGAGGCGGGCTGGCCGCGCTGGCTGAACGTGCCCTCGAAGGTGGCCCAGGTGGCCGCCGTCCGGGCGGTCGCCGCCGAGCGGCGCGAGCGCGACCTCGCCGCCGGCATCCTGATCGCCTCCGTCTGCCCGGGCATGGTCGACACCGCGACCTCGCGCCCCTGGTTCGGCGACTACCGCGAGGCGCGCCCGCCGGCGGTGGCGGCCGCGGACATCCTGGACCTGGTGTTCGCCGAGCCCGTCGACCCGGTCCTGTACGGCGAACTCGTCCGCGCGGGCCGCCCGCTCGACTGGTACGGCGGCACGCCGCCGACCGAGCAGGACCGCCTGCTCGTACCGTGAGGGCGTCGACAACACCCGTCCCCCGAAGAGGAGTTCACCGATGAACGCGATCAGTACGCCGTACGGCTTCGCGACCACCGCCGCCGAGGTCGCGCAGGGCGTCGTCCTCACCGGCCGCCGCGCCGTGGTGACCGGCGCCGCCTCCGGCCTCGGTACGGAGACCGCCCGGGTGCTGGCCGGCACCGGCGCCGCCGTCACCCTGGCCGTCCGCGACGTGGCGGCCGGGCGGCGGGTCGCCGAGGAGATCACCGCGGCCACCGGCAACCGGGAGGTGCACGTCGGCCGGCTGGACCTCACCGACCTGGCCTCCGTCGCCGCGTTCGCGGAGGCCTGGCAGGGCCCGCTGCACATCCTGGTGAACAACGCCGGCGTGATGGCCTGCCCGGAGCGGTACACCGAGCAGGGCTGGGAGTGGCAGTTCGCCACCAACCACCTGGGGCACTTCGCCCTCGCCGCCGGCCTGCACCGCGCGCTCGCCGCCGACGGCGCCGCCCGGATCGTCTCGGTCAGCTCCAGCGCCCACCAGCGGTCGCCGATCGTCTGGGACGACGTCCACTTCGCCTTCCGCCCGTACGACCCGTGGCTCGCCTACGCCCAGTCCAAGACCGCCAACGTCCTGTTCGCGGTCGAGGCGAGCCGCCGCTGGGCCGACGACGGCATCACCGCCAACGCCCTGATGCCCGGCGCGATCCTCACCAACCTCCAGCGCCACACCGACGGCCGGGGCAGCGGGACCATCCCGCCCGAGCTGATGAAGACGGTCGCCCAGGGAGCGGCGACCTCCGTCCTGCTCGCCGTCTCACCCCTCCTGGACGGCGTCGGCGGCCGCTACTTCGCCGACTGCGACGAGGCCGAGGTGCTCGACCGCCGAGGCGTCCCGCTGCAAGGCGTCGCACGCTACGCGCTGGACGGCGAGAACGCCCGGAGGCTCTGGGACCTGTCGGAGGAGTCGGTGAAGTCCTCCGGCTGACCGCCGCTCGGACCGGACCGGACCGGGTCCGTTGTGAGCCGATCATGCCCGCGAAGGTATGGCGCGATAACGGGATTGGTCTTGGAAAAGGCCAGCTCGCGGGTCATAGCGTCGAGGGAGTTCGCGCACGAGTTCACAGCGAAGGGGGAGCCTCCATGGGCACCAACGGAAGCAGCAGCAGGTACCTGACGGCCAGGAGATTCGTCGCCGCCGCGCTGGCCACGGCCGCGATCGGATTCGCCGCGGTGGGCACCGCGGACGCCGACAGCCTGCGGAAGGGCCGCGTCGAGGTACTCGAACTCAAGGTCCAGAACGACCAGTACGAGGTTCTGGACCTCGGCGCGGCCGGGCCGAGCCTGGGCGACATGGACGTCTACTCCGGTACCACCGTCCAGGGCGGCCGCAGCGTCGGACGCGGGGGCGGATCGTGCCAGGTCGTCCAGCTCCACGGTGGGGAGGTGACGAAGCAGTGCCTCATCACCATGGAGGTCGAGGGCGGCTCCCTGACCATGCAGTCGCTCTGGACGAAGGGATCGAGTGCCCCGCTCGACATGGCCGTCACCGGCGGTACGGGCGCCTACGCCGGCGCGCACGGAATCGTCCGCTTCTGGGACATCGGCACGCCGGACGAGCGGGCGCGGGCCGAAATCCAGCGCTGATCGGCCCGGGGCTCCGGCCCGCAAACGTGCAGGTGGTGTGAGGCGGGAAGGTTTGCGCGAGAAGTCGGCCTGGCCGACTTCTCGCGCAACTGCTTTCAGGTGTTGGTGGTTGCGGACAGGTGTGAGGCCCCCGACCCGCACGAGGTCCTGAACCGGTGTTCCGCTCCTCCTCACCTCACCGGGCCGCGGGACAAGCCCGATCCGGGCTGTGCGGCGGAGCCGCTCAGCCCTGGTGAGGGATGCCCAGTGCTCGGACGAGCTGGGCCAGTTCCTCGCGGAAGAGCTTGTCCGGGCTGGCCATCTGAGTGTGGAGGTGGCCGTAGATCTCCAGTGACACCAAGCCGTGCAGGTGTCCCCAGATGCGCAGGGCGAGTGCGACGGCGGCGGGGGGCAGCTCCGGGAAGGCCTCGCGCACCTTGTCGCGGAGCCCGGGGTCGAAGTCGGGCCACTCGAACGTGCTGTCTCGGTAGAGGTGTTCGGTGTGGGGCCAGGCAGCCGCCGCGAGTGCGGCGAGTCCTGTGCACACCCGGCGCGCGGCGTCCGGGGCGGCGCCGCCCTCGGGGGCGTGGTAGCCGGGGACCGGGTCACCGTAGACGAGGCGGAAGCCCTCGGGGTTGGCGACGGCCCAGTTCCGGAAGGCGGTGGCCCATGCCTGGATCCGGACCGCCGGGTCCTTGGCGGGGGCGGCCTCCCAGGCCGCGTCCACGGCGTCGGCCAGCGCGGTGTACACGTCGTTGATGAGCGTGGTGACCAGATCGTCGCGGGTGGCGAAGTAGCCGTAGATGGCGTTGGCGGTCATGCCCATCTCTCGGGCGATGGCCCGCAGCGTGATGGCGTCGGGGCCGCCTGAGGCCATCAGCGCCAATGCCACGCTCTTGATTTCGGCCGTCGTCTCGGCGCGCAGCCGCTCGCGTCGTCCTGTGGTCCCGGTAGCCGCCATGCGGACACTCTACAGTGTCACAAGATTGGTTGGCGTATCGAAACTTCACGCCGTATAGTTTTCGCCGTGGCGACCGACGGTCCGTCATGTCGCCGTATTCGCAGGCGGGTTGAG
Source organism: Kitasatospora sp. SC0581 (assembly GCF_048159585.1). Taxonomy (NCBI): domain Bacteria; kingdom Bacillati; phylum Actinomycetota; class Actinomycetes; order Kitasatosporales; family Streptomycetaceae; genus Kitasatospora; species Kitasatospora sp. SC0581. Next base: position 72,081 of record NZ_JBLRWA010000007.1, on the reverse strand, counting down.
GGGAGAACCATGCACATCGGAGTCATCGGCGCCACTGGCGGCATCGGCAGCCGGGTCGTCACCGAGGCGCTTCAGCGCGGACACCTGGTCTCGGCCTTCGGTCGGGACACTTCACGGATCAAGGAGACCCGCGAGAACATCACCTGGGCCGACGTCGACGTCCTCGACGCGGCGAGCATCGCGGCCGTGCTGCCCGGCCTGGACGTGCTGATCAGCGGATTCCAGCCGGGCAACGCCGCCAAGGACTTCGCCGACACCGTCCGTCGCTCCATCGCCGACCCCACGGTCTACGCGACTGCCGCCCGCGCGCTGCTGACGGCACTGGAGAGCCACCCCAGGACGCGCCTGATCGTGATCGGCGGTGCCGGAAGCCTGGAGGTCGAACCGGGCGTGGTGCGCGCCGACCATGACGAGCTGATCCATGAGAGCCTCGACGCGCTCGGACTGCCCCGGGAGTACGCGGCCGCCGTGCGCGGCCACCGGGACGCCCTGACCGTCCTGCGAACCTCGAATCGGCTGTGGACCTACTTCAGCCCGGCCGAGGACATCGCTCCCGGCGAGCGTACCGGCCGTTTCCGGACCGGTGGCGACCAGTCCGTCCTGGACGCGGACGGACGCAGTCGCATCTCGGTGGAGGACGCCGCGGTCGCCCTGGTCGACGAGGCGGAGCTGCCGCGCTTCGTCCAGCGCCGCTTCACGGTCGGGTACTGAAAGGTCGTAGTCGAGATCCACCCGGGAACCTCTCTCCTGGCCGTGCTCCGGCAAGCCGCTCCGCACCCGATCGGGTGAACGGCAAAGGTGCCGGGCGATCCCGCGAGGGGATCGCCCGGCACCTTTCGTACGGGCCCGCTCAGTGCTGATGGCCGGCCGGGGCGGCGGCGCCTTCCGTCGTCACGGTGAAGGCCGCCGTGTGGACGGTGTCCTGGTGCTTGAAGTCCAGGAAGAGGCGGTAGCTGCCGGTGCTCGGGGCGGTGGTGGTGAAGCCGATCTCCGGGCCCGGGGTGCCGGTGTCCGGGTGGACGTGCAGGTAGGCGAGGTCGCCGGCGCGCAGGGCGACGAGGTGGCCGTACGCGCCGAGGTAGGGCTGGAGGTCGGTGACCGGCCGGCCGTCCTTGCTGACGGTGAGGGTGAGCGTGCCGCTGCGCCCGGGCGTGAGGTCGCCGCCGAGGGTGACGGTGTAGCCGTCGACGGTGACGGTCCGTCCGGTCTCCGGCAGCGGGGCGGGCCGCAGGTCGCCCGCGGCGTGCAGGTCGGCGCCGAGGGTGAGTCCCTCGCTCGCCCCGGCCGGGGTGAAGTCCGCGAAGACCCGGTACTCCCCGGCGGCGGGGACGGCGGTCTGGGCGCTCCAGGTGCCGTCGGCGGCCAGGGTCGGGTGCAGGTGCTGGAAGGTCGACAGGTCGCGCGGGGCGATGATCAGGTGCAGGTCCTTCTCGTGCTGCTGCTGGTAGGCGGTGACGGGCTTGCCGTCCGTGCCGAGGATGCGGAAGCGCAGGTCGGTGGGGGAGCCGGCGGTCACGAACGGGTTCTCGACGCTGAGCGTGTAGCCGCGTTCGGAGACCTGCAGCCCGCCGGGCAGGTGCTCGGCGCCGCCGTCCGTCGACTCCTCGCCGTGCCCGGCGTGCCCGCCGTGCGCGGTGGTGGCGGGCTTGGGGGAGGGGCCGTTGCCGGTGGCGTGGCCGACGCCGAGGGCGAGGCCGAAGGCGGCGGCGAGTCCGGCGGTGAAGGCGGTGATGCGCAGCGGGGTGTTCATGGCGGCGTTTCTCCTCGTGATGCGGGACGGCAGGACGGCGGGGCGGCAGGACGGCGGGGCGGCAGGACGGCAGGACGGCAGGGCAGAAGGGGGACGGGCCGGGCGCTCAGGCCCGCATGAGCCGGGCGATGGCCTGGGTGGCCTCGGCGACCTTGGCGTCCGCCTCGGCCCCGCCGCCCGCGATGGCGTCGTGGACGCAGTGGGCGAGGTGGGAGTCGAGCAGCTGCAGCGCCACGGACTGGAGGGCCTTGGTGGCGGCGGAGACCTGGGTGAGCGTGTCGATGCAGTAGGTGTCGGTGTCGACCATGCGCTGGAGGCCGCGGATCTGGCCCTCGACGCGGCGCAGGCGGCGCAGGAGCTGGTCCTTGTCGTTGTGGTAGCCGGCCATGGGGTCCTCCTCGGGTTCCGGCGCGGGCTCGGTGCGACGTGATGCGACTTGATGCGGTTCGACGCGCCTTGGTGCGGCTCGACGCGGCTCGACGCCGCTCGATGCCGCTCGATGCCCATGAGTGAATACCCCATGGGGGTATCAAGTCAAGCAGTCGCCGCCCCCGGAAAAATACGGGCAGGGGGTATCCGTCAGGTCTTGCGGCCGATACCCCTCAGGGGTATAAATGAACCCGGCACCGCCCGATACCCCCCATGGGTACGAGGGCCCGGCCGCCGAACGTACCGCACGACGACGTCACGAGGAGCGACGATGACTACGCAGGCACCCGCCTCAGCGGAGGTGGAACTCTCGATCGGCGGCATGACGTGCGCCTCCTGCGCGGCCCGGATCGAGAAGAAGCTCAACCGGATGGACGGGGTCACGGCCAGCGTCAACTACGCCACGGAGAAGGCGAAGGTCTCCTTCGAGGGCGGGGTCGAGGTCGCCGACCTGATCGCCACCGTCGAGGCCACCGGCTACACCGCCGCGCTGCCCAAGCCCCCGGCCGCGGAAGGGGGTTCGGGCGCCGGGCAGGCCGAGCCGGCCGACGAACTGGCCCCGCTGCGCCAGCGGTTGTTCACCGCCGTGGCGCTCGCGGTGCCGGTGATCGCGATGGCGATGGTGCCGGCCCTCCAGTTCGACAACTGGCAGTGGCTGTCGCTGACCCTCGCCGCACCGGTCGTCACCTACGCCGCCTGGCCGTTCCACCGGGCCGCGTTCACCAACGCCCGGCACGGCGCCGCGACCATGGACACCCTGGTCTCGCTCGGCACCACCGCCGCGTTCCTCTGGTCGCTGTGGGCGCTGTTCTTCGGCGACGCCGGGATGCCGGGCATGCGGCACGGCTTCGAGTTCACCATCGCCCGCGGCGACGGCTCGTCCAACATCTACCTGGAGGCGGCGGCCGGCGTCACCGCCTTCATCCTGGCCGGCCGCTACTTCGAGGCGCGCTCCAAGCGCACCGCCGGGGCCGCGCTCAAGGCGCTGCTGGAACTGGGCGCCAAGGACGTGACGGTGCTGCGCGGCGGGGCCGAGGTGCGCATCCCGATCGCCGACCTCGCCGTGGGCGACCGCTTCGTGGTCCGGCCGGGCGAGAAGATCGCCACCGACGGCACGGTGGTCGAGGGTGCCTCGGCGGTGGACGCCTCGATGCTGACCGGCGAGTCCGTCCCGGTCGAGGTCGGGGTCGGCGACAGCGTCACCGGCGCCACCGTCAACGCGGGTGGCCGGCTGGTGGTCGAGGCCACCCGGGTCGGCGCCGACACCCAGCTGTCCCGGATGGCCCGGCTGGTCGAGGAGGCGCAGAACGGCAAGGCCGCCGCCCAGCGCCTCGCGGACCGGATCTCCGCGGTCTTCGTCCCGATCGTGATCACCCTCGCGGTGGCCACCCTCGGCTACTGGCTGGGCACCGGCGAAGGCTGGACCGCCGCCTTCACCGCGGCCGTCGCCGTGCTGATCATCGCCTGCCCGTGCGCCCTCGGCCTGGCCACCCCGACCGCCCTGCTGGTCGGCACCGGCCGCGGCGCCCAGCTGGGCGTCCTGATCAAGGGCCCGGAGGTCCTGGAGTCCACCCGCAAGGTCGACACCATCGTCCTGGACAAGACCGGCACCGTCACCACCGGCCAGATGACCCTGCTCGCCGTGCACACCGCCAGCGGCGTGGACCGGGCCGAGGTGCTGCGCCTGGCCGGCGCCCTGGAGCACGCCTCCGAGCACCCGATCGCCCGGGCCATTGCCACCGCCGCCGCCAAGGCCGGCGAACTGCCCGCCGTCGAGGGCTTCGAGAACGTCCCGGGCCTGGGCGTCCAAGGCGTGGTGGACGGCCACGCCGTGGTGGCCGGCCGGGAGGCCCTGCTGAACGAGTGGTCGCAGTACCTGCCCGAGGCGCTGGCCGAGGCCAAGCGCACCGCCGAGGCGGCCGGCCGCACCGCGATCGCGGTCGGCTGGGACGGCGAGGCCCGGGCCGTGCTGGAGGTCGCCGACGCGGTCAAGCCGACCAGCGCCGAGGCCATCGGCAGGCTGCGCGCCCTGGGCCTGACCCCGGTGCTGCTCACCGGCGACAACCGGCTGGTCGCCGAGGCCGTGGCGGCCGAGGTCGGCATCGGGCCGGAGCACGTGATCGCCGAGGTCATGCCGCAGGACAAGGTCGACACCGTCAAGCGGCTGCAGGCCGAGGGCAAGGTCGTCGCGATGGTCGGCGACGGCGTCAACGACGCGGCCGCGCTCGCCCAGGCCGACCTGGGCCTGGCGATGGGCACCGGCACGGACGCCGCCATCGAGGCCGGCGACCTCACCCTGGTCCGTGGCGACCTGCTGGCCGCGGCGGACGCCATCCGGCTCTCCCGCAAGACCCTGGCCACCATCAAGAGCAACCTGTTCTGGGCCTTCGGCTACAACGTCGCCGCCCTGCCGCTGGCCGCGGCGGGTCTGCTCAACCCGATGATCGCGGGGGCCGCGATGGCCTTCTCCTCGGTCTTCGTGGTCGGCAACAGCCTCCGGCTGCGCCGCTTCCGCTGAGCAGCTGAGCAGCTGAGCCGCCGAGCCGCGGAGCCACCGAGCCGCTCCGCACCGCCGGGCCGAGGCCCCGGAACCCCACCAGGGTTCCGGGGCCTCGGTGCGCGCCGCCGCCGCAGACCCTGGCCGACCAGCGCCGATCGCCCGCGACTAGAGTCCGACCCATGGACGAAGACACCGCGCTCTGGCACCGGATCGCCGACCTCCTGCCCGCCGACGCCGCCCAGGGCGTCAAGGACTGCCGGGCGGTCGGCGAGCAGGAGAGCGGGCTCGGCCTGCTGGTCGAGGGCCTGCTCGCCCGCCAGATCCCGATCGGCGGTACGGACCGGGCGCGGATCTCCGTGCTCACCGAGGAGTGGGGGGAGCGCGAGCGGCTCGCCCCCGGCCTGCTGCGCTGCCCGGGCGACGGCGCGCCCGCCCCGGTACGGCTGCTGGACGGCGAGCGCGACGAGGCCGAGGTGGTGACGGGCTGGAGCGAACCGGAGCTGGCCGACCTGGTCCTCGTCCCGTGGATCGGCTGCACCCGCTGCGGCCGGACCCTGCTGCGCGCCCACACCTGGGAGCCCTGGGACGACTTCTCGTACCACGCCGAGCGCTACGTGATCAGCACGCCGGACGGCCGCCGGGCGGAACGGATCCTCCCGCGGGACGCCGCCGGGGCGGCCTTCGCCGAGCTCCTCCACGGCTGCCCGGAAGCCACGGCCTGACCCCTCCGACGAACTGCTCCAGGGCTGCCCGGAAGCGCACCGACGCTAACCCTCCTCCGGCAGCTCCACCGCCTGCCAGCGGTACGCCGCGTCCTCCTGCCACACCTGCAACTCGCCCTCCACCACCGCCGCCAGGCACAGCCGCCAGTCGTCGCCGATGGCCAGCGCGACCCGGGTGGCCGGGCGCAGCGTGGGCCGCCACCAGCGCGGCCGGCGGGACGCGCCGCCGGCCGGCAGCCGCAGCCGTACGCCGCCCGCTCCGGCCAGTGCGACGGTCGGGCCGCCGCGGTGGCCCACCATGGCGAGGCCGAGCGAGGGCTCGCCGTCGCCGATCTCCGTTCCGGCCTCCGTTCCCGCCCCGGCTGCCCCCGCCCCCGTCCCCGCGCCCAGCGTGTGCAGCTGGACGGAGCCGTCCGCCCGCAGCACGGCGGCCTGCGGTCCCGCGGAGGTGCGGGCCAGCGCCCCGGCGCGCAGCGGACCGGCCGGGCCCACCGGGACGGGCGGTCGGGCGGCGCCGGGCCGCCAGCTCAGCAGCCGTTCGCGGTGCTCGACCAGCAGCAGCCAGCTGCCGGGCCGCTCCTCCTCGGCGGCGAGCACCCGGTCGGCCGGGCAGCCGGGGTGCTCCTGGCCGGTGAGGGTGCGGCCGGGCGCCCAGCGGTACGAGCGCAGCGCGCCGCCGACGGCCGCCCACACCGTCATCTCCCCGGCCGAACCGACCGCGCCCGCCAGGCCGTTGACCCCGCGCGCGGCCTCCCACCAGCCCGCGGCCGTACCGACCCACAGGGTGCCGCCGCGGTCCTCGGCGCAGACCACCAGCTCGCCCGGGTGTCCGGCCCAGCCGGCCGTCAACTCCCGTACGGCGGAGAGGCCCTGGCCCGCAGGTAGGGCCCGGCCGGGGCTGCCGGGCCCGGTCAGCGCGGTGCCGTCGGCGCCGCCGGTGACCACCAGCGGGCGCCCGGCCGGGTCGGGCAGCACGGCCAGGCCCGCGGTACGGGCCACCGGCCGGTGGGCGCGCAGCAGTTCACGGCCCCGGGCGGCCCACGGGCCGAGCGGGGCGGGGCGGCGGTCCGGGTCGCGGGCCAGCGGCTCGCAGGCCCAGCGCGCCAACTCCTCGCCGTAGCCCGCCGCCAGCAGTTCGGCGCGGGCCTGTTCGGCGGCCAGCCGGTGGTCCAGGCGGCCGTGGTCGGGCAGCAGCAGGGTGCGGGCGAGGGTGCCGACCGCGAACAGGTCCTTGGCGGTGGTCGGGAAGCCGCCGACCTGCTCGGCCTCCGGCGGGACGTGCCCGGGGGTGAACACCGCGACGGTCAGGGCGTGGTCCAGCGGGGCGAGGAAGGTCAGGTCGATCAGCTTGACCTGCCCCTGGCCGTCCACCAGGACGTTGGCGGGGGAGATGTCGCGGTGCACCCAGCGCTTGCGGTGCAGCTCGTCGACGATCCGGCAGAGCCGGGCCAGCACCTCGGCCACCGCCGGCGGGCCGCCGCGCTGGCCGCGCGCCCAGGTGTGCAGCGGCACGCCCTCGACCCAGGGCGAGATCTGGTAGCCCAGCAGCGCGCCGCCGGGCGGGGTGCCGGGCCGGTGCGGGGAGGGGCCGAGCAGGAAGCTGGGCACGACGAGGTCGGTGACGCCCAGCCGGTGCGCGTTGTGCGAGACGTCGTCCCAGCGGCCGAGCCAGCGCCGCACCTCGCCCGGGTCGCGCTCCAGCATGATCTTCGCGGCGACCAGTTCCTTGCGCCCGTTGTGCCCGGTGCGGACCGCCCGCCACACCTCGGCCTCGCCGCCCCGGTGGTGGAACTCCAGGAGTTCGTACTGCTCGGGGTCGAACTCCGGCCCGAACCGGAGCCCGGGCACCCAACGCGACTCCGACACTCGACCCCCGACGGTTGACCGCTGTTGACGCGCCGGTTCAGGTGCCGCCGGCGCGCTGCTGGCTGTGCTGCCGTTCCGCTCCCGACGAGCTGCTGCTGTGCTGCTGTCGTACGGCTGCCGCGCTGCCCAGGATAGTGCGCTTTCCTGTTCGGCTGTCCGATCGAGGGCCTATTCTGATGGCGCCCGAGCAACATCACGACACGACGTCAACTCATGATCTCCAGAAGCCAGTTGGTCATGGGATGGATGGTGTCCGAACCCAGGGGGACGGTGCATGGCGCTGTTAGCGGTGCTGCTGGTCGTGGTGGCGCTGGCCGGTGCGGCGGCCGCCGTCGTGCTGGCCCGCCGCCGTCGGGCCCTGGACGCCGCGACGGTGGCGAGGGAACTGGCCGCCGCCGCCGCCCGGCTCGCCGCCGGCCGGGACGCCCAGGCCCGCCGCCGCTACGCCCGGCTGGCCCGCCGACTCGCCGACGCACCCGGGGAGTTGGGCCCGCAGCGCGGCCTCGCCCTGCTCGGCCAGGCCGAGGCCACCGTCCCCACCGGCGACCAGGAGGCCACCCTCGCCCTGCACCGCGAGGCCTACCCGCTGCTCGCCGACCCGGCCCGGCAACTGCCCCGGTGGAGCCTGCGCCTGCTCGCCGAGGAGCGGCTGCGGGCACCCGACGGCGACCTCGGCCCGCTGTTCGCCCACCTCCAGGCCACCGCCGCCGGCCCCGAGCCCGGCGCGGAGGCCGAGACCGTCGCCCGCACCGTCGACTGGCTCCAGCACCGCTGCCGCGACGGCGCCCCCGAGCAGCGCGAGGACACCACCGCCCGCGCCCTCGCCGCCCTGCCCGGCCGGGACTGGCCGGTGCTCGCCCGGGCCGCCCTGCTGCGCGCCACCGACCGGGCCGCCGAGGCCGAGGCCCTGCTCGCCGCCGCGGCCCCCTCCGGCAGCGCCGAACTCTGGTTCCGCTGGGGCGCCCAGCTCTACACCCTGCACCGCGACGAACCCGCCGTCGCCGCCTTCGACGAGGCGCTGCGCCGCGGCCCCGGCGAACCCTCCCCGTGGGGGCGCGGCCCGGCCCTGCGCGCCGACGGCCTGCTCTTCCGCGGGCTGGCCCGCCAGCGCCTCGGCGCCACCGAGGCGGCCTGGGCCGACCTCGCGGCCGCCGCCGGCGAGAGCCCGGCCGACCCCCGCCCCCGCTACGCCCTCGGCCGGCTCGCCCTGCTGCTCGGCGCCGACGAGCGGGCCCGGGAGCAGTTCACCGCCGCCCTGGCCGTCCGGCCCGGCTTCGCCCCGGCCCGGTTCGGCCTCGCCCTGGTGCACGAGCGCGCCGAACGCCCCGCCGAGGCCGCCGCCGACTACCGGGCCGGCCTCGGCGCGGCCCCCGACTGGCGCCCCGCCCGGGTCCGGCTCGGCGCCGCTCTGCTCGCCGCCGGGCGGGCCGAGGAGGCCGAGCCGCTCCTGCGCGCCGAGGTCGACACCGGGGCCGCCGCCGGTACCCGGGCCGGTACCGAACCGGGCACCCGCTGGACCGCCGTCGCCGCCTTCCACCACGGCCTCGCCCTCGCCCGCACCGGCGACCCGGCCGGCGCCCTCGCCCGCTGGGAGGCACTGGACGACGAGGACCTGCGCCCCCGCCGGGCCCTGGCCCGCGACCGGCTCGCCCGCACCCGGCTGGACACCGACCCGACGGCCGCCCGCGAACTCTGGCAGCAGGCCACCGCCGAGCACCCGGACGCTCCCGGCTACCGCGCCGCGCTGCGCGAAGCCGCCCTGCGCGAGGCCGCCCACCTGCTGGTCACCGGCCGCGACCACGCCGAACCGCGCCGCCGCGCCGCCGCCGCGCTCGCCCTCGCCGACACCCTGCCCGGCGCCCTCACCCACCGCCAGGCCCGGCTGCGCGCCGCCCTCGCCCTGGCCGAGGGCACCCCGGAGCCGGTCGCCACCCTGCTCGACGCCGACCTCGGCCCGCGCGACCGCTACCACCTGGCCGCCGTCGCCCTGCTGGCCGGCCGCCCGGCCCGGACGATCGCCCTGCTCGGCCCGCCCGACCCGGCCGGCGACCCGGCGACCGCCCGGCTGCGCGCCCTGCTCGCCGAACGGGCCGGCAACTGGGCAGCCGCCCTGGACTGGTACCGGCACTTCCTCACCTCCGGCACGGCCGTGGCGGAGCCGGCCGGCGACTGCGCGCTCTGCGACCGCCCCGCCACCGGTACCTGCGGCGGCTGCGGCCGCGAGGCCTGCCCCGACCACCAGCACGCCCCCGAGGCCGCCGCCCCGCCCCGCTGCGTCCGCTGCTCCGCCCCCGCGCTGCGCGCCGTCCTCGACTGCGCCCGCCGGGCCGGCGTCCCCGAGCAGGCCGAACCGGTGCTCGCCCGCTGGGCCGTGGCGCTCGGCGACGGCGCCGCCGCCGTGCCCGTCCGGACCGACCTCGCCCTGCTGCGCGCCGAACTCGGCCGCCTGGACGAGGCCCTGGCCGGGGTGCCCGCCGAGGCCGGGGCGGCCCGCGCGGCCGTCCTGGTCCGCCGGGCCGGCGCCGCCCTCGCCGCCGGTCGGCTCGGCCAGGCCGCCGTCGACCTGCGCCAGGCGCTCCAGCCCGTCCCCGGCGACGGGGTGCCGGGGCGTGAGGTGCCGGGCCGTGAGCGGGTGGCCGGCGCGCTCGCCCTGCTCGCCGAGCACGAGGCGCACCAGGCCGTCCTCGACGGCCGCCACCGCGAGGCCTGGGAGGCCTACCGCGAGCTGCTGCTCAGGGACCCGGCCCACCCCCGGGTGCTGCACGCGCTCGGCCTGGCCGGCTACCGGCTCGCCGCCGGTGCCTCCGATGCCGCCGACACCTCCGATGCCGCCGCCGACACCGCCGACGGTCCCGACAGCCCAGGCGAGGAGGTCTGGGCCTGGACGATCGGCAGCCTCGTCGCCGCCCTGCACCAGCCCGAGCTGTGGGCCGAGTCCGCCCGGACCACCGGCCGCACCGCCGAGCCCCAGCGGCTGGCCGCCGCCCGCGCCGGACTGCTCGACCGCCTCCGCGACGACCTGCGCGCCCTGGACCGGGCCGCCGGGCGCAGCGGGGACGAGGTCACCGCCTGGACGCTGCGCCTCGGCCTGGAGACCCACTGCGCGGACGCGCTCGCCCAGGAGGACGTCCGGATCACCCTGCCAGGCCGCCCGGCCCGCCGCCTCGCGCTCGGCCCGACCCTCGACCGGCTGCTGCGCGCCGATCCCGGAGCGGACGGCTGGGCCGAGGCCTTCGAGCAGGCCGTCCGGCCCTGGCGGCAGCGCCCGTCCGGCCCCGACGCGCCCGCTCCCACCCGGGCCCTCGGCCTGTTCGGCGAACTCGGCCCGCAGCGCTACCTGCAGCTCCAGGGCCGGCAGGCCGCCGCCGTCGCCGCCCTGGACGCGGTGCCCGAGCAGCGGCGCGGCGAGGACTGGCAGGAACTGCTCGGCGAGTCCCTGGTCAGCCAGGCCCGCGAGCACCACCGCAACCAGGACTGGCGCGAGGCCCTGGACAGCCTCTCCCGCGCCCGGGCCGTCCCCGGCGCCAGGCTGCCCGCCGACGCCGCCGCGATCGCCGCCGAGTCCGGGGTCCGGGCCGCCCGCGCGCTGCTCAAGAACAGCCTGGACGACCAGGCCGGAGCCGCCGAACTCCTGGAGAAGGCCCTGGCGTTGGCCCCCGACGACCCCGAGGTGCGGGGCGACCTCGGCGCCACCTACGCCCAGTGGGCGCGCAAGATCAACAACGAGGACAAGGACTACTCCCGCGCCCTCGGGCTGCTGGAGAAGAGCCTGGAGCTGGTCCCCGGCGACCCGACCGCCCGGCACTTCCTGGAGGCCGCCCTCGGTAACCGGGCCGGCCAGCTCAGCCACCCCGACGCCACCGACGCGGAACTGGAGGAGGCCGCCGGCGCCTGGCGGGCGCTCGTCGAACTCAACCCCGACCCCGACCACCGGATCGGCCTGATCTTCGTCCTGCGCCAGCTCGCCCGCTCGGCGGCCTTCGCCGACGACCACCGGCGCGCCGTCGCGTGGATGGCCGAGGCGCTGCGCGCCGACCCGGAGTGGGAGGGCGGGGTCGAGCACGAGGCCCCGCGCCTGGTCTCGGTGCTGATCGCCAACCACGTGGTGGACGCGATGCAGGACAAGCCGTTCGCGGACCAGGCCGCGATGCTCGAGAAGGCCAGGTCCTACGACGACTCGACCGACATCCGCCGCCTGATGGTCAGCCTCTGGCGCGGCAAGGCCATCAGCCACTACGAGGCCCGCCGCTACCGGGCGGCGATCAAGCTGCTGGAGGAGGCGCTCGAACTGTCCGGCACCCAGGAGGACACCGACAAGCTGTGCCGCGAACTCGGCATCGTCTACGGCTCGTTCGCCGTCCAGCAGGCCAACGCCCGGAAACTGCGCGAGGCCAAGGAGCTGGCCCGCACGGCCGTCGAGTACAGCCCGGACGACCCTGAGCTGCACGCCATGCAGATGCGGATCAGGTCGCTCTACTGACGGCAACCGCACGGCAGTCGGGAGCGTCCTGGACCGTACGCCGAAGACCGCAGGCCGATCCCCGTCGCCCCGGGCCGTCACCCGAACCGCCGACCGAACCGCCACCGCCACCGTGAGGAGAGAGACCTCCCGCCATGCCACTGCACGAACCGTCGCCGTACGAGGTCCTGGGCATCCCGCTCACGGCCGGCGTGCGCGAGATCAACCTCGCCGTCGGACCGGCGATGCGGGCCGGCCGGTACACCCGGCAGCAGATCCAGGAGGCCGCCGCGCTGCTGCGCAACCCGGACCGGCGCCTGGAGGCGGACCTCCAGCGGCCCCTCCCGCCGGAGCCGGTCGACCAGGCCGCCGAGCTGCTCGCCCCCGCACTCGTCGAGCCGCTGCTGGTGATCGAGCGCCCGCCGCTGCCGCCCGCCGCCCTGCCCGCCCTCCACCGGGCCGAGCTGGCCGCCGACTTCACCGAGCCCGCCCCCGGCGGCGCCGACCCCGAACCGCCCGTCCCCGCCCGCTACGCGGCGGACCTGTCCGTGCTGCCGCAGATCGAGGTCCCAGAATGACCGACGCACCCACCGACGCGCCCGCCGCCGCCCCTGCCGACGCACCCGCCGAAGCCCCGGCCGGTGGCCACCGGCCGCTGGAGATCCCGCCCGGCGTCGAGGACGTCGACCTGGAGCAGGCGTTCGGCCGACTGCTCTTCCGGGCGTCCCTGCTGGGGAGCAAGCTGACGGAGCAGAAGCAGGAAGCCCGGGCCGAGCAGCGCGAACTGCTGGGCATCCTGGTCGAGGTGGACGACGCGCTCGCCGCCCTCGGCCTGGACCGCGAGCTGGTGGCGCTCGGGCGCGGCGCCGGCCTGGAGGCCACCCGGCGCCGGCTGCTCGGGCAGCTCGCCAAGGCCAGGGTGCGGCCGATGCGGCTGGAGGGCATGACGGCCGACCCGGACCTGACCGAGATCGTGGGCACCGAGGCCCGGTCCGGGGTGGCGCCGGAGACGGTGGTACGGACGGTGGTGACCGGGTTCTTCTGGGGGGACGAGGTGCTGCGCCGGGCCCAAGTGGTGGTCGCCGCACCGGAGTCGGAGCCGCACCCGGACCCGTACCCGGAGCCTGCGGTCGCCGAGCCGGAGGCGCCCGGGGCCGCCGGGGCCACCGGGGCCGCCGAGACCGTCGAGACCGTCGAAGCCTTCGAGGCAACGGAAGCCGCCGAGACCGTCAAGCCCGAGACACCCGAGGCACCCGAGGCGGACGACGCACCCGAAGCCGCCGCGCCGGTCACCCGGGCCCAGCCCAAGGCGGCCCCGCCCCGGGCCCGCCGCCGGGCCAAGGCCGTGGCCGAGCAGGCCAGGCAGATGAAGCGCAAGAAGTAGCCAGGACCACGAGGGGCAAGAGGGGAACGACATGTACCGCACACTCGGCATCGACCTGGGCACCACCAACTCCGTGGTCGCCCACCTGCGCCGGGGCGAGCCGGAGATCATCTTCAACCGGCAGAACCAGGAGGCGACGCCCTCCGTGGTCGGCAGCGGCCGCAAGGGCGAGCTGCTGGTGGGTTCCACCGCGCGCAGCCGGATCGCCGTCGACGGCGCCAACGTGATCCGCTCGGTCAAGCGCTTCATGGGCCGCAAGTTCAAGGACCCGCAGGTCCAGGCGGCCCTGAAGGAGGTGGACTACAAGGTCACCGCGGGCACCGACGGCGACGTCAACGTCTGGTTCAACGGCCGCTCGTACACGCCGATCGAGATCTCCGCGATCATCCTGCACCGCCTCAAGGAGGATGCCGAGCAGCGCTTCGGCGAGCCCTTCCACCGCGCCGTCATCACCGTCCCCGCGTACTTCGGCGAGCGGCAGGTCGCGGCCACCCAGGAGGCGGGCCGGATGGCCGGCCTGCACGTGCTGCGGATCATCAACGAGCCGACCGCAGCCGCCCTCGCCTACGGCATCACCTCCGAGGCGGGCGAGGAGGGGAAGACCGTCCTGGTCTACGACCTCGGCGGCGGCACCTTCGACATCTCCATCCTGCTGCTGGTGCCCGGCTCGGTCTCGGTGCTCGGCATCGAGGGCGACAACCTGCTCGGCGGCGACGACTTCGACCGGGGGATCACCACCGCGCTGCTGGAGGACATCCGCGAGGAGTACGGCGCGGAGTACCAGCCCGACCTGCGCGACCGTCCGAAGATCGCCGCGACCGCCGAGACCATCAAGATCGAGCTCTCCCACCAGGAGTCCTCCGAGGTCATCCTGCCGGGCCTGGGCGCCGGACAGCTGGTGCTGGAGACGGAGTTCGAGCGGGCCCGCTTCGAGGAGCTGATCGAGGCCCGGATCGAGCGCACCATCGAGCTGACCCACAAGGCCATCATGCAGGCCAACCTGACCGTCGGGGACATCGACGAGGTGGTGCTGGTCGGCGGCTCGACCGCGATCCCGCTGGTCGCCCGCCGGCTCGGCGAGGTCTTCGGCCCCCGCCGGATCCGGCGCGGCGTCAACCCGATGCAGTGCGTGGCGCTCGGCGCGGCCGTGCAGTCCGCGCTGGTCGGCGAGGTGGAGTGCCCCGAGTGCCGGGCCCCCGGCGACCTGTCCGCCTCCAACTGCGCCAACTGCGCCGCCGGCCTGCTCGGCGGCGACCGGGTCTCCTGCCCGACCTGCCACCTCCCGGTCGACGCCGGGGCGGCCTCCTGCCCCAAGTGCGAGCAGGCGCTGGACGGTTCGGGCGGCGGCGGGACGGTCCCGCGGCAGGCCACCCGGGCCACCGCCGTGGTGCACGGCGGCAACTGCCCGCGCTGCGGCACCCCGGCCGCCCCCGGCGTCACCGCCTGCGAGCTGTGCGGCGAGCCGCTCAACTCGGCCGCCCCGGGCCACACCAGGGTGGCCACCACCGCCGCCGAGGACGTCGGCCTGCGCTGCGCCTCCTGCGGCCTGGTGAACCCGCCGGGCTGTGAGGTCTGCCCGGGCTGCGGCGAGCTGGCGCAGGTCACCAACCCGTTCGACATCACCCCGAAGAACCTCGGCATCGAGCTGAACGACGGCCGCCTCGCCGTCATCATCCCCAAGAACACCAGCTACCCGACGAGTTCGCCGGTCAGCCGGGAGTTCGTGGTCTCCGGCAGCGGCCGGCAGCGGCTGGAGGTCGCGGTCTACGAGGGCGAGCACGAGATCGCCCAGCAGAACGAGCTGATCGGCCACCTCACCCTGCGGCTGCCCGAGGGCCTGGGCGGCCGTACCCCGGTGGAGGTCGCCTTCGGCCTCGACCGGGACCGCACCATCACGCTGTCGGTGCGGATCCAGGGCGGCGCCGAGAAGACCGTCAAGCTGGAGCGGGTCACCCTCGACCCGGAGCTGAAGGTGCAGGTGGAGGAGCAGCAGCGGCAGATCGAGTCCTTCACCGACCGCTGGGGCGGCGAGCTGACCGAGGCCGAGATGCGCGAGGCGCAGCGGCTGATGGACACCCTGGACGACCTGGCGGCCGGGCAGACCCGCGGCCAGTCGGTGGACGCGGCGCTGGAGCGGGCCCAGCAGCAGCTCAAGGCCCAGCGCTGGGTGCGCGGCTCGGAGGCGTACCTGAGCCTGTTCATCCACTACTGCGAGAAGCTCCTCGACCCGAGCGACCTGGACCGGCTGCGGTCGGTGGCCGCCGAGCTGCGGCTGCGCCGGGAGGCCGCCGACTGGGACGGCGCGGTGCGCTCGGCCCGCAAGGCGGACGAGCTGTGCGACTCGCTCGGGCACACCATGCGGATGCTGACCATGTGCAACATCTATGTGACCCAGAGCATGGTCTCGCCCGCCCTGGCCCAGCTGATCATGGCCGAGCTGCGCGGCCTGGACGAGGCCGTGGAGGCGCCCAACATGGCGGACGTGAACACCCACATGTCGAACCTGCTGGCCCTGTACGCGCAGGCGCAGCGGGAGCTGGGCAGCGAGCCGGCCCAGGAGTCGCTCGGCCCGGTCCGGCCGGAGGAGGCGGGGCCGCGATGAGCGCCGTGGACGCGGTGGACGCCGTGTCCGTCCCGGGCGCCGGGGGCGCTGTCGCGGCCCTTGGGGCCCCGCCGGTGCCGTGCCCGCTGTGCAGGGTTCCGGCGGACCCGGTGACCCTGCGCTGCCCGTCCTGCCGGGAGGACCTGTCCGTGCTGTTCCGGCTGCGTTACGCCGGACGGATCGACTACAACCACGCACTGGAGGCCCTGGCGGCCGGGGAGGGGCCGCTCGCCCTCGGGCTGCTGCACCGCGCGGTCGCGGCCGAGCCAGGGCTTCGTCCGGCCCGGGACCTGCTGGAATCGCTCGGCGGCGCCGGCCCCGAGGGCGGGGAGCCGGTGGGTCGGGAGGGCGACACGCCCTAGACGGGCGAATCCGGCGTGCGGAGGAGCGCATCCCTTGTGATCGTGGGCGAGGTGTGATCGTCACACTTCGACCCGCTCTGCTCACAAGGAGTGACGCAATGCGTATGCGTACCACCTTCGCCGCCACCGCCCTCGCCGCGGTGACGGTCCTCGCCGGGGCCGGCACCGCGTCCGCCGGCGACGCCACCGCCAACGGGGCCGCCATCGGTTCGCCCGGCATCCTGTCCGGCAACGTGATCCAGGTCCCGATCAACCTGGAGGCCAACGTCTGCGGGAACTCGATCGACATCATCGGGCTCCTCAACCCGGCGTTCGGCAACACCTGCATCAACAAGTGACCCCGCGCGCTGGGGCCGTCCGTCGACCGTGACGGGCGGCCCCAGCGCCGTGTCCGTACCCCCGTTCGGGGGTGGCGGCGCGGGGCCGGCGCCCGCGACCATGGACCCCGTCCCGCACCGCCGTCCCCAGGGAGCCCGCCCGTGCCGACCACGCCGACCCCGCGCAGCTACGCCTCCGGCACCTCGGACGTCCCGCTGCTCGGCGACACCATCGGGGAGAACCTCGACCGCGCGGTGCGCGCCTTCCCCGGGCGCGACGCCCTGGTCGACCGGGCCACCGCCCGCCGCTGGACGTACGCCGAACTCGCCGCCGACGTCGACGCCCTGGCGCTCGGCCTGCTGGAACTCGGGATCGCCAAGGGGGACCGGGTCGGCATCTGGGCCCCCAACTGCGCCGAGTGGACGCTCACCCAGTACGCCACCGCCAAGCTCGGCGCGATCCTGGTCACGGTCAACCCGGCCTACCGCGCCCACGAGTTGGAGTACGTGCTGAACCAGGCCGGCATCCGGCTGCTGGTCGCCGCCGAGCGCTTCAAGACCTCCGACTACGCCGGGATGATCTCTGAAGTGCGGCCCCGCTGTCAGGAGTTGGAGCACGTCCTGCTGCTCGGCGGCCCCGACTGGGACGCGGTGACCGCCGCCGGACGGCGCGCCGACCCGGCCCGACTCGCCGAACGGCAGAGCGAGTTGGCCCCCGACGACCCGATCAACATCCAGTACACCTCCGGGACGACCGGCTTCCCCAAGGGCGCGACGCTCTCCCACCACAACATCCTCAACAACGGATACTTCGTCGGGGAGTTGCTCGCCTACACCGAGCAGGACCGGATCTGCGTCCCGGTGCCGTTCTACCACTGCTTCGGCATGGTGATGGGCAATCTCGCCGCCACCTCGCACGGCGCCTGCATGGTCATCCCCGCCCCCTCCTTCGAGCCCGGCGCCACCCTGGCCGCCGTCGCCGCCGAGCGCTGCACCTCGCTGTACGGCGTGCCGACCATGTTCATCGCCGAGCTGGCCGACCCGGACTTCGAGCGCTACGACCTCGGCAGCCTGCGCACCGGCATCATGGCCGGCTCGCCCTGCCCGAGCGAGGTGATGAAGGAGGTCATCGGGCGGATGGGCATGGCGCAGGTCTCCATCTGCTACGGCATGACCGAGACCTCGCCGGTCTCCACCCAGACCCGGGTCGACGACCCGGTCGAGCGGAGGGTCGCCACGGTGGGCCGGGTCGGCCCGCACCTGGAGGTCAAGGTGGTCGACCCGGCCACCGGTCGGACTGTCCCGCGCGGCGAACCCGGCGAGCTCTGCACCCGCGGCTACTCCGTCATGCTCGGCTACTGGGGCGAGCCCGAGCGCACCGCCGAGGCCGTCGACGCCGCCCGCTGGATGCACACCGGGGACCTCGCGGTGATGGACGGGGACGGCTACCTCGCCATCACCGGCCGGATCAAGGACATGGTGATCCGCGGCGGCGAGAACCTCTACCCGCGGGAGATCGAGGAGTTCCTCCACACCCACCCGGACATCCTCGACGTCCAGGTCATCGGCGTCCCCGACGCCAAGTACGGGGAGGAGCTGATGGCCTGGATCCGGATGCGGGAGGGCGCCGAGCCGCTCACCGCCGAGGCCGTCCGCGGGTACTGCGCGGGCCGGCTCGCCCACGTCAAGATCCCGCGCTACGTGCACGTGGTCGAGGAGTTCCCGATGACGGTCACCGGGAAGATCCGCAAGGTCGAGATGCGGGCGCAGGCCCAGCGGATCCTGGGGCTCTGACCGGGGCCCGCCTCCGCCCGGGCGAGTCCGGGGAGCGCGCCGGCCCGCCCGGCGGGAGAGTGTGATCATGCTCGACGTCACAGTGGAACGCCTGATCCCCCTCCCGCCCGCCACGGTCGCCGCCTACGCGATGGACTGGCGCCACGACTCCGAGTGGACCCGGGGCATCCGCAGCGCCACCCTCACCCGGGAGGCCGACACCGGCGGCTTCGGCGCGGGCGCCGAGGTCACCCGGACCGCGCACTTCCTGGGCCGGTCCTTCTCGTACGTGCTGCGCGTGTCGCGCCACGACCCGCCGACGGTGCTCGACATGGTCTCCGTCGCCGGGCCGATGCCCATGCGCGTCACCTACACCTTCGAGCCCACCCGGACCGGCACCTTCGCCCGCATCCGCGTCCGCGGCGGCCTCCGCCTGGCCGGCCCGCTGATGTCCCGCCCGGTGCGGTCCGCCCTCACCGCGGACCTGCGCGCCCTGGAGTCCCGCCTCGGCCGCTGACGCCCGCCCCCCCCCGCGCGCGAACGCGGACGGCCGGCGCGGGCTGCTGCCCGTCGCCGGCCGTCGAGGTCCGTGTCCCGGTTACCGCGCGCCCCACTCCCGGTCCGTCGGCACGATCTCGCGGCCGAGCGGCATCAGCGAGATCGGGATCATCTTCAGGTTGGCCCACCCGAAGGGGATGCCGATGATCGACAGGAACAGCGGGATGCTGGTGACCAGGTGCCCGATCGCCAGCCACCACCCGGCGAAGACCAGCCAGATCACGTTCCCGACGCACGACGCCGGCCCGGCGTCCGGCCGCTCCACCGCCGTCCGCCCGAACGGCCACAGGATGAAGCCGGCGATCCGGAAGGAGGCGATGCCAAATGGAATGGTAATGACAAGTACGCAGCAGATGATTCCGGCGAGTACGTAGGCAAGAGCCATCCAAATGCCGCAGAAAACCAACCAGATGACATTGAGGATGAACTTTATTGCACTCATGCTCGGTACCTTCTCACGGCTGATGACGTTGCACTACAACCGTGCCATGCCCGCCGGTACGCGTCTCTACGCCCTTAGGGGTCGTTCCTCAGGGGCCGGTCCGGGTGGCAGTCCCAGCGGTCGCCGCCTCGGGAGACGGTGACGGACCGCACGGCCGCGTGGCCCCTGGCGATGAGGCGGCGCGCGAGCCCTCGCCGGGTAGGGCTTCGCGTGCCGCACCCGGTCTTCCCGTCGGGGGCTCTCTCCGGCCGGGGCCCGGCCGCGGTCGGCGCAGGGCCGTCAGAGTTCGTCGTGGTTCCAGTCCCCGTTGTCGGTGTGGGGGCCGCCCATGGTCATCTGCACGTACCGGCGCAGGGTGCCGAGGTTGTCGACCCTCCCGACGGTCGGAATGTCGACCGGGGTCGCGTTCAGGCCCGCCGCGCTGCGTTCGTAGAAGCGGGACAGGGCGTCCCAGGAGTTCTCCAGGTACTGCTGCTGGATCGGCAGGCTCCGCACGTTCCAGTCGGTCATCGCCGCGCGGAAGGTGCCCTCGACGTCGTTGAACCGGGCGGCCTCGGACAGCGACTGGATCATCAGGCTCAGCGACCGGGCGGTCGCCTGGCGGTTGCCCCACGGGTTGTTCTCGCCCGCCAGGTGCAGGATGGAGCCCCGCATGTCGTTCCAGCTGATGGGCATGGACTCCCGGCCCCGGCCGGCCGCCGTGGAGAGCGAGTTGTAGTTGGAGCCGAAGTTCAGGGTCTGGACGTTACGGCTGACCGGCGGCGCCGGGGTGGTGGTCTCCGAGATCCGCGACTGCAGGGCACCGTTGAGGTCGTTGAACTGATAGGTGTCGCCGTACTGGTTGGAGTAGCCCCACAGGTAGAGGTTGGAGGGGTTGATCCAGAGTTCGACGTGGCGGCGCTGGCCCCGGTCGTCGAGCGCGGACAGCGAGACCTGGACGAGACCGATGTCCTCCAACTGCGTCTGCTGCAAGCCGTAACCCGAGACCGCCACCCGCAGGCTTCCCAGGAAGTTGGAGTACCGCATCCGCTCGTTGTCGCTGGGGCCTTCCGACAGGTCGAACCACACGTGGGACATGTGGCGCCACTCGGTGCGGGCCTCGGCGGTTCCGGCCGCGCCGAGCACGCCGGTGAGCGCCATGCTCAGGCCCACGCCCGCCAGGAGGACCGAACGGAGCCGTGCGCGAACGGTGGTGTGCCTCTTCATCGTCTTCTCTCTCGCCTGCCGGACCGACGGACTGACGATCCGTCCGATCCGGGAGCGGCACCGTTCGGGATGCCGCGGTTCTTCTTCCGGACAGCACTGTGCCACGCGGCGGGTCGCACCCGGGGCGGGTCGATCGGCCCGGGCGGGCGGCCTGCGGCCGGGCGGGCCGGGCGGCCGGTCGGATCGATGGCGGGGATGCGGGGGGCGCCACGGTGCGGCGCTTTGACCGTCAACTCGCTTGATGTCAAAGATATGTGACATGCAGTCAATGACCTTCGAAGAGCAGGGCGCGGGGCAGTGCCGCAGGTCCGTCGTTCGGGGAGAGCGCCCACGCCCGAACGCGCGCGTCCGGCATCGCGCCTCCGGAGAGGTGCAGAGTCGGCACAGTGACGGGCACTGACGGTCAAACCCGGTGGAGCGGCCGGCGGGGCGGCGGAGGTCACCGTGCCGGGTCGTTGCCGACCTGCCAGTCCCTGGGGGGCATGCCGTAGGCGGCGCGGAAGGCGCGGCTGAAGTGGCTGGAGCTGGTGAAGCCCCAGCGGCGGGCGATGCCCGCGACGCCGAGTTCCGCGGCGACCGGGCGCAGGAGGTCGCGGCTGCAGCGCTCCAGGCGTTGGGTGCGGATCCAGCTGCTGACCGTGGTGCCTTCGAGGTGGAAGAGCTTGTGGAGGAAGCGGACCGAGATGAAGTTGGCCTCCGCGATGGTGGACGGGGAGAGGTCCGGGTCGCGGAGGTTGCGCAGGATGTGGTCCTTGACCCGTTCCAGGGAGGCCGTGCTCCGCGGGGCCTGTCGGCGGGAGCGGCCGGAGCGGTCGTCGACGAGGAGGGCCAGCAGGTCGAGTGCGATGGCTGCGGTCCGTCGGCCGACGGCCTCGTCCAGGGCCGGCGCTTCGCGCGCCATCCGGGAGAAGTAGGTGGCGACCAGGGCGGCGCTGCCCGCGGCGCCGCTGAAGGGGGTGGCGGTCAGGGCTCGGAGGTCCCGCTCGGGGACGTCCAGCTCGGCGCGGGGGAAGCGGAAGGAGGTGAAGACGAACCCCTCCTCGATCTTCTTGTGGAAGACCCGGGAGGTGTCGGTGATGGAGAAGTCGCCCGGCCGGACGACCGACTCCCTGCCGTCCTGTTCCTTGAGCGCGGTGCCGCGCTCCTGCAGGCTGAGGATCAGCGACGGGGGGCCGTCGTCGGCGGTCGTGCGCCGGGTGCGCGTCACCGCCTGCGGTCCCGCCTGGACCCGCAGTATCCGGATCGGGCCGAGTTGGTGGCCGACGATCGCCCCGGGCGACGGAACCTCTTCCAGGAGGTCCACGGCCATCGGCACGAAGGCGTGGGACACCGCCTCGTGCCAGCTCTCCGCCCGGTCGGAGGCGGACAGTCGCGCGGTGGAGAGAGATGCGGGCACCGGGTTCCCCTCGGGTCGGTCGGCCACCGGTGGCCTTGTCCACCGCTGTACCGTCCGGACCACCATGTCAGCGGGCCCGGGGCGGGACATCGCGTGAACCTAGTAGATCGGGGGTGACCTCACTTCTCGGCCGCACCGGTGGCGGCGCCGGTGACGTGGCGCTGGGCGGCGACGAGCAGGACGGCGGCGGGCACGGAGGCCAGGACGGCGGTGGCCATGACGGCGTTCCAGCGGGTGGTGTGGGCGCCGAGGTACTGGTAGACGCCCAGGGTGATCGGCTGGACGGTGTCCGTGGTGGTCAGGGTGAGGGCGAAGAGGAAGTCGCTCCAGGCGAGGAGGAAGGTGAAGACGCCGGCTGTGATCAGTGCGTTCCGGCTCAACGGGAGCACCACGGAACGGAAGACGCGCAGTCGGCCGGCGCCGTCCACCCGCGCGGCCTCGACGATCTCCTCGGGGATGCTCCGCATGAACGAGTGCAGGACGACGATCGCGAAGGGGACGCCGGCGGTGGAGTCGGCGAGGACCAGCCCGAGGCGGGAGTTCAGGAGCCCCAGGTCGTTGTAGGCGCCGTAGAGCGCGTTGG
This sequence comes from Kitasatospora sp. SC0581, assembly GCF_048159585.1. NCBI lineage: Bacteria > Bacillati > Actinomycetota > Actinomycetes > Kitasatosporales > Streptomycetaceae > Kitasatospora > Kitasatospora sp. SC0581. The sequence goes on along the minus strand of NZ_JBLRWA010000007.1, from coordinate 49,732 downwards.
CCACCACGATGCCCGGCACCGCCTGGGTGGTCAGGACGCCCAGGAGTACGACCCTGGTGCCGCGCAGGCGGAACCGGGCCAGCGCGTGGGCCGCCGGTGCGGCGAGCAGCAGGCTGAGCAGCGCGCTGCCGAGGGCCACCGTGAGGCTGGTGACGAGGTTGCGCCCCTGATCGCGCAGCGCGGTGGCGTATCCGCTGAGGTCCGGGTGGAGCGGGAACCAACCTCCGCGCAGGGTGTTGCCGGCCGGCTGGAGGGAGGCGTTCACCATCCAGTAGACGGGGAACAGCATCAGCGCGAGCAGGACGATCCCGACGAGGGTGGACAGCGGGCCGCCACGGCCGGGTGGGCGTTTCACGGGAGCGACTCTCCGACGGTCCGGGCGCGACGGTCGGCGCGCAGGTGGAGGACGGCGAACGCCAGCGAGAGGACGATGAGCAGGTTGCCCATCGCCGCGCCGCGCCCGAAGTCGAACTGCCGGAAGGACAGTTCGTAGGCCTGGGTGGCGATGGTCTCGGTGGCGCCGGCCGGCCCGCCGCCCGTGACCACCAGGATGACGTCCAGGGCCTTGACGGTGTAGACGACGCCCAGCACGAGCACCACGCGGACCACCGGCCGCAGCAGCGGCCAGGTGATGTGGCGGAACGAGGCCAGCGGACCGGCGCCGTCCAGCCTCGCCGCCTCGTACAGGTGCGGAGGGATGTCCTGCAGACCGCCGTACAGGATCGCGGTGTTGAAGGGGACGCCGACCCAGATGTTGACCAGGACCACCGACAGCAGCGCCTGGGAGGTGCCGGTGAGCCAGGGAACGCCGGACGACGTGAGGTGGAGGCCGCGCAGCACCGCGTTGACGACTCCGGTGTCGGGCTCGAGCATCCACTTCCAGACGGTTCCGGAGGCGACCAGCGGCAGCAGCCACGGCAGGAGCAGGAGTGACCGCAGCACGCCGCCGAGCGGGAAGCGGCGCCGGAAGAACAGGGCGAAGGCCAGGCCGAGGGCGAACTGCCCCAGGACCGAGCCCGCCGTGAACACGGCCGTGGTCAGCAGGGTCCGGGGGAAGGCGGAGGAGGAGAGGACCGCCGCGTAGTTCCGCAGGCCCGTGAACGGGGCGTCACCGGTGTAGAAGCTCGTGACGGTGTACTGCTGGAAGCCCGTCACGAGGTTGTCGACGATCGGGTAGCCGAAGAACAGCAGCAGGTACGCCGCGGCGGGCGCGATGAAGAGCCACCGGGTCCATCGCTCCCCGCGCCGGACCGGCGACGGGTCAGCGGCCCGCGGCGGTCTGCTGCGCATGGCCGAGGGCTTCCTCCGGTGTCTGTTCGCCTGTCAGCGCGGACTGGATCGCGGTGTAGATCCCCGTCGCCGCCCTGGGCCACTCGACGCCGAGCTCGCTGGTACGGGCGCGCGCCGCCGTCACGCTCTGGGCGAAGGCGGCCACCGACGGGTTCTCCTCGGCGTGCTGTGCGGCCACCGCGGTGCGGGAGGGCACGGTGTGGTGATCCCGGGCCACGGTGAGCATGTTCGAGGGGGAGTTCAGGCAGGCGAGGACCTGGGCGGCCTTCTCCTGCCGGGCCTTGGAGGGGTTCTGCGGCACCGTCCATACCTCTCCGCCGAGCGGGGTGACCAGGGTCTGCCCCGGACGGGGGACGGGTACGGGTGCCACTCCCCAGTGCAGGTCCGCATCCTGTTCCAGGGCGGGGACGCGCCACGGGCCGTTGAGCATCATGGCCGTCCGTCCGGCGAGGAACTGGTCGTGGACGTCGGCCTGGGTCCAGTTCAGCACCGACTTCGACATGGACCCGCTCTTCACCAGGTCGACCCAGAGCTGGAGCGCCTGCGCGGCCTCGGGGGCGTCCAACCGCCGCTCGTCACCGCCGTTGGACCACAGGAAGGGCAGGAACTGCCAGGTGCCCTCGAAGGTGGCGTTCGCGTCGACCGCCATGCCGTAGCGCCCGGGACGGGTCAGCGCGGCCGCGGCGGCCTTCAGCTCGTCCCAGGTCCGCGGGACGGCGAGGCCGGCCTCGGAGAGCATGTCCTTGTTGTAGATCAGGGCGACGGTGCTGACGTTGGGGGCCAGCCCGTACAGCCTGCCCTGGTAGCTGCCCGCGGACGCGATGCCCGGGGCGAAGCCGTCGGCGTCGATGCCGTAGCCGTCCAGCGGGGTCAGCGCGCCGGCCCGGGCGATCTGCTGCAGGTCGGGGTTGTCGAGCATCAGCAGGTCGGGGAGGGTCCGCGAGGAGGCCTGCTGCAGGACCTTGGGGATCAGGGACGCCCCCGGGACGCTCGTCTGTTCGACCCGGACCCCGACCGTCCGCCCGCACGCGGTGAGCAGGTCGCCCCACTGGGCGTGTTCGGTCCGGTCGGTGTAGTAGTCGAGCGCGGTGATGGTGGTGACCTCGCCCCCGGCTTGCCCGGCGCCGGTGGGGCGACCGCACCCGGTGGCGGCCGGCACCAGGAGGAGTATCCCGGTCAGGAGGGCGGCGATCCGCCGAGCCGACGATCTGGCCGGTGGAATCATGCTGGTGCCTCTGCCGGGTGCCTGGGGGGGAGGGTCCGATCGGACCCCTCCGTTCGAACGCATATTAAACACCCCCCGGAGTACCCAGGGCGTGCCCGGTGGCCTCCCGGATCATCGCCGCCACGGCGTCGGGCCGCGACAGCGGGAGGGCGTGCGAGGCGTCCAGCACGTACTCGGTGGCCGCCATGCGCTGGGCCATGAAGCGCTGGGCGGCGGGGTTGAGCATCCGGTCGGCGGTCGCGATGGCGTACCAGGACGGCTTGTCCGCCCAGGCCGGCGAGCCCGACCTGTCGGTCAGCGCGCCGCGGGCTATCGGGCGTTGTGCCGCGGCGAGCGCCTGCCCGGCCGCGGGTGACAGGTCGTCGGCGTACAGCGGCCGGAACCGTTCCGGGCGGATGGACACCTCGCTGTCGGCCCCGGAGGGGAGGGTGGTGGTGACGGTCGCGTCGGCCAGCGGGGAGGGGGCGAAGCGGTCGGTGATGTCCAGCACGCACTCGCCGGCGTCGAGGCCGAACGCGGCGGCGTAGCACAGGGCCACCACCTGGTCGGAGTCGTCGGCCGCCTGGGTGATGACCGCGCCGCCGTACCCGTGGCCGACCAGGACGACGGGGGTGCCGAGCTCGCGCAGCAGGCTGCGGACGCACGCGGCGTCCTGCGCCAGGCCGCGCAGCGGGTTGGCGGGGGCGTGCACCGTCAGACCGGCGGCGCGCAGCGGGCCGATGACCTCCGACCAGGACGAGGCGTCGGTGAAAGCCCCGTGCACCAGTACGACGGTCGGTGGAACGGGGGTGGGTCTGTGCATGCCGGTGGCCTTCGACTGGGCGGCGGAGCGGGACAGGGCGGAGGTCCAGCCAAGCGGACCGGCCGTGGCGGGGCATCGCGTGAACGTACCAGGGGGCGTGGCGAGCCCTGGCGGACCGTCCGGCGGTCAAGCGCGGGCTGCTCGACGATCCCGGGCGACGACCGGGACGGTCTGTGCGCTCTCGGGCGAACGGCGGTGCGCGGTCGGACAAACCCGGCGGTCGGGCGGCCCTAGCCTCGTGCCGCGAGTGACCTGAGCGACCACTACTTCGGAGACGCCGAGAAGACCGTGCTGAAACGACTCAGCTCCGCCCCGCCGACCCCGGCCCCGTCTCCAGGGGCCGCGACGGTGCCCGGGGCGGCCCGCCGGCGCCCGCGACGACGCGGCCCCCGCTGTCCGTCACCCACCTGATGCCCCTCAGGCCTCGGGGAGGGAGGCGACCAGGTTGGCGAGCTGGACCCGGGAGCCGATCGACAGCTTGCGGAACACGGACGTCAGATGGGTGTTGACGGTGTGCGGGGACACCACCAGCACGTCGGCGGCCGACCTGTTGGTGTGGCCCTGGGCGACGAGGCGGGCGACCTTCTCCTCCGAGGCCGTGAGGGCACCCCAGCCCTGGACGGGGCGCCGCAGCACGGTCGCCGTCCGGCGGGTGTCGGCCCCGGCGCCCTCCAGGACGCGGTGGACCTGCGCCGCCGCGGCGTGGGCGCCCGACTCGGCGAACGCGTCCTGCGCGTGCGTCAGCGCGGCCGCAGCCCGGCGTCGTCGCCCCGCGGCCAGGAGGGCCCGGCCGAGATCGGCGTGGGCGGCGGCCCGGGTCAGCGGGCGGGGGCTCGCCCCGAGCAGGTCCACGGCCTGTTCGAGCACGGCGGGGTCGTTCCGTACGAGCCCGCGGGCGTGCGCCGCTATGCCGGTGGCGGTCGGCACGGACGGGTTGCGTCCGGCGTGGGCCTCGGCCTGCGCGGCCAGGTCCTCGGCGAGCCGCTGCTCCCCGCCGCGCAGGGACATCCGGACCGCGGCGTCGACCCAGTCGCGCAGCAGCCGCCACCGCATGAAGGGCCCCTGCTCCTGCACCCGGCGGATCCGGTCGACGGCGAGTGCGACGTCCCCGTCGGCCTCGGCGTGGACGGCCTCCAGGAAGCGCACCGCGGCCGTGTTGCCCGGGTTCGGCTTGACGGCCAGTTGCTCCCGGGCGGCGAGCAGGTGCTCGCCGGCCGCCTCCCGGTCGCCGCGCAGCAGGGCGATCCGGGAGCGGATCACCCGGCCGTTCAGCTGCTGGACGGGCACCCGCACCTCGTCCTCCAGGCGCTCCATGGTCACGAAGCCGGCCTCGGCGTCGTCGAGCCGGCCGAGCCCCAGGTCGTGCTGGCCCTGGGCCCACAGCAGCATGGCCTGACGCACGGCACCGCCCCGGTCCGCCGCCCGCAGGAGCAGACGCTCGGCGGAGGCGAAGTCGTCCATGTGCACGTGTGCGACGACCTCCTCGGGGAGGAAGGTGGAGTCGATGGCGCTCAGCGCGGCGAAGCGCTCCAGCGCGACGGTGCTGTCCCCCGCGTTCAGCGCGATCTCGCCCAGCCCCGACAGGGCCAGCACGTGGGCCTCCCGGTCGCCGATCTCGATGGCGGTGCGCAGCGCGGTCTCGCCGGCCTCTTGTGCCGTGGCCACGTCGCGGCCCCGGGACAGGGCCAGGGCGCGCAGGGCGGCCAGCCGTGCGCAGATCTCCGGGGCGGAGCCGCCGGCGGCGAGCGCGGCCTCGGCCCGGCGGCGCAGTTCGTCGGCGAGGTCCATGGTCCACAGCGCCCCTCCCAGGGCGGACTGGAGCCGGCCGAAGGCCTCCAGCGGCGGCCGGTCGGCCAACAGCCGGTCGCCGGTCTCCAGCGCCTCGCGGTCACGGCCGGCCCGGGTCAGGCACAGGATTGCCTGCTCGCCCACCTCGAACTTCAACGCCCCTGCCGCCGGGGTCAGTTCGAGGGCGCGCAGCATCAGGTCGGCCGCCGGGCCGGGGGTGACCGCCAGCACGTCCTCGGCCGCTCGCCGCAGCAGCGCCACGGCCTCCTCGTCCCCGGGCACGGCGCCCCTGAGGATGTGCGGCACGGCGTCGGCCGGCTGCCGGCCCGCGGCGACCAGGCGGTGGGCGGCCTCGCGGTGCAGGGCCTTGCGGACCGACGGCGGGATGTCGGCGTAGACCGCCTGGCGCAGCAGATCGTGCCGGAAGACCAGGTGGTCGCCGTCGTCGTCCAGGAGCTCGGCGCGCACCGCTTCCTCGAGCGCCGGGAGCAGGGCGGCGGCCGGGCGGTCGCAGAGCACGGCGGCGTCGTCGAAGCCGAACCGGCGGCCCAGCACCGCGCCCATCTGGAGGAAGCACAGCGTCTCGGGCTGCAGGGACCGGAGCCTGCCGCGCACGCCGACCACGAGCCGGGAGGGTACGACGTCCTGCGCGGCGTCGGCGGCCCGCAGCCCGGCCAGCATCTCGACCGCCAGGAACGGGTTGCCGCCGGCGCCGTCGAGCAGGTCCCGCACCCACGGGTCGACCGCCGGCCCGAGCGTGTCGTCGGTCAGTTGGCCGATGGCCGCGCCGGACAGCGGGCCCAGCGACACCGCGACCGTCGGAAGGTCGCCGGCGGCGGCCGCCACGATCTCCTCCGCCGGGCCCGCGGGCTCACGGCGCCCGGTCAGCATCCACAGGACCGGCGAGGTCCGCAGGCGGGCCGGCAACTGCTGCAGGGCGAACCGGCTCAGTGCGTCGGCCCACTGCACGTCGTCCAGACCGATCAGCACCGGGGCGTCGGCGGCCCGGGCCTCGATCGCCTCCGCCAGGCGCTCCACGAACCAGATCCGCTGGTCGTGGTTGCGGGCGAGATCGGCGAGGTCGTCGCCGGACAGCAGCGGCCGGTCACTGTGCAGGATGCTGGCCGCCAACGACGAGAACGGCACGATGTGGTGCAACTCGTCGGCCTTGCCGAGGCCCACGGAGAACCCCGCCGCGGCGGCCCGGGAGACGGCCTCGGCGAGCAGGGTGGTCTTGCCGATGCCCGGTTCCCCCTGGATCAGGGCCAGTCCGCCACTGCCGGTGCCGGCCACCGACGTGATCAGCGCCTGGAGCCGTGCGAGCTCGGCCTCGCGGCCGCGCAGACCACGATGGGACAGCGGACCGCCTGACCCTGCCATTCGAGCTTCTTCCCGTCCACCCACGCCGACCGGAGTCGGGTTCCGGCCGTGCCGTCGTCCCGAGCTTCTGTCCCAGGCGCTACCAGAGGGTACGCGGTGGTGGTCGGCCGCTGCGCCGCAGGTGGCGGCAGCGGGACCCTCAGCCGGTGCGGCCGGGCAGCACGGCGTCCCAGTCGATCGCGTCGGCCTCGGTGCCCGGGGGGACGAGGGCGAAGGTCTCCCGGCGGAGCCAGCGCCGCACCTGACGGGACGGGAGGTCGATCAGGACGACCTCGTCGCCGTTGCGGAGCATGACGCGCAGGGCCGCCCGGCCGTGGCAGGTGCAGGGGGGCCAGATCCGGACGTCGCCGTGGCCGGCCGGCCGCTGCAGTCCCTCCCAGAGGAGGTCGCGGGAGAACTGCCAGACGCCCGCCTCGGCGGCCGGCCCGAGGAACTCGAGCGCGACGGCCATCGGGTCGTCGCTGCGGTAGCCCAGGCGCACGGGGACGTCGAGGGACTGGTGCTCGCCCAGGACGAGTCGGGCGTCGAGGAGGACCTCGGTGCAGGTGGCCTCCGGGCGGGGCTGGGAGGAGCCGGGCAGCGACTGGTGGGCAGGCATGGATTCTCCTGGGGCGGTGTCGGTGTCGGTGTCGGGGCGAGTGTCGGGTGCCGGCGCGCGAGAGGTGGGGCGGGGCCGGGCGGGGCGGCGCGGTGGTCGGCCCGGGCCCCGGGGAATGCCGTGGACCCGGAGGTGGCGGATCCGCCGTTCAGGCTAGGAAAGGGGGTCGGCGGGAATGTTCCGGCGGTGCACGGCGACGTGACGACCCGTGCACCTTCCCGGCCGCCGGGCCGGCCGGGAAGCGGGTTCGTCGTGGCCGTTCCCGTTGGAGGGGAGCGGTGCGGTCAGGCGGTTCCACCGATCGCCGCCGGGTCGCTGCCGGTGGCCGAACTTCGTTGCCCGGCAAGCTCTTTGGCGTTCAGTCCGAGGCACCGTCAAGGCCTTCGCGGAGGAGCGGACGCCGCTCGGGATGAGCGCCCTCCAGGTCGGCGGAGCCGCTGGAAGCCCGGTTTGTTGAATGTTTGTCCAGTTGTTCCGCTCCTTGTATGAATGGCGCCAGAAGAACGTCCCCTCCTGAGCGCCCCGTTGTCCGGCGCCGCCGCCCCGCCGTGCGGCGAGCCGCTCTCGCCGGCATTCGCACAGCACCACTTCCAACCGGTCGGAGTCTCCCGTGAACCAGTCGGGTCCCTCGCCCCTGCCCGCAACCCCCGCGCCCGAAGCCGAAGCCCACCTGCTCGGCCAGGCCGCCCGCGGTGGCGGCAACGGCTGCATCGACATCCTCCCCCCGCCGCCCGGGACCGATCCCGAGGACTGCCTCTACGTCGCCCTGCACGTCCACGGCGCGGCCTCCGTCCGACGTGGCGATGCCAGCACCGTGCTGGCTCCGGGGGACCTGCTGATCAGCGCCACCCCGCACCCGGCGGGCCTGTTGCGGGACTCCGATTGCCGGATGGTCCGCTTCCGCGTCCCCTGCTTCTATCTGGGTGTCCGCCAGAGCGACGTCCGGCGCGCGGGCGGGCTGATGGCGCGGGGGAACGAGGGGATCGGTTCGCTCGCGTCCCGGTTCCTCCACACCCTGGCCACCCGGACGCGGGCCCACCGGGCCCGGCCGCACCACCACCTCGCGCTCAGCGCCTCCGACATCGTCGCCATCCTGGTGACCGAGCTGCTCGACCGGGAGGACCCGGAACACCCCAACGGCCCGGCCGAGCTGCTGTCCCGGATCCGCGTCCACATCGAGCAGAACCTCGCCGACCCGAACCTCTCGCCCGGATCGATCGCCCGCTCGCAGCACATCTCGGTGCGCTACCTCCATAAGCTCTTCCAGCAGGACGGGATGACCGTGGGTCAGTGGGTGCGACGGCGCCGGCTGGACGCCTGCCGTCGGGAGCTGGGGCGCCCGTCCCGTCGGCAGGCCAGTGTGTCCGCCGTCGCGCACCGCTGGGGCTTCGTCAGCCACTCCCACTTCAGCCGGGCGTTCCGCGAGGCCTTCGGAATCTCGCCCCGTGAGTGGCAGGCCTACGCCACCCGGACCGAGGGCGACCACCCCGCCTCCTGATCGCGACACCGTGCACACGGCGCTGCACCGCCCGTCCTGGTGAGGACGGGCGGTGCAGCGCCGTGTGCAGGGTACGGAGGTCGGCGGTCGGTGCGGATCTCCGCGACGTGGCCGCCCGGGAACCGGACCATCGCGACATGGTGCGCGCCCGGCGCCCGCGGGAAGCGGGCGCCGGGCGCGGGTCAGTGGTCGCTACCGCCGTCGCCGGCCGGGCCTGGGACCGGTGACGGCTGTACCGACGACGGGGCGGGCGGCCGCCGTCCCCCGACGGCGGCCGCCCGGGTCACTTCGCGAGGAAGGCGAGCAGCGCGGTGTTGACCTCCTCGGCGTGGGTCCACAGCAGGCCGTGCGGCGCGCCCTCGATCTCCACGTACTCGGCGGAGGGCAGCGCGCGGTGGAACGGCCGGGCCGTGTTCTCCACCGGCAGGATGCGGTCGCCGGTGCCGTGCAGGATCAGGGTGGGGACGTCGATGCGCGGGATGTCGGCGCGGAAGTCCGTGTACCAGGTGGTCGGGGCGGCCGAAGCGGCGAAGGACCCGCCGCTCGCCGCGACGTCCCAGCTGTTGCGGACGGCCTCCTCGCTGATCCGGCTGCCGAGGTTCTCGTCCAGGTTGTAGAAGTCCTGGTAGAAGGCGGTGTAGTAGGCGTACCGGTCGGCCTTCACGGCGGCGACGATGCCGTCGAAGAAGTCCTTCGTGGCAACGCCGTCCGGGTTGTCGTCGGTCTTCAGCAGGAACGGCTCCAGGGAGGCCAGGAAGGCGACCTTGGCGATGCGGGCCGAACCGTAGGTGGACACGTACCGGGCGACCTCGCCGGTGCCCATCGAGAAGCCGACCAGCACGGCGTCCCGCAGGTCGAGGGTCTCCAGCACGGTGTTGAGGTCGGCGGCGAAGGTGTCGTAGTCGTAGCCGGTGGTCGGCTGCGAGGACTGGCCGAAGCCGCGCCGGTCGTACGTGACGACCCGGTAGCCGGCGGCCAGCAGTTCGGCGCTCTGCCGCTCCCAGGAGTGTCCGCTCAGCGGGAAGCCGTGGATCAGGACGACCGGCTGCCCGGTGCCGTGGTCCTCGTAGTAGAGGTCGATGGAGGCGGAGTTCTCCTGGCCAACGGTGATGAACGGCATGGTTTTTCCTATCTCTCGGTCAGCGGATGGCTGCGATGGGGCTCACGCTAGGGGCGGCTGTCACCGGCCGGTTGCCTCGGAGAGCACCCGGTGTCGCCCGAGAGCGCTCCGGGTGCGCCGGGCGATTCACACAGGCCCGAATCCTTTGCGGGTGCGCGGAAGGAACGCAGGCGGTGCGCCGTCGGGACAGGCCGAGGGCCCGCGCGTTCCTAACCTGATCCCCGAACCATCCGGCCATTCCCAGGAGCACCATGAGCAGCCAGCCACACCTTCACCAACACGCGGCGGAGATCCAGGAGTTCGGCACCGTCACCCAGTTGCCGATCGCGCTCTCCCACGACGCCCGGCAGTACTCGTGCCAGCGGCTCAACCGCGTCCTCGCGGACACCCAGTTCCTGTACTCGCTGTACAAGAAGTGCCACTGGGGCATGCGCGGGCCGACCGCCTACCAGCTGCACCTGCTCTTCGACAAGCACGCCCGGGAGCAGCTGGAGCTGGTCGACGCGCTCGCCGAACGGGTGCAGACGCTCGGCGGCGTCGCCGTGGGCGACCCCCGGCACGCCGCGCTGATCACCGGGGTGCCGCGCCCGCCGGACGGCGCGGAGGACGTGCACTCGATGCTCTCGCGCCTGCTCGACGCGCACGAGACCATCCTCGCAGACGTCCGCGACGCCGCCACCCGTACGGCGGGGCTCGGGGACGACGGCACCCAGGACCTCCTGGTCTCCCAGATCATCCGCACCGGCGAGACCCAGGTCTGGTTCCTCGCCGAGCACCTGGTCGTCACCCCCGAGACCGGGGCGTGACCGCGGGCCGGGACCGTTCGTCGGCGGGCCCGGCCCGCTCAGTGCCGGGTCCGCTCGTCGGCGGGCCCGGCACTTTTCCATGCCGTCCACCGGCTCCGGGGTCGCGGACTCCGCGGGCCGTGGACGAAATGCGATTCGGCTGTGCTCGTACCCGGTCCTCGGGTACGAGCACAGCCGAATCGCGTTCCGCCGGCGGATCCGGGCGGTCGGACGGGCCGCCGGCTACAGGGTCCGGCGCACACCCGCCTGCTGTTCCAGCCGGTTCAGCTGGTCGGCCAGTCCCGCGTGCATGGCGTCCCGCACGGGACCGCTGCGTCCGATCCACAGGGCCTCCCGGCCGCGAAGCTCCTCCAGCATCAGGGCGTAGGCGGCGTACATCGCGACCGCCGCGAGGAGCAGGCCGAGTGCCCCGGCGGCGTGGCCCAGCCAGGCCGCGCCCGAGAGGCCGTAGACGCCGGCGACGAAGTAGCGCGGCACGGCGACCAGCAGGAGCAGCCACAGCACCTTCTTCGGCTTGGCCACCGATGCCATCAGCGCGGCGAAGATTGTGAACACCAGGTTCATCACGCCGAGCACCTGCGCCCCGCCGTGGGCGTCCGTCGACGTGACCAGGCCGTTGGCCAGCCAGGCGCCGGCGAATCCGCCCATCAGCGTCGCCGCGATGACGTCACGCGCGCCGAACGCGAGGATGCTGACCAGGAGTTGGAGCACGAAGGCGGAGAAGACCGTGAGCGCCACGGCCTGCCGGTTCGCGCCGTCGATCAGACCGAGCTGGAGGCTGCTGGTCACGACGGAGGAGATGGCCACCGTGAAGAAGCCCAGGGGCATCGGCGAGGCGATGGGCCGCAGGGTGATCCGTGTCATCGCGTGCACGTCCGGCTCGGCTCCGGTGCCGGCCACCGCCTCCGTGCCCGTGGGCGTCTCGATCCCGGCCACCGTCGGGTCCGGTTCGCGCACCCGCTCGTCTTCTCTCGACGCCACCACCATGATTTCGCTCCTTGCTCTCGGTACTTCGTGTCCTCGGGGCGACAACCGCCTCGGCGGCCGCCCGTTTGCTCTGTGACTTCGGCTGCGACGTCCGCCTCAGCCGCGCGTCGGTGTACCCGGCGGTCCCGGGCCCCTGGGCGGTTGCGCCGCCAGGGGCCCGGGACCGCCGGTCGCGGCCGCCTCAGGCGCGGTGCAGGGCGAGCCGGGTGGCCAGGCCGCCGCCCACCCCGGCGACCACGGCCGCGGGCAGCCACCACAGCGGCCAGTGCGCCAGGCCGAGGGCGCCGTCGACCGACCACTGGCCGGGGCCGGTCGCGGTCAGCGCCGCGCCGATGACGATCAGGACGAACGGGAACTCGTACCCGTCGTGCTGCACCCACAGCCCGTGCGGCCACTTGACCGTCAGGGCGACCGTCATCACGCCCATGAGGCCCGCGCCGGCCAGCGGGGTGAGCAGACCGGCGGCCAGCATCAGTCCGGCCCCGATCTGGGTGCCGCCGGCGGACAGCGCGGTGAGCTTGCCGCCGCGGAAGCCGTCGCCCCGGAACTCGGCGCTGCCGCCTTCCAGGCCGCCGCCACCGAGGTGGAAGCTGATCTTCTGGACGCCGTGGCCCGCGATCAGCAGGCCGGCGACCAGGCGCAGCAGGAGAAGGCCGGTGTTCATGTCGGACTCCGTTGGTTCGGTGCGGTCCGTCAGCCGGCGGCGTGCGGGTCGATCATGGAGTGGGCGTAGACCAGGCCCAGGCCGTAGGCCCCGCCGTGCTCCATGACCAGCTCGGTCACCGGGACGTAGGTCTCGGCGCGGGCCCAGTCGCGCTGGAGCTCCAGCAGGACCTGGATCCAGGTGACGGGCACGGCGCCGGCGGCGGTCATCCGCTGCAGGGCGTGCTCGTGGGCCAGCGGGCTGACGCCGCCGGAGGCATCGGCGACGACGTAGACCTCGTAGCCCTGGCCCAGCGCGGAGAGGGCCGGCAGGACGAGGCAGACCTCGGTCCACAGGCCGGACAGGATGATCTTGGTGCGGCCGGTGGCCTTGACCGCCTCGACCAGGGCCTCGTCCTCCCAGGCGTTCATGCTGGTGCGGTCGATGATCTCCTGGTCGGGGAACACCGCCTTGAGCTGCGGGAGGATCGGGCCGGAGAAGGACTCGGCGGCGACGGTGGACAGCACCGTCGGAACGCCGAAGATCTTCGCGGCCTTCGCCAGGCCGACCGTGGCGTTGATGATCGCGGTGCGGTCGCCGCTGCCGGTGCCGAAGAACATCTGCGGCTGGTGGTCGACGAACAGCATCATCGCGTTGTCGGGGGTGAGCAGGTCGGGGCTCGGGGCGGCGTGGACGTTGGCGAAGTCGACCATGGGTCTCCTCTTTCCTTGTGAGCAAAGAAAATTGACGCTGCATCAGGCATCTGCCCGGACTGCCGGGGTGCCTCGTCCAACGACGCTAGTGCGGGCCGCCCCCGGTGTTCTGCCCGCTGTGCGCCCGGGACTGTCCTGACAACGCACGACGGGCCGAGGCGAGCCGGTCGAGCGCCTCAGTGCGCTGCGGGGCCACTGGTCATGCGCTGCGGAAGTCCTTCGCGCACCGTCGGCTGCCTAGGTTTCGCCGGGTGGCCCCGTCGGGCCGCGAGCAGCCAGCGGAAAGGCGGCAGCCCATGCAGTTCGGGATGTTCAGCGTCGGCCACGTGACAGTCGACCCGACCGCGGGACGGGCGCCGACCGAGCACGAGCGCCCGGCAGTGACTCCCTCCGCGCTCGGATTCCACTGACCCCGCGCACACCCGCAACCCCCACCACCGAACACCACCCAACGAAGGGACCTCCCTTGTCCACCATGCCCGTCGCCGGAATCCGCCCCGGCGCTCCCGAGCAGCCCGCCGACCTCGTGGTCCGCAACGCCAAGGTGCACACCAACGACCCGCGCCGCCCGCAGGCCACCGCCGTGGCCGTCCGGGACGGACTGATCCAGGCGGTCGGCGACGACGCGGACGTCGCTCCGCTGGTCGGCCCCGGTACCCGGGTGGTCGACGCGCTCGGCCGTCGGGCCGTCCCCGGCCTCAACGACGCGCACCTGCACGTCATCCGCGGCGGCCTCAACTACGTGCTGGAGCTGCGCTGGGACGGCGTCCCGACGCTGCGCGAGGCGCTCGCCATGCTCCGACTGCAGGCCGAGCGCACCCCGCCCGGCCAGTGGGTGCGGGTGGTCGGCGGATGGTCCGCAGACCAGTTCGCCGAGCGTCGGCTGCCCACCCTGGGGGAGCTCAACGCGGCGGCACCCGACACCCCCGTCTTCGTGCTGCACCTCTACCAGTCGGCGCTGCTCAACCGTGCCGCGCTGCGCGCCGCGGGCTTCACCCGGGACACCCCGGACCCGACCGGCGGCCAGATCGTGCGCGGCCACGACGGAGAACCGACCGGCCTGCTGATCGCCGCCCCGGGCGCCCTGCTGCTCTACTCCACCCTGGCGAAGGCCCCGACGTTGGACGAGGCCGACCGGATCGGCTCCACCCGGCACTTCCTGCGCGAGCTGAACCGCTTCGGCCTCACCTCCGCGATCGACGCCGCCGGCGGCTTCCAGAGCTTCCCCGAGAACTACGGCACCGTCATGGAACTCGCCCGTCGGGGCGAACTGAGCCTGCGCATCGCCTACCACCTCTTCCCGCAGACCGCCGGGCAGGAGCTGGACGACCTCACCCGCTGGGTCAACACCGTGCGCCCGGGGGAGGGTGACGCCTGGCTGCGCCTCAACGGAGCGGGGGAGAACCTCACCTGGGCCGCCGCCGACTTCGAGAACTTTACCGAACCAAGGCCACAACTCGGCTCCTACGAGACGGAGTTCGAGAAGGCTGTCCGGCTGCTGACGGAGCACGGCTGGGGCTTCCGGCTGCACGCCACCTACGACGAGACGATCCGCCGCGACCTCGCGGTCTTCGAGAAGCTCGCCGCCGAGGGCCTCTTCCCGCAGGGCGGCCGCTGGCTCTTCGACCACGCGGAGACCGTCAGCCCGGACAGCCTCGACCGGATCGCGGCCCTGGGCGGCGCGATCTCGGTGCAGAACCGCCTCTCCTTCCAGGGTGAGGCCTTCGTCTCCCGCTACGGGGCCCCCGCCGCCGCCGAGGCGCCGCCACTGCGCGCCATGCTGGACCGCGGCCTCACCGTCGCCGCGGGCACCGACGCCACCCGGGTCTCCTCCTACAACCCCTGGGTCTCCCTGCACTGGCTGGTCTCCGGCCGGGCCGTCTCCGGGCGGCGCCTCGCGGCCGAGCACAACCGGCTCAGCCGCGAACAGGCCCTGGAGCTCTACACCCTCGGCGGGGCCCGCCTCACCGGTGAGGAAGAGGTCAAGGGCCGTCTGACGGTGGGGAGCTACGCCGACCTCGCGCTGCTCAGCGCCGACTACTTCACCGTGCCCGAGGCCGACATCCCGCACATCGAGTCCGTCCTCACCGTGGTCGGCGGGCGGATCGTCCACGCCGCCGCGGAACACCAGGGCCTGGCCCCCGGCCTGCCCGCGGTGACGCCCTCCTGGAGCCCGGTCACCCGCTTCGGCGGCTACCACGCCACCCCCGCCCCCGGCCTGGCCGCCGGGGTCCGCCAGGCCGAAGGCGTGCTGGAGGCCGTGGCCGCCTCCGGCGAGCAGCACGCCTGGCGCGCGGCGCGCGGCCTCGCGCTGCCCGGACAGGCGCAGGTGCCGCTGGATCCCTGCTTCTTCTGATCAGGAGCCGGACCAGCCCGGGGGCACCGCCGGAGCGCGGCGGTGTCCCCGGCCGCTTGTCCCCGGCCGCTTGTCCCCGCCCGTCATCCCCCCCCGCCGGACCGAGGAGCCGTCGTGACCACGCCCGCAGCCGATTCCCGCACCACCACCCCACCACCCGGACCACAGATCCACGACCGCCACCCGCTCGCCCTGGCCCTCTTCGGCCTCACCCTGGTCAGCGGTCTCATCGACGCCGTCAGCTACCTCGGCCTCGGCCACGTCTTCACGGCGAACATGACCGGCAACGTCGTCGTCATCGCCTTCGCCCTCGCCGGAGCGCCCGGCTTCTCCGTGACCGGTTCCCTGACCTCCCTCGCCGCCTTCCTCCTCGGCGCCCTCCTGGCCGGTCGGCTCGCCACCCGGCCCCCCGGACCCCGGCGCGCTGCCCGGCTGGGCACGGTCTTCGCCCTGGAAGCCGCGCTCTACGGCGTCGCCGCCGCCGTCGTCTTCGTCCGGGGCACGGACGGGCCCGCGCAGTACGTCGTGATCGCCCTGCTCGCCCTGGCGATGGGCATCCGCAACGGCACCGTCCGCAGCCTCGGCGTGCCGGACCTCACCACCACCGTGCTGACCCTCACCCTGACCGGTCTGGCCGCCGATTCCCGCCTCGCCGGGGGCGCCGCCGCCCGCCAGCGCAGGAAGATCCTCTCCGTCGTCACCATGCTCGCCGGCGCCGCCCCCGGAGCCGTCCTCGTCCTGCACGGACAGACCGCCTGGGCGCTGGTCGCCAGCGCCGTCCTCGCCGGCGGCACCCTGCTGGTCCACCGCGACTGATGCCGTGAACCCACGGGCGGCCGTGCCCACGCCCCTGAGGGGTGCTCCTCGGGGGCGTGGGGCGGTGGCCGGGTTCCCGGGGCGGGGCGGTGGGCATCCGAGAAATATTGGTATAGACCTAGTCGGCTAGCTGGCTTAGCCTCCCTGTGGTGACGAGCGGGACCATACGGGGGTATCTGCTGTGCTTGAGGTGCTGGGCATCGAACCGTCGGCGGAGGCGGTGTACCGGCTGATCGTGGAGGAGCCGGGGTTCCGGGTCGTCGACATGGCCGAGCGGTTGGGGTGGAGTGAGGAACGGGTGCGGGTCGCGTTGAACCGGTTGGCCGAGCTGGACCTGGTGAACCTGGAGGACGGCTGCCGGGACGCGGTGCCGTTCAACCCGGACGTCGGGTTCGGGTTCCTGCTCTCGCGGGCGACCGCGGACCTCAGCCGGCGCCAGCGGCAGATCGAGTCCGCCGAGCAGGCGGTGACGGCGCTGAGCGCCCGGTTCAACGCCAACCGGGCCTCGCGGTACGAGGTCATCCACCGGCTGGAGGGGCTGGACATGGTCCGCAAGCGGCTGGAGGACCTGGCCTCCACCGCCGAGCGCGAGTGCCTGTCGCTGCTGCCCGGCGGCGCCCAGCTGCCGGACACCATGGACGCCAGCGAGCCGTTGGACCGGCAGGCGCTGGAACGCGGGGTGCGGATCAGGAGCGTCTACCAGGAGAGCTTCCGCAACGACCCGGCGACGCTGGAGTACGTCCGCTGGTTCACCCGGCTCGGCGGGCAGGCCTGCACGGTGCCCTTCCTGCCGCTGCTGCTGGTGGTGGTGGACCGGGAGACCGCGCTGGTGCCGATCGACCCGCAGGACGGCCGCGCGGGCGCGCTGGAGGTGCGGACCCCGGGGGTGGTGAGCGCGCTGGCCCTGCTGTTCGAGGAGTTCTGGGCGGCGGGCACGCCGTTCGGTCAGGACCCGCGCCGCAACGAGCACGATCTGACGCCCCAGGAAAGGGAGTTGCTGCTCCTGCTGAGCATCGGCTGCACCGACGAGGTGGCCTCGCGGCGGCTCGGGCTGTCGCTGCGCACGGTGCGCCGGATGAGCTCCCAGCTGATGAACCGGCTGGGCGCTCGCAGCCGGTTCGAGGCGGGGGTGCGCGCGGCCAAGGAGGGCTGGCTCTGACCGACGGGCACGGGGCCGGGGCCTGTCCCGCACGACAGGCCCCGACGGCTGGCGGGAGGTCCGGTCAGGCCGCGGTGTCCAGCCGTCGGCGCTGCTCCTCGTCGAGGACGAGGTCCAACGCGCCCAGGCTCTCCTCCAGTTGGGCGACGGAGCTGGCGCCGACCACCGGGACGGTCGGGACGGGGTGGCCGATCAGCCAGGCCAGCACCACCTGGTTGACGGTGGCGCCGGTCTCCTCGGCCACCTCCGCCAGTACGGCCAGCCGGGCCTTCGTCTCCGGCCGCTCGTACTCCGCGCGCAGCGGGCGGTCCGGGCGGCAGTACGAGCCGCCGAGCAGCGGGGAGTAGGCGAGCAGCGCCATCGAGGGCCGCGCCGCGAGGTACGAGAGCAGGGCCTCGTCGGCGTGTTTCTGGACGCCGAAGTCCGCGTCGGGCCTCGGCCGCAGGTAGCTGTGGCGCTGCTGGACGCACCGGTAGCCGGGCCAATCCCGGTCGGCGGCAAGGTCGTTGGCGTCGGCCAGCTGGGCGGCGCTGTGGTTGCTGCACCCGAGGGCGGTGACCTTGCCGTCGGCGACCAGCCCGGCGAAGGCGCCCATGGTCTCCTCGACCGGTGTGGCCGGGTCGGCCACGTGCGCGTAGTACAGGTCCAGCCGGTCGGTGCCGAGGCGGCGCAGGCTGCCCTCCGCCGCCTCCCGCACCGCGCGGGCGGACAGGCCCTCGATGTGCTCGGGGAAGGGCAGTCCGGGCACCGGGCGGGCGCCGAGCTTGGTGGCGAGCACCAGGTCGTCGCGGTTGCCGCGGCGGGCCGTCCAGCGGCCGAGCAGTTCCTCGCTCTCGTATCCGTTCGCGCCGGGCGCCCAGAAGGCGTAGTTGTTCGAGGTGTCGATGAACGTCCCACCGGCTTCCGTGAACCGGTCGAGGATCGCCGTCGCGGTCTCCTCGTCGACGGTGGTGCCGAAGGTCATCGCGCCGAGACAGAGAACGCTGGCCGACTGGCCGTCAACTCCGAGGCTGCGGTACCGCATCAGTCTTCCCTCCAGGGGGATCGGCAGTGGTGTCGCCGGGCGCGGCCGGGGCAGTGCCCCGCCGCGACCTGGTCACCAGAATCATTACCCCGGCGGTGCCCAGTTCGGCCACTGTGCAGACCAGCCGGGAGACGATCGCGGCCGCGCCGGCCGTGGAGACCGGCACGACCGTCGACAGCGACAGCACCAGGACCATCTCCCGGGCGCCCAGGCCGTCCGGGAGGACGATCGTCAGCGTGCCCGCGACGGTGGCGAGCGCGAACCCCCCGACGCAGGCCGCCAGCGAGCGGCCGGGCGGCCCGCCCAGGGCGACCACGATCAGCCACAGGTGCAGGCCGGCCGAGAACCAGGACAGCAGGGCCAGGGCGAGCGAAACCCGCACCGCGCGGGGCGAGTTGCGCCCGGACGGCGGCGGCCGGCGGAACAGCCGGGCGCCGTGCTCCACCGCCGCGCCGATCAGGCCCGGACGGACCACGAAGCAGAGCAGCACCAGGACCGGCAGGGCCAGCCACCAGGTGTTGCCGCCGAGCACGGCGGGCGCGATGCCGAGCGCGGCGAGGCAGGCGGTCAGCATGGTGATGCCCAGGCTGACCACGTAGGTGGTGACCATCCGTCCGGCCGTGGCCCCGTACTCGGCGCCCAGCTGGATGTGCGCGAGCAGCCCGAAGACCGGGGTCGGGAGGAACTTGCCGAGCAGCCCGCAGAAGAAGATCCGGGCGCTGCCGAACAGCCCGACGGGCGGCCCCAGGTCGTCCAGGACGGCCCGCCAGGACAGCAGGCCGAGCAGCAGTCCGCCGACGTTCGTCAGTACGGACAGCGCCAGCAGGGCCAGGGACCAGCCGTCCGCCATCCTGGTCACCAGGCTCCAGGCGTCGTTGCGGGCCACCGCGACCAGGCCCGCGACGCCGGCCACCAGGAGGACGGCGGTCAGCAGCCGCCGCCGGCCCCGCGGCGGGCCGGCCGGACCGCCCCCGGACGCGTCCGCTGTAACACCGTCCGTCGCGACGCCGTCCTTCGTGACACCGTCCGTCATGACGCCGGGTGCCGCGGCCGCCGGAAGCCGCGTTCGGTGAGCGCCCGTACCGCGCCCCGGGCGACGCCCGCCACCAGCGCGGTGTGCAGCAGGAAGTGGTAGCCGACGAACACCGGGTAGTACCGCAGCCCCTGGTCGCGCACCACGAACCGGGCCAGCCCCGGGTCCGCCACCGCGAACCAGGCCACGCCCAGCGCCGGGAGGACGGCCGCCTTGGGCGTGAGCAGCAGCAGCGGCAGGCTCCCCCAGGTGGCGGCGGTGGCCAGTACGCCCGGCATCCGGTTCGCCTTGAGCGCCCCGGGGCTGAAGCGGTGGGCGCCGGCGAACGCCACCAGCAGCTGCGAGCGCCGGTACTGCTCGCCGAGCAGCGCGCCCAGCCGCTCCACGTCGTCGTGCCGGCCGGTGATGCGCTCGGTCAGCAGGATCGGGTACTTCGCCGCCAGCCGCTCGCTGTACTCCACGTCCTCGGACTCCCGCAGGGTCTCGTCCAGCGGGCCGATCTCCTCGTACACCTCCCGCCGGATGGCGCACATGGCGAAGAAGACGGTGCGCACCCGGCCGGTGGCCCGCCGGCGCCACCAGTACTCGTGCAGGACGCGGTAGCGCTCGACCGGGCCGTCGTCGAACAGTGCCCGCTTGCCGACCACCCCGTGGACGCAGCCGAGGTCGGGCTGCTCCGCCAGCAGGGCCACGGCGTTCGCGACCGCGTCCGGGTCCAGCGCGATGTCGGAGTCCAGGAAGAACAGGATCTCCCCGGTGCTCTCGGCCGCCCCGCGGTTGCGGGCGACGGACACCCCGCCGTTGCGCTGGGTGATCAGCCGGACGGGGTAGCGCCGGACGATCTCCGGGGAGCGGTCCGAGCTGCCGTCGTCGACGACGAGCACCTCGTGCACGGGGTAGGTCTGCGCGAGGGCGGACTCGACGACCGCCGCGATGGTTTTCTCGTAGTTGTAGTTGGGGATGATCACCGACACCGTTGGTCGTGCGTCGGCCGTGCGTGCGTCCGGATCAGCCATGTGTGCCTCCCGTTGCGGGCCCGGTGATCCAGGCGTCCTGGCGGAGATGGTCGGATGTGCCCTCGGGGCTGCTCAGCGAGTAGCGGTGGGTCCGGGAGCCGTGTGCGGTGAACGCCCAGTCGAAGCGCCACCAGTCGTGCCAGCTGCCGGCGTCCCAGGACATCGGCAGGACCGTGTCGCCCGCGTCCGCCGCGTCCTGGGTGAGGCCGCGCAGCTCGTTGAGGTCGCCCATGCCGGCGTTGGTGTTGAAGTCGCCGGCGATGAACAGGGGGTCGGGGTTGGCCCGGACGTCCCGGACCAGCCCGTCGAACTGCTGCCGGCGCTCCCGCTGCCGGCGGTGCACGTCGGCCGGGAAGTCCTGCGGGGGCATCCCGTAGGCGACCGGCACGAGCATGTGGACGTTGTAGAAGGACATCACCGAGCCGTTGACCGCGAGGTCGGTGCGCAGCACCTTGGCCCCGGCGAAGACGCGCGACCAGTCGCCCTCCCCGCGCGCCCGCAGCTCCTGGTCCGGGCCGACCGGCGGCTGCGCCACCACGGGGAACCGGGAGAGGGTCACCAACTCGCCCCGGGTGACCACCTGGTAGCCCGGGAACTCGCGCTTCAGCCGGGCGGTGTCGTCCACCTCGCGGGCGCCGTCGGCGCCGGCCGCGTCGTCCCAGTGCAGGTACTCCTGGAGCAGGTACACGTCGGCGTTCTGGGCCTTGAGGTAGGCGTAGAACCGGTCCGGGTCCACGTCGGAGCCCCAGTACTCGGTGTTCTGCGCGACGACGTGGATCGCGCCGGGCGGCACCGTCCGGTCGGCCGTCGCCGCGGCCAGCGTCAGCCCCGACTGGTCCAGCCCGACGGCGAGCGAGAGCACGCCCATGACGGCGGGCCAGCGCACCCGGCCGCGGCCGCGGCGCAGCCGGAGGGCGAGGGCGGCCAGCAGCACCAGCAGCGGGACGCCGAGCAGGACCGGGGGCGGGGCGGCCCCGGGGACGACCCAGAACCAGGCCCGGCCGGTCAGGGCCTCCTGGAGCGCGCAGAACAGCAACCACCCCGCGCTCACCGCGGCCAGCAGCCGGACCGGCCAGGTGGCGGCCCGGTCGGCGAGGAACCAGGACCGCCGGGGCCGGGGGAGCGCGAAGCGCCCGGGCTGAGGGGCCGTCACCATGACTGCACCGCCAGCAGGAGTCCGAAGCCGGTCAGCCACAGTCCGCCGACGGCGAGCATGGTCCGGTCCGTGAAGAGGGTCCGGGTCGGTTCGCCGCCGCCCTCGCTGACCAGCAGGATCTGCAGGTAGCGGGCGATCGCGAAGACCGCCAGCGGGGTGGAGAGCAGGATCCGCAGCTGGCGCATGCCGCCGGCCGCGGCGTCGCTCTGCAGGAAGGACACGTAGGCGAGCACGGTCACCGAGGCGGCGAAGGTGACCATGCTGTTCAGGAACGGGACGGAGTAGGCGCGCAGGGCCGGCCGGTGCAGCTCCGAGGGCCCGCCCTGCACCGAGGTCAGCTCGTGCCGGCGCTTGCCGAAGCCGAGCAGGATGCAGACCGAGAAGACGCAGAGCAGGAACCAGGAGGAGATCGGGACGGAGGCCGCCATCGCGCCGGCGCAGACCCGCAGCACGAAGCCGGTGGCGATGACGAAGACGTCGACCACCGAGACGTGCTTGAGGACGAAGCTGTACAGGATGTTGGTGACCGCGTAGACGAGCACGGGGACGGCGGCGGCCCCCGCGGCCGCCGAGCCGGCCAGCAGGGCGAGGTAGAGGACGGCGCCGAGCACGATGGCGACCGGGACCGGGACGGCCCCGGAGGCGATCGGGCGGTGGCGTTTGACCGGGTGGCGGCGGTCCCGCTCCCGGTCGGCGAGGTCGTTGACGACGTAGGTGGCCGAGGACGCGAGGACGAACAGGACCAGGACGGGCAGGGCGTCGGCGACGGCCGGCCACGGCGAGGCGCCGGACGCCAGCAGGGGCAGTACCAGGACGACCGCGTTCTTCGGCCACTGGAACGGTCTGACCAGCCGGAGCAGGCCGCGCACCAGCGAGCCGCGCCGGGGCTCCCCGGGCAGCCCGGACCCGCCGGGCTCCTCGGGCAGGTCGGCGGGCGGGGGGCCGGTGGCCCCGTCGGGCGGATGCACCGGTGGGCCGACGAGGCCCTTGCGGTACTCGCTCGCAGTACTCACTTCCGTTCCCTTCGCTGCTGTCAGAAGAGGACCTTGACCGTGCGCAGGGCACCCTCGCGCCAGCGGTCGGAGTGCGTCCGGCCGGTGGTGCCGGCCACGGCGGACCGGTTCGCGCGGTACCAGGTGAAGCTGCGCTCGATGGCGGTCGCGTTGGAGTGGCGGGGGGTGAAACCGAGCACCTCGCGGGCGTCGGTGATGTCGACGCAGGAGTCCCGGGTGAGCTTCTGGACGAGGCGTCCGTAGACCGGGGACAGCCGCAGCGCGGCCAGCGTCCGCAGGGCGGCCTTCGCCGGGCCGAGCGGCAGCGGGACGACCCGCTTGCCGTGGCCGGCGAGGTCCAGGACGACCTGGCAGTCCTCGCGGAACGAGCCGTACTCGGCCGCGCCGACGTTGAACTCCCGGTTGACCCGCTCGCCCGGCAGGGTCAGCACCGCGGTCACCAGGTCGCAGAGGTCCTCGACGTCCAGCATCTGGTTGAGGGTGTGGCCGCCGCCGAGGACGGGGAAGCCCCGGCCGTCCAGCGCCCAGTCGAAGAGCATCGCGAAGACGCCCAGCCGGCCCGGGCCGATGAAGGTCTTCGGGCGCAGGACGGGCACGCACATGCCCCGGTCGCGGTAGTCGGCGCACAGCCGCTCGGCCGCGATCTTCGCGGCGTTGTACGGGTCGACCGGGACCAGCGGGTGGGTCTCCGGGGTCGGCGTGCGCTCCGGCAGGCCGTACACCGCGGTGGAGGAGATGTGCAGCACCCGGTCGGTCCCGGCCCGCCGGGCGGCGTCCAGGACGGTGCGGGTGCCGTCGACGTCCACCGAGCGGATCTCGGCCGCCGGGTGGCTCGGCAGGGCGGCGGCGCCGTGCACCACCACGTCGGCCTCGGCCGCCAGCCGGCCGAGCAGGGTGCGGTCCCGGACGTCGCCGACCACCGCCTCCACGGAGGGCAGGGCGGCGAGTCCGGGCGGCAGCGGGCGGCGGTCGAGGGCGACCACCCGGTGGACGGGCGAGCTGCCGAGCCGTCGGACCAGGGCGCTGCCGAGGAAGCCGGCCGCGCCGGTGAGCAGTACGCGCTGGGGGCGGGCGGTGGAGCGGGGGCCTTCGGCGGCCCTGGGGCTGTCGGTGGTCACGGGCGGCCTGCCGGCGGGGTGGTCGGGCCGGGGGCACCGGCGAGCGGCGGACGGGCGGCGCCCGCCGGCGGCTCCTGGCGCCGGTACAGCCGCCGGAACCGCGGGCTCAGCAGCCACTGGCCGGCCCCGACCGCCGCGCCCGCCGTCACCGCGGTGCCCGCCGCGAAGTGCAGGGCGGTGTACGCGACCGCCGTCGGGACCCCGCGCTCGCGGACCAGGAAGGCGTGGAAGCCGCGGTCGGCGAGCACCGCGCCGGCCGCCAGGGCGGCGGTGGCCGGCAGCGTCCGGCGGGACACCAGGGCCAGCGGCAGCGAGGCTACCGCGCCGGCCGCGGCGAGCGCGGCGACGGCCCGGGAGCGGGTCTCGAACCCGCGCATGAAGCCCCGGTGGTCCACGTAGAGCGGCACCCGCAGGCGCGCCCGGCGGAACAGCTTGCGGACCAGCCCGGACAGCTGCTCCTCGTCGTTGTGCCGCCCGACCACCGCGGAGCTGAGCTCGATCCGGTGGGTGGCCGACAGCCGTACGCCGAAGTCGATCTCCTCGGTCTGGCGCAGGGCCGGGTTGAGCCCGCCGGAGTCCAGGAACAGCGACCGGCGGATGGCCGCCAGGGCCGAGAACCAGGGGGTGACGGTGCCCTCGGAGCTGATCCGCCAGTAGTACGACTGGAGGATCCGGTAGTCCCCGACCCGGGTGGTCGGCAGCAGCGGCTCCTTGGCGGTGATGCCGCACACCGACCCGGTCTCCGGGTCGGCGGCGAGGCGCTCCACCGCGGCGGCGACCGAGGTCGGGGAGAGGCCGACGTCGGCGTCCAGGAAGAACACGATCTCGCCGCGGGCCTCCCGGGCACCGCGGTTGCGGGTCTCGGCGGGCCCCGCGTTGCGCTTTTGGCGGACCAGTCGGCACGGGTACTTCTCCGCCACCAGGGCGGAGTCGTCGGTGCTGGCGTCGTCGACCACGACGATCTCGAGGTTGGGGTAGGTCTGGGCGGTCACCGCGTCCAGGCAGGCGGGCAGTGTGCGGGCGTCGTTGTAGAGCGGGATGACCACCGACACCAGGGGAAGGGTCATGTCTGTCCTGTTCAGGCCGCGGGGATCTCGGGCAGGTCCGGGTCATCGTCGGACGGGTTGACCCGCGCCTCGCTGATGATCTTCCGGTCGTCACTGGTCAGGCAGCGGCCGGTGGCCAGGTCGAACTCCCAGTCGTGCAGGCGGCAGGTGAGGATGCCGTCCCGGTGGGAGCCGAACCGGACCAGGTCCGCCTTGAGGTGGGGGCAGAGCCGCTGGACGACGTGGTCGCCGGCCCGGGCGCGCTCCTCGGTCTGGCTCAACTCCGCGTAGTAGCCCTCGACATAGGCCATCCGCTCGGTCGAGAGAGAGGCGAAGAAGGTGGTCACGAACTCGTTGAAAGGTCCCTTGCGGGCGGCCTTGAAGCGGCAGGACAGGAACAGCTCGTTCGCCCAGTCGGGGCAGCGCTCGGCGACCATCCGCTCCACCAGCGGCCGGGGCAGCTCGAAGCGGTAGCGGCACTCCTCGCCCGCCCAGCGGGCCACCCGGCGGTCCAGGAAGTCGAACAGG
This sequence comes from Kitasatospora sp. SC0581, assembly GCF_048159585.1. Taxonomy (NCBI): domain Bacteria; kingdom Bacillati; phylum Actinomycetota; class Actinomycetes; order Kitasatosporales; family Streptomycetaceae; genus Kitasatospora; species Kitasatospora sp. SC0581. The sequence goes on along the minus strand of NZ_JBLRWA010000007.1, from coordinate 24,617 downwards.
ATCTGCTCGGCGGGTGCGGCCCCGGCTCCGGTCCCGCCGTCGGCCCCCTCCTCGGCTCCGGTCGCGTCCGGGGTGTCCACCACCTCGACCAGGACCCGGCCGTTGATGCCCTCGCAGGTGCGGTCGGCGTACTGCAGCAGCGGCTCCACCCACTCCCGCAGGCCGGCCAGCAGGTCGGTGCGGGTGGTCGGCCAGCCGGCCTTCTCCGCGCGGATCCGGTCGGCCCGGCGGGCCTGGTACTCGCGCAGGTAGCCGGTGCGGTCGTCGCGGATCCGGGCGACCGTCCGCTCGTCGACCTGCTCCAGCCGGCAGCTGCGGTCCGGGCCCAACTCGGCCACGGTGCCCGGCAGGAGGAGGTGGGTGTTGGTCACCCCGCGCTCGCGGAGGAAGTCGAGGAAGACCCACTGGTCGGGGAAGATGTTGGCGTCGTCGCCGTCCAGGTCGTTGAGGTGGAAGAGCTCCTCGTCCAGGAAGCAGGGCGGCCCGGCGAACGGGAAGACGTGCTCGGCGCCGTACTGCTCGACGTAGTTCAGGGCGCGGGCCATGCCGTTGCGGCGCTTGCGGCGGCCGACGGTCTGCTTCATCCGGGCGGGGAAGTCGTACACCATCGGGTACCAGATCGCCCCGGAGTACTGGAGGAAGTGCCCGGCGAGCGGCCCGAAGGACCTGATCCGGGGCTCGTCGACCGGGCGGGCGTCGTTCTGGTTGAGGATCCGGGTGCCGTTGTCGTCGATGAGGATAGCGGAGTCGCCGATCGGGCCGTCGGTCGGCGAGGTGAGCGCGTTGACCATCACCTGGACGCCGCCGTCCAGTTGCGTCGGTTCGAGGTCCCGGGTCTGGACGAAGTGGCGGAAGCCGAGGTCCTCCAGGGACGTCCGCAGGTCGCGGACCGGGTAGTCCGGCAGCAGCACCACGGTGTCCTTGGACATCCGGGTCCGCAGCCACTCGGCGTCGAAGTGGTCGTGGTGGAGGTGGGAGACGTACAGGTACTCCGCGGTGTGCAGTTGGGCGGTGTCCATCGCCTCGTTGTCGGGGAACGGGAACCACGAGGCGAAGAACGCCGGATTGAACCAGGGGTCGCAGAGGATGCGCCCGGCACTGGTCTCCACGAGCAGGCCGGCGTGGCCGACGGATGTGATGCGCATGAGTCTCCAATGGCGGTCGAGCGACTTCAGGAGGAGGCGGCCGGGGAGAGGCAACGGCCGTGGGGGGAGCCACCGTTGGGGGAGCGGCCGCGGTGCCGTCCGGGCGGGCGTCAGTGGCCGTCCGTGGGCCCTGTCGGCGGTCGTGGACGGGCGTGAGTGGCCGTGAGCGGTCGTCAGCGGCCGTCAGTGGGTGTCGCGCCGCGGGCCGGCGGGCCGGTCGAGCACGTTGAAGTCCGCGACGGCGAACCGGGCGAGCGCCGTCGGGCCGGCGACGGCCCGGTGGGCGATCGCGATGGCGCGGCCGACGGCGTCGGTCAGGTCGCAGCCGGCGAGGTAGAAGGTCAACCGGACACCCCGGGGGGTGATGTGGACGTGGAGGTGCTCGACGCCGTCGCGGGCGGACGTGACGCTGTCCAGGGCCGAGAGCACGGCCCCGACGGTCGGCCGGGCGCCCGCCGACCCGCCTGTCGCGGCGGTCAGCAGCACGCCGACGAGGTGCACCGGAAGTCCTGGGAGCTCTGGGGGAACCGGCCGGTCAGCCCCAGGAGAAGCCGCTGCCCACCGCGGCCGGGAAGGCCTGCGGGAGCGGGCGGAAGGGAAGCGGGGCGACCGGCGCGGTGGTGAGCCCGGTCGTCGTCCGGCGTACGGGGCCGCGGGAACGCGCGGAGGTGAACATGGGGAAGTCCTCCGAATCCTGGGGGGTTTCGGGCCGCTCTCGTTCGTCCGCGGCCTCGGTGGTCCCAAGATTCGCACGGGCCCCGGCGCGCTCACACGGGTTCAGGGTGACACCAAACGCGTGGCAGCTTCGGGCCAGGAAGGGGACGTCGCGCCGACCCCGGATGAGCTGCGCGGCAGTCGACTTGGCAGGTTTCGGTCAGGCGGAAGGTGTCAGCCCGCCGCCGTCCCGCGTTCCGCGATGCGGACAGCCGGCGGCCGCCCCCGGGAGGGAATACGTGCAGGTCCCTCGCGTGGACGGCTCGGTCTCGCGAGGGACCTGAGGGTGGGTCCGGGGCCGGAGCAGGCCGGTGCCACGACTGGGGTAGCGTTCCTTTGCCTACCCTTGACCCGGAAGACCTGATGATCGAAGCAAGCTACTCGGCCGTCCCCGCCCTCCTGCTCGTGTTCGCCGTCCTCGGGTCGGCGCTCGCCCTCGGCACCGCCCGGTGGGCCCGCCGGAGAGGCATGGCGGTCCCGACGGCGGTGCTGTGGGGACTGAGCCTGGCGGGCGAGCTGGCGGTGACGCTGACACCGACGGCCACCGGGTACTCGGGGCCGCCGAGTTGCACGATCGGGCCCGGCATGTGGGCCGACGCGACGGCGCAGCAGGGGCTGATGAACATCGCGCTCTACCTGCCACTGGCGTTCTTCGGCGTGCTGCTCTTCCGACGGCCGGTCACCGTGCTCGCGGGCTGCGCGGTGCTGTCCGCCGTCACCGAGGTCGTCCAGACCCTGCTCGGGACCGGACGCGCCTGCGACGCTGCGGACTTCGTCGACAACGCGGCCGGCGCGCTGCTGGGGACGCTGCTCGCCGCCGGCTGGCTGCTGGTTCGGCGGCGCGGGCTGCCCCGGCTGCGCCGGGACCTGGTCCACGGGCTGGTGCTGGGCGCCGTCGGGCTGGCGGGGGCGGGGCTGGTGGTCCACTTCGGGATCCGGACGTACCGGGACTCGCCGGGCCTCTTCGCCCCGCCGTCCGACGACATCGCGACGGCGCAGCGGGTGGCGGAGGGCGTGTTCGGCCCGCGCACGCTGGTGGACACCACCACGACCACCGCCGACCCCGGGCTCACCCAGCAGATCATGGACGTCAGCACCGACCGCGGCGACCTCCGGATCGAGCAGCCCAGCGGCCGTCTGCTCGCCGTCGCCGCCGCCACACCCTCCGCCGACGCGGCCGGCTCGCCCACCCTCACCCCGGAGCAGGTCGTCGCCGCCGGCCGGGCCTTCGCCGACACCTGGTTCGCCGACCGGATCGCCGGTCTGACCCCGACCGTCACCCCCGCCGGCCCGAACGGTGCTGCCCGCACGCTTGGTTACCGCCGCGAGGGTACGGCCGCCGGGCAGCCGGCGGTGCGCCTCGACCTGACCGTGGGCGCCGACGGCCGCATCCTGACAGCCGCCTCGTAGTCCCTGGTCCTCGAACTCCCGTGGTCCGTCCCGGGGTTCAGGCGGGGCGGGGCAGGTATGCCAGGCCGTGCGCGCCCGCCTCGCCGAGCCGGGGGACCTCCAGCCGGGCCACCGGCTCCAGCGCCTCCAGGTCGATGACGTCGACGGTGGAGGAGACGGCGCAGGAGACGTAGGCGAGCCGGCCGTCGGGGGAGGAGGTGACGGTGAGCGGGAAAAGGCCCACCTCGACGGAGCCGAGCCGCTGGTGGCCGTCGGCGGCGAAGACCGTGAGACGGCCGGGGAGTTGGCGCCCCAGGGGGGAGCCGGCCTCGGGGACGCTGCGCACCTCGCCGGCCAGCAGCCTGCCGGTCGGGGTGAGGTGGACCGGCAGGGCGGGGGAGTCCGTCGGGAGGACCTCCGTGACGGAGGCGGTCGCGACGTCGATGACGCGGATGCCGGGGGTCGGGGCGGGCGTGGCGGTGGTCGAGAAGTACGGGCCGGCGGCGTAGACCCGGGTGCCGTCCGGGGAGACGGCCAGGCCCTCGCTGCCGGGGACCTCGACCTTGGCGGTCAGCACGCCCCGGTCGAGGTCGACGACCGAGACGAAGGGTGCCTCCTTGTTGGTGGCGAAGCCGGTCCGGCCGTCCGGGGTGATGGCGAACCAGTGCGGACCGGGCGCCTCGGTGTCGATCCGGCCGATCGGGCGGCGGGTCCCGGTGTCGATGACCACGACGCCGCCGGGCCGGTCCGGGCCGCCCTCCACGCTGACGTACAGCCGGCCGCGGGCGGTGTCCAGGGCCAGTCCGTGCGGGCCGTGTTCGGGGGCGAGGTCGACCACGTCGACGACCCGCCGGGTGTCGGCGTCGATGACGGTCACCTCGGTGCGGCGGCCGCTGTTGGCGCCGTAGTAGCCCGAGTGGTAGGCGCTGGTGCACCAGAGCAGCCGCCGGGTCGGGTCGAAGCAGAGCTCGTGCGGTTGGGCGAGGACCCGGACGGTGTCGAGGTGCCGGTCGGTGGCGGCGTCGAAGAACAGGATGTTCGAGCCGCTCTGGCTGACGACGGCGAGGACGTCGCCGGTGCGGTCGGTGCGGTCGGAGCGGTCGGCACGCTCGGTGCGGTCGGTACGGGAGGGCTGCGACATGAGGACTCCTCGGGGAGGGCTTCGCGGTTTCGCGGTCGTTTCCACTGTCGTCGGCAGCCGCGGCGGGAGCCATGCAAGGATCGGCATCGGATAGTTGCCCGGAATGCAAAGACCCAGGTCAGGAGCGGACGGCCGATGGATCTCAACCTGCTGCGGGCGCTGGACGCCCTGCTCCAGGAGAACAGCGTGACCCGCGCCGCCGAGCGGCTCGGCACCTCGCCGGCGGCCGTCAGCCGGATGCTGGCCCGGCTGCGCCGCGCCGTCGAGGACCCGCTGCTGGTGCGCGCCGGGCAGGGCCTCGTCCCGACCCCGCGGGCGCTCGAACTGCGGGAGGAGGTCGGCGCGTTGCTGCGCGGCTGCGACAGCGTGCTGCGCCCCGGCGCCGGCTTCGACCCCGTCCACCTCGACCGGACCTTCACGCTGCAGGCCGGTGAACTGATGCTGGTACGGACGGCGGGCGCCCTCGTCGAGCGGGTCCGGGCGGAGGCCCCGCGGGTGGACGTGGTCTTCCTGCCGGAGGCGCTGGAGGACGGGCCGGCGCTGCGGCAGGGGCTGGTGGACGTCGAACTGGGCGTGCTCGGCCACCTGGACACGGAGGTCCGCACCCGGCAGCTCCTCCGCGTTCCCCTGGTCGGCCTCGCCCGGGCGGGCCATCCGCTGTTCGACGGCCGCCGGATCACCGCCCGCCGGTTCGCCGCCGCCGACCACATCGGCGTCTCCCGGCGCGGCAAACGGCTCGGCCCGATCGACGCCGGGCTCGCTGACCTCGGGCTCCGGCGCCGGGTGGCGGTCATCGTGCCCAGCCACACCGGCGCGATGCTGCTCGCCCGGGACAGCGACCTGGTCACCCTCGTCCCCGAGGACTGGCTGCCGGACACCGTCGCCGCGCTGGGCCTGCGCACCTTCCCGATCCCGCTGGAACTCGCCCCGCTGGAGCTGGGGATGGCCTGGCACCCGCGCAACTCGGCCGATCCGGGGCACCGCTGGTTCCGCGAGCACGTGGCGGCCGCAGTGCTGGGGCCGGAGTAGACCCCCGCGGGGGTGCGCCCCGGCTCGGTCCGCGGTGTGCGGCCGGGATACCCTGCCGGGGTACATGGCGGCGGCTGGGGACAGGAGGCGGAGGATGGTGCGGTCACGGCCGTTCGGTCCGCCGGTGCCGTGGGCGCCGCGCCTGCTGCTGCTCGCCGCGCTGCTGTTCGGCATCGTGACGATGCACACGCTCGGCCATCCGGGCGGTGGGCACGGTGGTTCCGGCGGGTACGGCGGGCACGGTGGTTCCGGCGGGTACGAGGGAGCGGGGACGCACGCCTCGGCCGTGCACCCGGTGCACCCCGCGGCCGCCGTCCACCACGGCCCGGCCGCCACGCCCATGGAGGCCGCCTCCGCCGTCGACCCCGCCATCTCGGCCGCCTCCGCCGTCGACCCGACCATCGCCGGCGGCATGGACCCGATGGCGGTCTGCCTCGCCGTCCTGGCGGGCTGGACCCTGGTGCTGCTCCTCGCCGGCCCGCTGCTGCGCCGCAGCGGCGACGCCGCCGCCGAGGTGCGGGCCCGACTGCTGCGGGCCGTCCGCGCGCTGCCCCCGCCCGGGGGCGGGCGGATACTCCTCACCAGACTTTCGGTGCTGCGCCAGTAGCCGCGCGCCCGCCGTCCCGTGCCCGCGCCCGCTCTGGAGCGCCCGCGCGCACGTCCACGCGCCCGCTCGCGCCCCGCAGCGCCCGCGCACGGAACGGCCGACGCGACGTCCTGCACACCCACACACCGCACGAGGTGCACTCCGCCATGCGCACACCCACCCGTCGTACCGTCCTCGGCGCCGCGCTCGCCGCCGCCGGGACCGGCCTGCTCACCGCCTGCTCCTCCGGCTCCATGAAGGGCATGGACCACGGGTCCATGGACCACGGCCCCACGAGCGGCACGACCGGAGCCGCCGCCCCGGCCGGCTACCTCGCCCCGAACGGCCCCGAGGTCGCCGCCGCCGAGGCCCGGCGCAACCCCGGCCCGGAGCGGAAGGTCGCGCTCACCGCCACCGAGACCACCCTGGACCTCGGCGGCCGCACCGTCCGCAGCTGGGCGTACGGCGACCGCCTGCCCGGCCAGGAGGTGCGCGCCACCCTCGGCGACACGCTCGCCGTCACCCTCGCCAACCACCTGCCGCAGCCCACCACGCTGCACTGGCACGGCCTCGCGCTGCGCAACGACATGGACGGCGTGCCCGGCGTGACCCAGGCCGACGTCCGGCCCGGCGCCTCCTTCGAGTACCGCTTCGCGCTCGCCCACCCGGGCACGTACTGGTTCCACCCGCACTCCGGCGTCCAGCAGGACCGCGGCCTGTACGCCCCGCTGATCGTCGAGGACCCCAGGGAGCCGCTGGCCTACGACAAGGAGTGGGTCGTCGTCCTGGACGACTGGGTGGACGGCGTCGACGGCAGCACCCCGGACGCCGTCCTCGCCGAACTCGCCCGGGGCATGGGCGGGATGGACCACTCGGGCGGCTCCGGCCACGACATGGCGGGGATGCCCGGCGCGGGGAGCACCCCGGGCGCCCCGGGCGGCACCCCGAACGCCGCCGGCCCGTCCCGGATGCTGATGGGCGCTCAGAGCCCGCTGCTGGGAGGCGACGCCGGTGACGTCGCGTACCCGTTCCACCTGGTCAACGGCCGGCTCGCGACCGCGCCCGAGACCTTCACCGCCAAGCCCGGCGACCGGATCCGGATCCGGCTGGTCAACGCGGGCGGCGACACCGCCTACCGGGTCGCCCTCGGCGGCCACGAGCTGACCGTCACCCACACCGACGGCTTCCCGGTCGAACCGGCCACCACCCAGGCGCTGCTGCTCGGCATGGGCGAGCGCTACGACGTGCTGGTGACCGCCAAGGACGGCGCCTTCCCGCTGACCGCGCTGGCCGAGGGCAAGAACGCCACCGCCCTGGCCGTGCTGCGCACCGGCGGCGGCGCCGCGCCCGACGCCGCCGTCCGCCCGGCCGAGCTGGACGGCCGGCTGGTCACCGCGGGGCAGCTCAGGGCCGCCCCGGACGTCCAGCTGCCGGCCAAGACGCCGGACCGCACGGTGAGGCTGGAGCTCACCGGCGGGATGGCGAAGGCCGACTGGGCGTTCAACGGCCGCCGGTACGACCCGGCGCAGCGCTACCCGGTGGCGGCGGGCGAGCGGGTGCGGCTGGAGTTCCGCAACAGCACCGCCATGTGGCACCCCGTCCACCTGCACGGTCACAGTTTCGCGCTGCCCGGGGACGGCCCGCGCAAGGACACCGCGGTGGTGCTGCCGGGCACGACCCTGGCCGTCGACTTCGACGCCGACAACCCGGGCCTGTGGATGGTGCACTGCCACAACGTCTACCACGCGGAGACGGGCATGATGACCGTCCTCGGCTACCGGGCCTGATCGCGGACTCCCCCCCCCCCGCGCGAAAGTGCCCGGGTTCCACCCTGAAAGGACCCCGAACCGCTCCGGCGGTTCGGGGTCCCGCCGTCTCCGGCACCCGGCGCACTCCGGCGTGCCACCGGCACCGACCTGCGGCGTCATGACGATTTCTTAACGCGGCCCGGTAGCGGATCCTTAACGCCGGTCGCATAGCCTGACGCACTGCCGTCGCCCGACGGCGTTTTTACGGGGTCTTTAAACAAGAGGTGCAAGGTGGTTTCGTCGGGTTCGACGGAGACGGCGGAGTCGGACGCGCCGTCGGCGCGAATACGCCTCCGCAGCTGGCTGCTGGAGGACGTGACCGCGGAGAAGCCCGCGCGGCAGTCCGCCGACGAGGGCGCCCCGGAGGCGCCGACCGGGGGCGCGGCGGCGGGGGACTCCGCCGCGCACGGCACGCCCGCCGGCCAGCGCTGGTGGCGGGTGATGTGCCTGACCGGCCTGGACTACTTCTCGACGCTCGGCTACCAGCCGGGCATCGCCGCCCTGGCCGCGGGCGTGCTGTCGCCGATCGCCACCATCGTGCTGGTGGTGGTCACCCTGCTGGGCGCGCTGCCGGTCTACCGGCGGGTGGCCAAGGAAAGCCCGCGCGGCGAGGGCTCGATCGCGATGCTGGAGCGGCTGCTGTCGTTCTGGAAGGGCAAGCTGTTCGTCCTCGCGCTGCTCGGCTTCGCGGCCACGGACTTCCTGATCACCATCACGCTGTCCGCCGCCGACGCGAGCGCGCACCTGGTGGAGAACCCGCACCTGACCGGCTTCCTCGGCGGCAAGCAGGTGGTGATCACGCTGGTCCTGGTGGCCCTGCTCGGCGCGGTCTTCCTCAAGGGCTTCAGCGAGGCGATCGGCCTGGCGGTCTTCCTGGTCGGGACGTACCTGGTGCTGAACGTGGTCGTGGTGGCCGTCGGCCTCTGGAAGATCGTCTCGGCGCCGCACGTGGTCACCGACTGGACGGACGCGCTGACCGCCCAGCACGGCAACCCGATCGTCATGGTCGGCGTGGCCCTGGTGACCTTCCCGAAGCTGGCGCTCGGCCTGTCCGGCTTCGAGACCGGCGTCGCCGTGATGCCGCACATCAAGGGCGACCCCGACGACACCGAGGCGAACCCGGCGGGCCGGATCCGCGGCACCCGCAAGCTGCTGACCACCGCCGCCGTGATCATGAGCTGCTTCCTGATCGCCACCAGCTTCATCACCACGCTGCTCATCCCGGCCGACCAGTTCAAGGCCGGCGGCGACGCCAACGGCCGTGCCCTGGCGTACCTGGCCCACGAGTACCTCGGCGGCGCCTTCGGCAGCGTCTACGACCTCTCCACCATCGCGATCCTCTGGTTCGCCGGCGCCTCCGCCATGGCGGGCATGCTCAACCTGCTGCCCCGCTACCTGCCGCGCTACGGCATGGCCCCGCACTGGGCCCGCGCGGTGCGGCCGATGGTGATCGTGCTGACCCTGATCGGCTTCCTGGTCACCTGGATCTTCGACGCCGACGTGGACGCCCAGGGCGGCGCGTACGCGACCGGCGTGCTGGTGCTGATCAGCTCCGCCGCCATCGCGGTGACCATCGCCGCGCACAAGAAGCGCGAGCGCGGCTGGACGGTCGCCTTCGCGGTCATCGCGGCGATCTTCCTCTACACCACCGTGCTGAACTGCCTGGAGCGGCCGGACGGCCTGAAGATCGGCGCCTGCTTCATCGCCGGGATCGTCCTGGTCTCGCTGCTCTCCCGGCTGCGCCGCGCCTTCGAGCTGCGTGTCACCAGCGTCGCCCTGGACGACGTGGCGGAACGTTTCATCAGGGACTACGCCCACCGGCCGCTGCGGCTGATCGCCAACGAGCCGAACAGCCGGGACCTCGCCGAGTACCGCGACAAGATCCACCAGATCCGCGCCGACAACGACATCCCCGGCGAGGACGACCTGGTCTTCGTCGAGGTGACCGTCCGCGACGCCTCCGACTTCGAGGCCGCGCTGACCGTGCGCGGCGAGGTGCTGCACGGCCGCTACCGGGTGCTCACCCTGGAGAGCTCCAGCATCCCGAACGCGCTCGCCGCGCTGGCGCTCAACATCCGGGACCGCACCGGGCAGCAGCCGCACCTCTACTTCGAGTGGACCGAGGGCAGCCCCTTCGCCCAGTTCCTGCGGTTCTTCCTGTTCGGACAGGGCGAGGTCGCACCCGTCACCCGCGAGGTGCTGCGCGAGGCCGAGCCGGACCGCTCGCGCCGCCCGCGCGTCCACGTCGGCTGACGGCCCGCTTCTGCTGCAAAGCCCGTAACGCCCCGGCCCGTCCGCTCCTGGTGAGCGGACGGGCCGGCGGCGTGTCCGGGGCGGAACGACGGACCGCCGCCCGCGCCTGGGCGGGCGCGGGCGGCGGTCGGGTTCGACCGGTCCTAGGAGGGGAGTTCGAGGACCAGTCCGGGATGGATGAGGTCCGGGTCCTCGCCGACCGCGTCGCGGTTGAGCTCGTAGAGCGCCGGCCAGCCGCCGGGGACGCGCAGGGACTCGGCGAGGTCGGCGAGGGTGTCGTTCTCGCGGACCGTCCAGGTGCCGTCCTCGGACTCGACCGGGGCGGCGTGGGTGTGGGTGTGGGCGTGGGCCGGGGGCGGCGGGGCGTTGTCGCGGCCCTGGCCGTGGGTGGCGCGGGCGCCGCACACGGGCCAGGGGGAGAGGCCGCGACGTTCGGCCAGGAGCTGGGCGACGGCGATCTGCTGCTCGCGGGTGGCGAGGTCGGCGCGCGGGGCGTAGCCGAGGCCGCCGTTCTCCCGCCAGGTGGGCTGGTCGAACTGGAGGCCGCCGTAGTAGCCGTTGCCGCTGTTGATGCGCCAGTTTCCGCTGCTCTCGCAGGCCGCCACGCGGTCCCAGTCGTACGAGCCGCCGCCCTCCCTCCCGGGGTCGGACCGGCTGTCGCGGCCTGGCGGCGCGGCGTGGGCCGCGGGGGCGGCGAGGGCCACGGTGAGGGCGCAGAGCGCGGTCGGGACGATGCGGCGCAGGCGAACGGTGGGAGGCATGGGCGGCTCTCAGACTCGGGGACAAGACCGGCGCCGTCCACGGGGGCGGCGCACTCCCACCCATGCACGCCGGACGGTGCGTTCCGTGGACGACACGTCCGACGGGTCACCCGCACGGCGGCCCGGGGCCACCCCGGTGGTCGGCGGCCGACCGGCCGTACTCCTCGTCGCCTTGCCGTTTCGTCGCTTTGGTGCCTCGTCACCTCGCCGCTGGTGCGCCTGCCGCCCGCTTCCGGCGCCGACAGCCGTCGTCGCGGCCCCGGCCCGCGTGCCGCGACCTCGGGGCTCCCGCGCCGCCCGGCCGACCGGGGACAAGGTCGTGCACCGAGGGTTCCCGGCCACCCGCCGTTCGGCTGCCGTTCGCCGTCCGCACGGCTGGGCGTGACCCGGCCGTGCGGTGCGGCTGGGAGCCTCCTCGGCGTTTCCCCGAGCCCAGGAGGCGGCAGTGGCGGCACAACCCTCTCGTACTTCCCGCACATCCCGTACGTCTCGAAGGACGGTCCTTCGCACCGGTGCGGCGGCCGGTGCGCTCGCCGCACTGCCCGCGTCCACCCTGCTGTGGACCCAGCCGGCGGTGGCCGGTACGCCCGGCCCGGAGCAGGTGCACCTCCAGTGGGGCGACGAGCCCTCCCGCGAGATGACGGTCTCCTGGGCGACGGCGGCGTCCGTGAACCGTCCCCGGGTGCGGATCGGCACCCCGCGCGAAGGCGCCGGCCGGACGGTGCACGCGCGCAGCCGCAGCTACGTGGACGGCCTCAACAAGGTCGAGACCTTCACCCACCACGCCCGCCTGGACGGCCTGCGGCCCGACACGACGTACGTCTACGAGGTGCTGCACGACGGCGCCCAGCCGGTCCGCGGCACCTTCCGCACCGCTCCCGCGCCCGGTCGGGCCGCGTTCCGCTTCACCAGCTTCGGCGACCTCGGCACCGGCGACAACGTGTTCAGCAAGTCCTCCATCCACGGCGCGGCGGCGGTCCGTCAGGTCGAGGGGTTCGACCCGCTGTTCCACCTGCTCAACGGCGACCTCGCGTACGCCAACAACAACCCGCAGCGCCAGCCGCAGGCCTGGAACGCGTTCATGAACAACATGTCCGGATCGGCCGCCCACCGCCCGTGGATGCCCACACCCGGGAACCACGAGGTCGAGGCGGGTGGCGGGGAGCTCGGCTACGCCTCCTACCTGACCCGCTTCGAACTGCCGGACAACGGCACGCGTGACCACTGCGGCACCTGGTACGGCTTCCAGATCGGCTCGGTGCTCTTCGTCAGCCTGGACGGCAACGAGATCGCGGTCGAGGACGACGCCAGCATCGACCCGGCCACCGGGCAGTCGATCTACATCAGCGGGTACAGCGACGGCGCCCAACTCCGCTGGCTGGACCGGCTGTTGTCGCGGGCCCGGGGCGGCAGCTCGGTGGACTGGATCGTGGTCTACCTGCACCAGTTCGCGATGTCCTCCTCCGCCCAGAGCCACGGCGGCGACATGGGCATCCGGGAGAAGCTGCTGCCGCTGCTCGACCGCCACAGCGTCGACCTCGTGCTGGCCGGCCACGACCACGACTACGAGCGCACCCACCCGGTGCGCGGCACCGCCCCGGGCGGCCTGCTCACGCCGGCCGTCGCCGACGACGACCTGCGGCAGATCGACACCTCGCAGGGCACCGTCCACCTGATCCTCGGCGGCGGTGGCACCGCCGGGCACGACGACGTCTACCTGCCCGCCGACGCCGACGGCGTCCGCGAGGCCACCGTCCGCACCCAGCGCCTCACCTACAAGGCCGACCCGGACGCCAAGGAGAAGGCCCACTGGTCCGCCGTCACCGACCCGGACACCCGCTACCCCTACGGCGTCGCGGTCTTCGACGTCGACCCGGGGGCGGTGCCCGGCGGCCGGACCGCCATCACCGTCAGCTACTACCACTCCGTCCCGGCCACCGCCGCCGCCCCGCTCCCGACGCCGGTGCTGTACGACCGCTTCACCCTGTACCGCGACCGCAGCGACGGCTGGGGCGACGACGACCAGGGTGAGGACTCCCAGGGCGAGGGCTCGCAGGGCCGGTCGGTCGCCGGCGCCCGCCGGTAGCGCACCCGTCGTCGAGGGCCCGCCGCGCCGCCCGGTGCGCGGCGGGCCCTCGCTGTCGCGCCAACTCGCCTACCGCGAAAGGGAATCGAAAACACGTCCGGTGATGCCGGACCTCTTGTCAAAGGTTAGGGAAGTTTCCTAACTTGATGTCATGTCCGAGACCGAGACCCCACGGCACTCCCGGCGCGACCTCCTCCGAGCCGGCGCGGCGGGCGGAGCTGCCCTCGCGGCCGGCGGCCTGCTGCTGCCGGGCACCGCCCTGGCGGCCCCGCGCCCGACCGCCCTCGCCACCCCGACCCTCCCCGTCACCCCGACCTCCCCCGCCGCCCCGACCGTCCCCGCGCCCCGGGGCGAGCGGACCGCCGGGTCCGCGCTGCGGCCCTTCGGCCGGCACCTCGCCTACGGGGCCGACCCGTCCCAGCAGGTCGTCGTCTCCTGGCAGGTGCCGGACGCGGTGACCGCGCCGTTCGTCCGCATCGGCGTCCAGCCCGGCGACTACGGCGCCCCGATCGCCGCCGAGGTCCGCACCCTGGTCAGCAAGCTCTCCTGGCAGAAGCCGGTCGAGGACCAGCCCCTCGTCAAGCCCACCACCGTCACCCAGTACTACCTGCACGCGCGGCTGGACCAGCTGATCCCGGACACCACCTACTACTACGTCGTCGGCCACCAGGGCTACGACCCGGCCGGCCAGGGCGCCCGGCTCGGCGACGTGGCGAGCTTCCGCACCGCGCCCGCCCCCGGCCGCGGCGCCGGATTCACCTTCACCGCCTTCGGCGACCAGGGCATCGGGTACAACGCGGCGGCCACCGGAAACCTGATCGCCGGCCTCGACCCCGCCTTCCACCTCCACATGGGCGACCTCTCCTACGCCAACGCCGGCGGCAGCGGCAAGACCAGCGACGCGTACGACGCCCGCCTGTGGGACTCCTTCTTCGTGCAGAACGAACCCGTCGCCGCGCGGACCCCGTGGATGCCGGCGATCGGCAACCACGAGATGGAGCCCTGGTACGGGACCGACGGCTACGGCGGCATGCGCGCCCGCTTCACCACGCCCGACAACGCCTGGAGCCAGTCCACCGGCATCTACTCCTGGCGCTACCAGAACGTCGGCCTGATCAGCCTCGACGGCAACGACGTCTGCTACAACACCCCCGCCAACCTCGACTACACCAAGGGCAAGCAGAAGAAGTGGCTGGAGAGCCGGCTCGCCGCGCTCCGCGCCGACACCGGCATCGACTTCATCGTCGTCTACCTGCACCAGTGCACGTACTCCACCTGCCACGACAACGGGGCCGAGCTCGGTGCGCAGCAGGACTGGGCCCCGCTGTTCGACAAGTACCAGGTGGACCTGGTGCTCAGCGGCCACAACCACGTCTACGAGCGGACCGACCCCATCCGGGCCGGCAAGCCCACCCGCAAGGTCGCCTCCGGCGACACCGTCGACCCGGTCAAGGACGGCACCACCTACGTCGTCGCGGGCGGCGGTGGCGGCGGGCTCTACTCCTTCCCCGCCGCCGACACCTACCTCGGGCACGAGAGCGCCAACGACAAGCCCGTGCCGATGGTGGTCTCCGACCGGAGCGGCCACAACCAGACCGTCAAGGTCACCTGGTCCAGGGTCCGGTACACCGGCTACTGCCTGGTGGCGGTCGACGTGACCCCCGCCGTCGCGGGCAGGCCCGCCCGGATGGAGGTGCGTTCGCTCACCGAGGACGGCACCGCCGTGGACCGGGTCACCGTACAGCGCGGCTGACCCGGCGGCCGGCACCCGGTCCCGTTTGAGTACCGCTACTCAGGCGGGCGGGGCCGGTGTGCCGGGACGATGGCGGTCCCACGACGCCGGAGGCCACGGAGGGCCCGCCATGCTCAGCCGGATCGCCGCCGCCCTGGTGCCCGTCCTCGGGCGCCTGTCCGTCACCTCCGAGACGCCGGGCCCGGTCGTCCCGGGCAGCGTCGTCGCGGCCAACCACACCTCGGCCGCCGACCCCGGCGTGGTGCTGGCCGCGCTGCGCCGCCTGGGCACCGAGCCGGTGGTGATGGCGACCGCCGGACTGTGGCGGGTACCGGTGCTCGGCGGAGTGCTGCGCTCCGGCGGGCACATCCCCGTCCACCGCGGCACGGCCCGGGCGGCCGAAGCCCTCGACGCGGCCGCGGCGGCGCTCGCGGCCGGCCGGGTCGTCCTCATCTACGGCGAGGGCGGCCTGCCCAAGCACCGGGACTCCCGCGACGCGGAACCGGGCGCCTTCCGCACCGGCCTCGCCCGGCTCGCGGCGGCGACCGGCGCCCCCGTGGTGCCGCTCGGCCAGTGCGGCGCCCGCCGCCTCAGCTCGGGCGGCACCGCCAAACAGCTCGCCGGACTCGCCACCGCCCCCGTACGCCGCCCCGCCCTGCACGTCCACCTCGGCGCCCCGCTCCACCTGCCCGGCGACATCCCCGAGGCCACCGCCGCCGCCCACCAGGCCGTCACCGCCGCCTGGCGCACGGCGCAGCAGCGGCGCGGCGGTGCGGCGGGCCGGGTAGGTCACGGATCACGTGATCTGTGACAACTCCCTTCCGGGCGAGGGCAGTCAGAGCACCCAGTAAATTAACTGGGTGCCCGGACCGTCCTCGCCCGGTCAGCTCCGGGGCGAGGCCTCCAGTCGGTCGGCGGACCACAGGACGGCGGTCAGCGCCACCAACGCTGGGACGGCCAGGAGGCCGAAGCAGATCGCCCCGGCCTGGGGCGCGCCCATCCCGGCCCGGACGAGACGCCACCCGAGGCCCAGGTCGACCGCCGTCGCCAGGCTGCCGAGACCGCCGGCGGTCACCCGCAGGTGCAGTCGCCGCGACCGGGACGGGGTCGGTGCGGGTGTTTCCTGTGAGAGCATGGCAATGCCTTCCGGATCGGATAACGGATTTCGAACCCGATGAGGCATACGGGCGCCGTTCCGGCGAGGGAGCGGCGCCCATTTCATGCCCGTCTGCGGGTCCGGTGACGAGGATACCCACGCTCGGGCAGGGTGTGGACCGCCTCCTGATTCCGAAGCGACGGTCCTGTACCGGCCGTTGGAGTAGTGCAGATTGATATAAATTATTGCTGATCTCCGCAGGTCAGAGCCATGGTTTCGTCTACGGAGCACACATCTCCACCTGCGAATTCGTGAAATCGCCGCAGAAAGAAGCGCACCACATTTCGACGCCGTTCCAGCCCGCAAGTCCGAACTTTGCGGGACGGGCCGCTCTCGTGGGCACTTTTGGATGGCATGCCGACAATGCCTGCCGCCGTTGGGTGGTTGGCATCCGGTCGATCCGGAAAAAAATTCCACCGATCCTTCGACCCGGCCCCGCCCGCCGCGCCACCACCTCGCCGCAGCCCTGGAGGTCGCGCCGGACCAAGCCGCGACGTCCGAACTCCTCGACCAGTACGACCAGTACGACCAGTTCGCCTCCGGCCGACAGCAGGCCGGGCCGTTGCCATCCCTACACTGACGGGATCGGGCTCCAGGCGTCCAGCAGGTTCCGGAGGCGTTCGCGGTGGTCCGCGATCCACCCTTCCGGCAGGTCGATCGGAACCCGCACGGTGACCATCGAGCCCGACTCGTCCTCGACAACCACCTCGGGGCACCCGCGCTCACCGGTGAGCTGGATGAAGACGGACGGTCCGCTGTCCATCTAGATCCACTCGATGTCCTGGCCGACATCGAGCCTGTCCAGGGCCAGGCCCCACTCCTCCAACTTCGAGGCCGACAGCACCAGGTCGATGCGCCCACTCACGAAGGGCGTCGCCACGGCGATCTCGGCGGCAAGCCCGCCGGACCATCGCGGGTGCCGCCCCAGGACCGTGATGCCGACGCCGTTGCCCTCGTCGTCAGCGAGAACGACAAGATCCATCGGAGCCACCTCAGCCATGACTCTCCCCCGTTCAACCGGCACGAGAGGGCATCGTGGCTCACCCGCCACGCTCGAGGCCAGCGCATTCCGGCCGGAGTGACCTCGACCGGCTCGGGGAGCCGGGGGCAGACCCGTCGGCCCGGGTGATCCCTTCGTCGTGCCGCGAACTACGCTGGCCGACATGGACTGGCTCGATCGGGTGGCGCGGCTGAGGCGCTGGACGAAGGGCGGCGAGCGTGCGCCGCACAAGCCGCTGCTGCTGCTCTACGCGCTCGGCGGCTACCAGCGGGACGCCGGCGGCGAACTGCGGTACAGCGCGGTCGAGGAGGAGCTGAAGCGGCTGCTCGTCGAGTACGGCCCGCCGCGTCCGACGACCCCCGCCTACCCGTTCCACCACCTGGTCAGCGACGGGGTGTGGGAGGTCCGCACCGACCAGGGGCCGGGGAGCCCCGGCAGCGGGGTCGGGGTCCTCCGGGCGAGCGGGGCCGCCGGCAGGCTCGCCCCCGCGCTGCGGGCCGCGCTCGGCGAGGAGCCGGCCCTGCTGGGCCGGATGGCCCGGGTGCTGCTGGACGCCCACTTCCCGACGTCCCTGCACGCCGACCTCTGCGAGGCGGTCGGCCTCGACCTGGAGCGGGCCGAGACCGGGGCCGTGGGCGGGCCCGAGGCCGCGGCCCGGCGGCAGCGCGACCGGCGGATGCGTGAACTGATACTCACCGCCTACGAGTTCCAGTGCGCCTTCTGCGGCTACGACGGCGCCCTCGGGGCGAGCCCGGTCGGACTGGAGGCCGCGCACGTGCGCTGGTGGTCGCACGACGGGCCGGACGAGGTCGACAACGGCCTGTGCCTGTGCTCACTGCACCACAAGCTCTTCGACAAGGGCGTGTTGGGCCTCGGCGAGGGCCATCGCATCCTGGTCTCCGACCGCTTCTTCGGCCGCAGCGAGGCCAGCCGCCGCCACGTGCTCGCGCTCTCCGGCCGCCCGCTCATCGGCCCCCAGTCCGGCCGCCCCCCGGTCGCCGACCGCCACCGGCAGTGGCACATGCGCCAGGTGTTCCACGGCGTCCCGCGCCGGCCCGCGGAGCAGGGGGCCTTGGTCTAGTCGTACTGACCGGGAAGGTTCGCCGGATCGGCGGTTCGAGCAGTTGGATGTCCGGAGACGTCCGATGCGACCGTTGGGGGTGTGGTGGCTGAGCCTGTCCGTGTGCGCAGGTCGACCGACCAGGAGGGAGCGCGTCAGGCCCTCACACCACGCGCGATTCGGTACAGCACGTTCGGACGCAATGGCCCTTCGGGCGCGGTGGGGTCGTCGAAATCGTCGGCCGGGTCGCGGGTCATGCCGATCCGGCGCATCACTGCTTGGGAACGGATGTTGGTGGCGGTCGTCACTGCAAGGATCTCGGGGAGTTCAAGCGTTTCGAAGCCGAAGGCAAGACCGGCCAGGGCGGCCTCGGTGGCGTAACCCTGGCCCCAGGCCGAGCGAGCGAGCCTCCAACCGATCTCTACCCCCGTGAACGGCATGTCATCATCCACCTGGTCCAAGCCCGCGAAGCCGATGAACTCGCCCGTGGCCTGCACTTGAACCGCCCACCATCCGTAGCCTCGCCGGTCGAACTCGGCCTGGAACCGCGCCACGGAGGCATCGCTCCGTTCACGGGTGAGCAGGTCGCCCAAGTGCTCCCGAACCTCAGGATCGGCATTCATAGCCGCCCACGGTTCAAGGTCGGAGTCTTGCCATCGACGGAGCACGAGGCGATCGGTACGCAGTTCAGCCATGCTGCCCAGCCAACGTGAGCGCCGCCCCCAAGGCAATCCATTTTCTCCGGGACCGCTACCGCCGCTCAGGAGGAGACTGCTCGGCCGGCTCCAGGACTGACGAAGCGACCACCGCCCCGGCGGGCATCCCGCTGGTCGGATCCTCGGTCACCACGAACAACCAACGGCCGGTTCAGCGGGTCGGCATGCCTCCGTGCGGACTGTTGACCACCAGCGGCAGGGAACCCTCGGCAAGGTAGAAGTGCCCGGGAAAGTAGTCGATGTGGAGGTGGCCGCCGTCCTCGGCGGAGGCCATGCCGCGCAGGTCGCCCGCGAGTACCGCCCGGCCGGCGGAGTCACCGCTGATCACGAGGAACTGCCGCTCGGAGTCCAGACGGACAAGGACACCGGGGCCGGCGGTCCCCTTCACCTCGATCCCCGCCAGGGCGTCGGCGTCCGGCGAGGAGGTCGAGCCGAGAAGCCCCTTGCCCTCGGCCACCGCGTCCGCCAGACGGTTCAGCTCCTCCGCCGACGCCGTCAGATCCACTTCACCGTACACGGGGTCGCTGACGAGTCTCACGCGGTCGGCACTCCTTCATGATCGGAATCCCTGATGCTACTGAATCTGAGCGGGTGAGGTCGGGGAGCGGTGAGTGTGCCGGTGCCCGGGACTGTTCCGGGGGCGGCTGCCACGCCAGGATGAGCGCATGACCGAGAGCGAAGCGGACCTGCCGGCGCTGCTGCGCGAGCTCGATGATCCGGCGTGGCTGGAGTGGCCGCAGCGCTACGACCGTCGCGGGACCGCGGTTCGCTTCGGTGCTCTGGTGGCTCGACTCGAAGGCGACTTCGCTGCTCCCTGCCCGGCTGAGCAGGACGCCCAGGACTCCAGCGAGTACGGACGTGTCGTCGTTCCCGGGGACGCGACCGTCTGCGGAACCCGGATCGTCGTCTGCGTCAGCAAGTTCGGCTCACTGGCGCTGGTCTGCGCCGACAACCCGGGCGTCTTCCTCGGGACGGAGGAAGCCCAGGCCAAGGGCAAGCTGGACGACGCGGACCTCGCCAGGGTCAACCGGGCGCTGGTCGAACTCGGCTATGTCGTGGTTGCCGAGGAACTGCTGGAGAGCGACTACGACGGGCCGAGCCGACTGCCCTCGTACATTCAGCGGCCCACCTGGTCGGACCGCTTCTTCGGCTACTTCTGACGACCGCGTCGACCGGGTCGGTCCGGCATCCGTCGGGCAGCCGTCGATCACCGCCGGCCGGTAGCACTCTCGAGGCTTCCTCGGTCGGAGTGTGTCTCTTGGCCGGCAGTCGGCTCGCTACCCTGCTGGGATGACGGACAGCGAGCTGATAGTCGACCTGCGCGGTCGGCGGATCGAGACACTGAACGACTTCTGGGACGCGGTGAGCGAGCCCTGCGGGCTGCCGGAGTGGTTCGGCCGGAATCTGAACGCGTGGTCGGACACGATCGAGACCCGGGGCATCTCCGAGGTGATCGACAGCCACGACATCCTGGTCGTGCACGTCGACCGGCGGGGTTTCTTCGAAGGGCACCGGAGGGAGGCCGACGTCCTGGCTGACATCTTCGACGGAGAGCAGAACCGGCTCGTCGTCCACTGACCAACCCGTCGAAGAGTCAGGCTCCTGTAGTGCTTTGACCCAGGCCAAGACCAGCACTGACCTGACAAAGCACTACCGGTGCAGCACCGCGTTGATCCTGCGAGGGTCTTGATCGCCCCCCCGGCGGGGGTGGGGGCGCGATCGGCTGGGCGCGGTCCGGTTTCAGTCGTGGACGAGTACGGTCGTGTAGTCGGCCAGGGCGGTGTTGATCTCGGCTGGGTCGAACGCGGCGGGGTCGAACTGGTCGGCCGAGTCGAGGCCGAGCCATTCGAGTCGTTCCTCGTGTTCTTCGAGGCCGGGGTCGGTGAGAACCTCGACGAGGTACTCGTATCCCCAGATCCCGCCGCAGTCCTCGGGCGGGCCGGCCCGTCGGCCGGTGAGGCAGTGAGGGTAGGAGACACCGGGTTCGGCGTCTCCTACGGCCTCGACGAGGATGTCGTGCTCCCAGTTGTCGCCGAAGTCGTAGATGTAGCGGAACCGCGTGCCGACGCCGGGGGCGATCTGGTCGAGGCGCATCGCCGTCGCGTTGCGGATCCCCAGGTCCCGATCGGTGACGCCGTACCGTTCCCGCCCGGTCTCGAAGGCCCACATGTGGTAGTCCTCCCAGCCGAACGAGGCCTGGACCAGGTCGTGCAGCCGCCGCAGATCCGTGCCCGACGGCACCTGAAGGCGACGCCAGATCGGGGGCTTGGAGCCGGACAGGGTGACCTTGATCGTGTGGACGGACGTTCCCGGGGCGGTCCGGGAACGGGTGGGCGGCTTCACGCGCCTGGTGTTCGACATGGCCGCCATCCTGTCAGCGGCACCGGTTCCCGTACGGGCGTCGGCCGTCGGCTCACCCGCCCGCGTGACGATGCGCTGCACTGGCTGAAGCACGTCCGAGCGGTTGTCGTTCTCACAGCGCGAACGGTCGGTGGGCCAGGGCCAGTTCGACGACCTCGGCCGCTGTCGGCTCCGGCCCGTCGGCCGAGTAGATCAAGTCGCTGACGTAGCCGCTCGGACAGCCAAGACCCCTGTCCAGTGCCTCCAGCGTGCGGTCGATCTCGGCGTCGTTGTAGCAGTCCCCATCCATGATCTTCTGCACCATCGCAAGGGCCGACTCACGAGTCATCACTGCTTCAGCCACCCCCTCCGGGATGAGGAGAGAGTCTAGTGAGTCACGTGATCGACCGGACAGATTCCTAGCCGGGGAAGAGCCGCCCGAGGTGGTAGCGCAGGACGGTGGCGGCGGCCTCCGCCGTTCGCTGGCCGAGCAGGACGCTGAGGCCGAGGCCGGCGGAGACGGCGAGGAGGACGACGGCCTCCTGGCGGGGGTCCAGCTGCGGGTCGGCGGTTCCGGCCTGTTGGGCGGCGGTCAGCTGGGCGGTGAGGAAGGCCTCCATCTCGTTGGGCGCGGCGAGGAACCGGGGCCCGCCGAGCGCCGGATCGGTGACGGAGAGCACCGCGTACTCGGTGTGGATGAGGTGGAAGGCCCGGCTCTCCTCGTCGGTGGGGACGGCTTCGAGCAGGACGGCTTCGATGATGCCGTGCGGGTCGGTGGCGCCGATCGCGCGGACGCGCCGCTGGACGCGTTCGCCCATGCGGGCCGTCAGCCGGGTCATGGCGGCGAGCAGCAACTGCTCCTTGGTGTCGAAGTAGTACTGCACGAGGCGCACCGAGACGCCGGCCTCGATGGCCACCGACCGCATGGTGACGGAGTGCAGGCCGCTGTTCGCCGCCGAGCGGAGCAGGGCGTCGATGATGTGGGCCCGCCGCTCCTCGTGATCCACCAGCTTCGGCATCGGGTTCCTTCCGGATCTTTTTGTGGTACAACCATACCATCAAACAGGGAGGGATCATGACCAGGACCAGCGTCGGACACTTCGTCAGCGAGCCGGCTCGGGCGAAGTTCCTTGAGGCGTACGACCGGGCGATGGAACTCTGGCCGGGCCCGCGCCGGGAACTCGACGTCGAGACCGCGTACGGGAGCGTCCACGTCCACCGCTACGGCGCGACGACCGGCGAGCCGATCGTCCTGCTGCACGGCCACGCCGGGCACCCGTCCAACTGGTACCCGCAGATCGCGGCGCTCGGCGAGCGGCACCCCGTCTACGCGATCGACACCCTGGACGACCCGGGTCGCAGCGTGCAACGCGCCGTCGCGGCCGGGTCGGAGGAGAACGCGGCCTGGCTGGGGGAGGTGCTGGCCGGCCTCGGGCTGGAGCGGGTCCACCTGGTGGGGGTGTCGTACGGCGGCTGGCTGGCGCTCAACCAGGCGATCCACGCGCCCGAGCGGCTGGCCTCGGTCACGCCGCTCGACCCGGGCGGGATCGAGAAGGTCCCCGCGCGGTTCTACGCCCACATGGTCGGCGGCCTGTTCGGCCTGCTCGCCCCGCGCCCGCTCCGCCCGGCCGTCGGCCGGCTGCTGGCCAACCCGGCACTGAGCGCGCCGCGCGAGATGATCGCACCGCTGATGCTCGCCATGCGGAGCTACAAGCCGGGCGGCCGCCCGCCGGCCCGGCCGTTCACGGACGAGGAGTTGGCGTCGATCGAGCTGCCGGTGCTCGTCCTGGTGGGTAGGCGCAGTGCGCTGCTGCGGCCGCGCCAGGTGGTGGAGCGGGTCACCCGCCTGATCCCCGGCGTGCGGGCGGAGATTCTGGAACGTGCCGGGCATGGACTCAACCTGGAGCAGCCCGAGCTGGTCAACGAGCGCCTGCTGGCCTTTGTCGAGCGGGAGTAGGGGGGAGGTTCAGGCCGCAGCGGCATGGCTCACGGTGGCGGCCTCCGGCGGGGAGAGCCAGATCAGTCGGGCGGTGATGCCCGGCCGCCTGGAGAAGTGGCGCACGGCCCGCTCGGGCGAGGGGAGGGTCATCCGCGTCCGCCCATCGATACTGATCACGTGGCTCCGGCCGTCCGAGTCGGCGAGCCCCCAGGCCGCGACCCACCCGTCAGCGTCGTTGCCGCACACCTGGACGACGGCGAACAGCCGGGGCGCGGTGTCGAGCACGAGCCCGCACAGCTCCTGCTCGAAGGTCGGTTCGACCGGCGGGCGGAGCGTGGTCGGGCGGGAGTTTGGCGAGGGCGTAGCGCTCATGGAAGTCTCCTACATGTAGGGGAGTTGGACGCCGCACTGCTGTCACCGCCGGCAGCGGGCATCCATGACGCAGAGTCAAAAGTAGCCAGTCGGTAGTATGTAGTCCACCGCCTTTGAGGAATCTGTATCACTACCACTCCCATGGGTGACGGGCGCCGACGATGGCGGTCGAGAGCGAGGAGACAGCGGATGCCGCCCAGCAAGACTCCGCCGAGCATCCGGCAGCGGCGACTCGGCGCGGAGCTGCGCCGGTTGCGCGAGCAGGCGGGACTCTCGGTCACACGAGCCGGGGAACTGCACGGCACCCCGCAGTCCCGCATCAGCAACATCGAATCCGGCGGGTACCCGGTGAGCGCGGACCGCGTACGGACCCTGGCGCGTCTCTACGGTTGCGCGGACGACGCCCTGATCGAGGCACTGACGCACATGACTGGCGGCCGCACGCGTGGCTGGTGGGAGGAGTACCGCGAGATCCTCCCGGCCGGAGCGCTCGACCTGGCGGAACTCGAGCATCACGCGCAAGCGATGCGGATCGCCTCCGCGATTCACATCCCCGGACTCCTCCAGACCCCGGAACACGCTCGCGCGCTCTTTCGGGACGTCGTTCCACCCCTCTCGCCACCGGAAGTGGAACACCTCGTCTCCCACCGAATCAAACGGCAGGCAGTGCTCCATGGCGAGCAGCCGGTCCCGCTGTCTGCGATCGTCCACGAGGCAGCTCTGCGCATAGGCTTCGGCGGTCCGAAGGTCGCTCGTCAGCAACTGGAGTATCTGCTGACCGTAAGCGAGCAACCTCACATCGACCTGCGGGTGATTCCGTTCGATACCGGAAGCTACCCCGGCTCTGGCGCCGGGATTGTGTACTTCGAGGCCGAGGTCGCACGATTGGACAGTGTCCAGGTTGATGGAGATCGATCCGAGTTCATCGACACTGAGCCGCAGTTGATTAAGTATCGGGCTGTGATGGACCGCTTGGAGACGATCGCGCTCCAGCCCGATCCATCCCGCGACCTCATCCGCCGTGTCGCGCAGCGTATCTGAGACAGGACTGAGTATGGCCTTCCACAACTGGCAGAAGTCCTCGTTCAGTGGCGACGCCGCCAACTGCATCTACGTCGCAGCGGTCGCCGACGGAGCTGTTCAGATCCGCGAGAGCGATGACCCCGGCATCGTCCTCTCCACTTCGCCCGGCGCGCTCGGCGCACTCCTGTGCGGCGTCAAGGCGGGGGAGTTCGACCACCTGACGACGTGACCTGTGCGGAGTGCACCCTTCCGGCCCGTGCCCCAGGCGTCCTGGGGCACGGGCCGCCGTCATTCCCCCAGCGTGGGGGGGTAGGAGGGGCCGGCGGCGTAGGAACCCCCCCCACCGGCGGGGGCGGCGGGCCGGCGC